>JAAELC010000264.1 GCA_024227135.1 Gammaproteobacteria bacterium
CAGCCATCCCATTGTTTGTCTCATCCCACTCTGAAACACTGTCAGTCGGATCGACTACTGCGCCCAGATAGTAAGTACCGTCGGCAACCGAGTCAGGAATCGTGACATTGCTGCTTGTGCTACCGCCCCACGTAGCACTCCCCCAGCCAATGCCAGTCAACACTGTGTCATCCGCGGTGATGATTTCATCAGTGGACAGATAGAAATACACCAAAAATACGTCATCCGGGGCAAGCGCCGCCCCCTGGTTGCCTGTCGAGTGCGGTACCACAATCTCCTCTCCCGGGGCTGCACTCGTCGGACCTGATACGTTGGTCATTATCAGGTCTGGATCAGGTAATGTGATCTGTATAGCGTTTCCAGCCATCCCATTGTTTGTCTCATCCCACTCTGAAACCGTGTCAGTCGGATCGACCACTGCACCCAGATAGTAAGTGCCGACGGCAACCGAGTCAGGAATTGTGACACTGCTGCTTGTGCTACCGCCCCATGTGGCACTCCCCCATCCAAAGCCATTTAACATTATGTCATCCGTGGTGATGATTTCATCAGTGGACAGATAGAAATACACCCAAAATATGTCATACGGGTCAAGCGCCGCCCCCTGATTGCCTACCGAGTGTGGCACCACAATCTCCTCTCCCAGGGCTGCACTCGTCGGACCTGATACGCTGGTCATTATCAGGTCTGGATCAGGTAATGTGATCCATATAGGGTTGACAACCAGCGCATTGTTTGTCTCATCCCACTCTGCAATCGCGTCGTACGAATCAGCGATAACGCCCACGTAGTATAGGCCGTCCAACGAGGCAGGGATGGTGACAAATGTGTCCTGGCTGGTCTCTTCACCTGTAGCCAGAAGGCCGACTTCTCTGCTGCCAAGCAGGACATCCTCGGTGGTGATAATTGGGTCCGTGGACAAGTAAAGTCCAACCGTGAACGGCCCACCGGTATCGAGCCCCTGATTCATCAAGTTGTCGGAAATGGTTATCTGCTGGCCATGAATGGCATTCGCCGGACCAGATGCAGCAAGCATGACCAGGTCAGGCGACGGCCTTGAGATGAATATCTGGTTGCCCTTATGGCCGTTGTTGTACTCAGCCATCTCTTGAATGACGTCCGTTGAATCAGCCACGGCACCTAAGTAATAACTACCATAATCAATTGAGTCAGGAATCATGACGAACGTGTCCTGGCTGTCCTCTTCATCTCTAAACAGCATATCAACTACTTGTCTGGAGCCAAGCAGAGTATCCTCCGTGGTTATCATCCAGTCTTTGGACAGATACACCCCGACCGGAAACGGCGCACTCGCGCAATCGCAATCAAGTCCCCTGTTCGTCACGGTGTTTGAAATGACGATACTGTCGCCGTTGGTGGCGCTCGCAGGGCCTGATGCCTTTGTCATTGCCAGGTCAGGTAATGGGATTGCGGGA
>JAAELC010000265.1 GCA_024227135.1 Gammaproteobacteria bacterium
AGCTGAGAGAGACAGCAATGCACCGATTAGAAAAAACTGTACTGGTAATTTCATCCCAAAAGACTCCTCCGGTAGTTAATTCGGATAGAATACAACATCCTCAATCTTGCCGCGCCGGAACATTTCCCATTTTTCGACCATGATCAAACCCCTGGCCCTCTATATCGGTTTGAGATATACCCGAGCGAAACGACGAAATCATTTTATTTCCTTCATCTCCTTTACTTCCACCATTGGCATCATGCTCGGCGTTGTCGCACTGATCACTGTGCTATCGGTGATGAACGGGTTTCACAAAGAGGTGCGTGAACGCATCCTGGGTATGACATCTCATGCCACTGTTTCAGCTTACGATGGCGAACTGTCCAACTGGGAAGAAGCGATGCATCTCTCCCGTGATCACCCGGAAGTCCTGGGTCAGGCACCTTTTGTGGAAGCACAAACCATGTTGACCAACGGTTCACGGGTGAGCGGTTCGCTGTTGCGCGGTATTCTGCCCGAGTATGAGAAGCAGGTTTCAGATGTTTCGGAGCATATGATTGCCGGCAGTCTGGAGCTGTTGAAATCCAAGAGCTACGGCATCGTACTGGGTAAGGAACTGGCTGCCACTCTCGGTGTGGGGGTACATGACAAAGTGACTGTTGTGACACCACGAATCAGGGTAACCCCCGCAGGAGCCATGCCGAGGCTGAAGCGGTTTACAGTGCTGGGTGTATTCGAAGTGGGTATGGGGGAGTACGACAGTGGGATGGCACTGATTCATCTGTCTGATGCCGCCAGGCTGCTCAAAATGAAGAGGGGTGTTTCCGGGATCCGGTTGAAACTGGAAGATCTATACGATGCGCCGAGGATCTCCAGGGAACTGGCCAATCGCCTGCCGGGCATATACCGAATCAGTGACTGGACCTACCAGCATCGGAACTTCTTCAGTGCCTTGCGCACGGAAAAACGCATGATGGGCCTGATACTGTTTCTTATCGTGGCCGTAGCAGCCTTTAATATTGTTTCGACATTGGTAATGGTTGTCACCGACAAACAGAGTGACATTGCCATTTTACGAACGCTGGGCGCTTCTCCGGGTACTATCATGGCAATATTCATCGTTCAGGGAGCGACCATCGGGATTGCCGGCACAGTGATGGGCATTGCCGGTGGCATCGCATTGTCGTTGAATCTGGAGGGGTTGGTGCAGCGGGTGGAACAGGCCTTTGGAATCAACTTTCTGGATCCGAACATCTACTATATCAGTGCGTTACCCTCAGACCTCCATTGGGACGATGTGACCACGATCAGTGTCAGTGCCTTCATCATCACCCTGTTGGCGACGCTTTATCCGGCGTGGCGGGCATCCCGTACTCAACCGGCCGAGGCACTTCGTTATGAGTGAGCAGCCGGTTCTGGAGTGTAGAGACCTGACCCGTACTTTTACCGAGGGTAGACTCCGCGTCGAGGTACTCAAGGGGCTGACGATGCAGGTGTATCCCGGTGAACGTATTGCCGTGGTTGGCAGTTCCGGATCGGGCAAAAGCACCTTGTTGCACTGTCTCGGCGGAGTGGACCGGGCGACCACCGGAGATGTCCTGATCGGTGGGAATGATCTGAGCACCTTGAATGAGAAGGCGAGGGGGGTGTTGAGAAACCGGATTCTCGGTTTTGTCTATCAGTTTCATCACCTGTTACCCGAATTCACCGCCTTGGAGAATGTGGCTATGCCGCTGTTGATCGGCGGCTTGAGCACCCATGAGGCCCGCGTTCGGGCCGCCAGAATGCTGGAGGCGGTCGGTTTGTCCGAAAGGATCGGACATAAACCTGGTGAACTGTCGGGGGGAGAGCGCCAGCGGGCCGCGGTCGCCCGGGCGCTGGTGACCAATCCTCGATGCGTGCTGGCTGATGAGCCCACTGGGAATCTGGACCAGAAGACGGCCGGGCAGGTGTACGGACTGATGCTGGAACTCAATCGGGAGATTGGGACCAGCTTTATCGTGGTGACCCACGATCAGCAGTTGGCCTCTCGAATGGATCGGGTACTGCTGCTGCAGGATGGAAAACTGGAAGATCAGCTCTGACGTTGGAGCCGTTCGCGCCGTTTTTTTATGTAACTGACAATGTGGAGACGCCATAGCCCCCGCATCGCGCAGTAGCCCAACAGAGCACCGCATAAACCACAAATAAAACTGCCCAGGTACAGGGGTTGCCAGACGTAGGCAATGCTTTCGCTGATAAACTCCATGTTTATATCGAAACCGGAGTGTTGCGGTGGCCGTCCGAGAATCCAGTTCCCCAGAACATAGTTGAAGTAGAACATGGGGGGCATGGTTACCGGGTTGCTGATCCATACCAGTGCCACCGAAACTGGCAGATTGACCCGGGCCGGGATCGCAATGGCTGCCGCTGCAATCATCTGGAAGGGTATGGGTATGCACGCCCAGAACAGGCCTATCGCAAAGGCCCCGGATACGGAACGCCGATTCAGATGCCAGAGACCGGGGTCATGGAGCAGCCTGCCGAACATACGCATGTGCTTGTGATTGCGTATGGAATCGCAATCGGGCGCGTAACGTTTGATGATATGCCTGGGCATTCGATCGGTTATGTTCAGGAATATCGAAGAAAGTTATTGAAAAACAAGCGATAATTCATTCCTTCAGAAATCGCGCGCGCTGTGTCGTGAGCCGGATGGCAACAGGGGTGACCAATGTTCAGGGGGGTTGGGTTTTCCAAGGTCTGATTTCTTATTTGATGTCACACAGCGCTGAGTGTAAGAGTTACTCTGTCGTCAGATGTAACTGTAAGATTACAAAACATTAAACCACGCAGAATCGGTTTTTGCCACTCAGACCCCATAGCCACGTAAGTGGTCAGGGTGGTAGGATTATGATTCTTCATTTACCCAGGGACGGGTTTTGATACCAAGCACGCTATTATTCGTGGCAGGCGTGGTTCTGCTTCAGTTTCAGGCCCAATTGCCTTCATGGCCGTGGGTCTTGTCAATACCCCTGTTGCTCGTCTGTCTCTGGCGTTTGCCGAGGGTGACCCCCCTGGCTGCCTTTGCGCTGGGCTTTCTCTGGGCACTGGCAGACGCCCATTGGTCCACCGGAGCCCCTTTTCCCGAATCCATGGAAGGGAGGGATGTGCAGATCGAAGGAGTGATCGATTCCCTGCCGGAACGCAGAAGTGACGGGCTCAGGTTTTATTTTGAGGTTGATTCTTTACGTTTCAACGACAAGAGTTACCCCTCTCCCGGCAGGATTCAGCTGAGTTGGTATCAAACGGAGCAATCCCTCGCCCCTGGCGACCGCTGGCGTCTCGTTACACGTCTCAAAGCGGTTCATGGATTCATGAACCCGGCAGGTTTTGACTACGAAGGCTGGCTGTATCGGAAAGGTATCAGTATTCGTGGTTATGTGAGAAGGGATAGCACCAATCATCGGATCGATGGGCCTTCCCCGATGTTCGGTCTCCAGAACCTGCGGCAGACCATTGGCATGGGGATCGATGTGTCGGTGGAGGACAGCAGAGCTGCCGGTCTTCTCAGAGCAGTGGTTATCGGTGATCGCAGTGGTCTCAGCAAGGAGCATTGGGAACTGTTTCGTCTGACCGGCACCAACCATCTCATTGCCATCTCTGGATTACACATCGGGATAGTATCCGGGCTGGTTTTCTATCTGGGCATCCGCATCTGGCGGTTTATTCCCCTTGTGCCCCTCTATATTCCCGCACCGAAAGCGGCAGCTGTCGCCGCATTGCTGGCAGGGAGTTTTTATGCCGGCCTGGCCGGTTTCTCGATCCCCACGCAGCGGGCATTGTTGATGCTGGGGGTCTTCATGGGTTCTTATCTGTTGTCCAGGGCGAGTCGTCCATCCCGGAGCTTTGCGCTGGCCATGCTGTTCATTGTGATCCTGGAACCCACCGCAGTGCTGTCGCCCGGTTTCTGGCTGTCCTTTCTGGCCGTTTTCATCATCTTGCTGGGTGTGACCGGCAGGGTACGCCAGGCTGGTACTCTTCTCCTGTGGGGCCGGATGCAGTGGCTCATTGCCCTGGGAATGGCACCGGCCCTGTTGGTGTGGCAGTTTCAATTTCCCCTTGTGGCGCCTCTGGTGAATTTACTGGCAGTCCCCCTGTTCAGCTTTATTGTGATTCCCCTCTGCCTGACAGCGACGATTGTGTCGTTGTTTTCGTTATCGCTTGGGGAGCCGCTGCTGAGGTTGGGGGGATGGCTGCTAAGTGCCGGTATGGACATGCTCGAATGGGTTGCCCAGGCCAATCTGGTTCTCGAGGCTACCCCGGGACTCTCTCCCTGGCTGTGGGTATTTATCGGGGCCGGGAGTTTGATGCTGTTGGCTCCGGCAGGTATCCCGGGGCGCTGGCTTGGTCTGTTGATGCTCCTGCCACTGGCTCTTCATTCGCCGGTTAAACCGGGTAAGGAGGAGGTCTGGCTGGACCTGCTGGATGTGGGGCAGGGGCTTGCCATGGTCATCCGTACCAGCGGGCATACCCTCGTTTACGATACAGGCCCCCGCTATTCGTCCAGTTTCGATACCGGCTCGGCAGTGTTGATACCTTTTCTGCACGCCCAAGGTATAAAGAAAATCGACAAAGTGGTACTCAGCAACGGGGATGAGGATCATAAAGGGGGATTCACCAGCTTGTCCCGGCGCTTCCCCATCGGGCAGGTACTGAGTGGGGAGCCGGGTCGTATAGAAGGCAGTTCCGCGGACCTGTGCCTGGCGGGTAAACAGTGGATCTGGGAGGGCGCTCGCTTTCAGATTCTCCATCCCGATGACCGGTCCTCATGGGTGGGCAACGATGCGTCCTGTGTTTTGTCTGTAGAAAGTGCCGGGGGTCGGATTTTGATAGCCGGAGACATCGAGAAATCTGCAGAACGCCGCCTGGTCTCAAAATATAAGGATTATCTGGACACCGATTTGCTGCTGGTGCCCCATCATGGCAGCAGGACCTCCTCGACAAAAGCGCTTGTCGCTGCGGCCAATCCCGGATTCGCTCTGGTTGCTGCGGGTTATCTCAACCGGTACCGTTTTCCCAAAGCGGAAATCGTGAGTCGCTGGGAGGCACAGGGTGCCCGGGTCATGACCACCGCCGAGTACGGCAGCATATCGTTCCGCCTGAGCCCCGGGAAAGGTATCGAGGGACCCTATGCCTATCGTGAAACCCACGGTCGCTACTGGAGCCACAAGCCCGGAAGAGACCCTCGTTAACCACAGGTGGCTTAGTTGGTCTGGCTCGAATCCGGCTGTGGTGTGGCTTGAGCCTTGAGCAGTTCCTGGAGAGCAGAGAGCCGTTGCTGCAGCCCCTGTTCATCGAGTTGAGCTGCTTCTGCCTTCAGGGTCTGTATCTGCTCTTCTGCGGATTGGAGCGTTTCACGCCAACCGCCCACCGTATCGTTCAGGGCACCGGCAACGTCCTGGAGATGGTCGGTTTTTCTCAGGTTGGTGGGAGAATCAAGGTCGCCTGCGTTGATAGCTTCGAGACGTTTTACAATGCGATAGGCCGGGCCGGCGATGCGGTGTGAGAAAAGCAGGGATAACATGAAAATTACCGCCAGGCTGAAAACGATCAGTACCCCGATGAAGACCCACAAATGGGCTGTGCTGTCGGTTTTTAAAAGACCGTAGGAATCCTGGCCGATGGATCCCAGGTAAAGCATTGAATTGATGTAGTAGACGTTCAGTAGCGCCAGCATCCCGCCTATCAGCATGATGCTCATCATATCGCCAGCAATGCGCAGCTGGGATTTTTTATCGATAATGTACCGGCGTCTGCTTTTTCGGTCTGTTTCATTATTCCCGACTGGCAGGCTTGGCGCGGTATTCAGAGTATCGGACATGGTGAGTTGCCTTTTGTGGTTTCAAACCGTTTTTGCTGATAGTGATACGGGCCGGCAGGGATGACGACCTGGCAGAGTGGCCACTGACAGGGTTCTGGCCGTTACAGAGGTTCTCGGCAGATGGAAGGGAAGTTTGAGCCGGGTGACTAATTGCCCGTTCTGCCGGTAGGTGATCGACGTCACAGGGCCTGTCAGACGGGGCTTGCCCGGGTTCAGAACAAAGCGCAGCATCCCTGGAGTGTATATAAGGGGTGGTTTGGGCTAGAATCCCCAGATTGTGACGGGATAATCCGAGGGAAAAAACAACGTGTTTGAACTGGTAAAAGCCGGTGGCTGGCTCATGCTGCCCATTATCGCGTGCTCCGTAGTGGCTATGGCGATTATCATCGAACGGTTGTGGACGCTTCGCAGCAAGCGGGTCGTTCCGGGTAATCTTGTGGCCCACGTGTGGCAAATGCACCGCAAGGGACTGTTGAACAAGAAACGTATCACCAGTATTCGCAACGGATCACCCCTGGGACGTATTCTTTCGGCTGGACTGGTCAACCGGCATCACTCCCGGGAGATCATGAAAGAGTCGATCGAAGATACAGGACGACAGGTGGTGAGCGAGCTGGAACGTTTTTTGAATACCCTCGGTACCATCGCCTCGATTACCCCCTTGCTGGGATTGTTGGGTACCGTCATCGGCATGATCAAAGTGTTTTCCGCCATAACCACCGCCGGAGTGGGTAATCCCACAGTACTGGCCGGGGGGATATCCGAAGCCCTCATCACCACCGCGGCCGGTCTTTCGGTAGCCATACCCAGCTTGATGTTTCACCGTTATTTCGGCGGCCGGGTGCAGCGCCTGGTGGTGAAGATGGAGGAGGAGTCTCTGAAGATGGTCGAAGTGATGCAGGGCGAACGAGAGCAGGAGTCGCTTTAATCCACCATGAATATGCGTCCCCACCCCAAGCAATCACCGGAGCTCAACATTACTCCGCTGATCGATGTCGTATTCCTTCTGCTGATATTCTTCATGGTTTCCACCACGTTCGACAAGGATGCACAGATCAGAGTGGAACTGCCTCAGGCATCCACCAATGACGAACAAACCGAACAGGACAAAACACTCGACGTGACAGTGGACAAAAACGGTCGCTACTATGTCAATCAGAAAGAGGTGATCAATACCAAAGCGGGCACCTTGCGCCGGGCCATTGAGAATGCAACCGGCTCCAGCCGCAATATCCCTGTGATCATCACCGCGGATGCCCAGACTACCCACCAATCCGTGGTCAAAGTAATGGATGTGGCCAGCCAGATGGGCTTTCTGAACATGACTTTTGCGGCCAGGCAGCCTCTGGAAGAAGAGTAGGGGCAGCCTGAGGGGCCAGGGCATCATTGATCCGTCGGTTATTGAAAGCGTTTCGACCACCACCGTTGTGTGCTTGTGGTTTTCCCGGGTTGCCAGGCAGGTAGGAAGGTGAAGCCCATCGAGCATTATTGGGAGTCGATCAACCCGGTATCCCTGTTGTTGCTTCCATTTTCGTGGGTTTTCTGTGCTGCGGGCAGTATGAGGCGTCGCGCTTTCGGTGCGGGACTGCTCAAGGCCAGCCGCTTGCCTGTGCCGGTTATCGTGGTGGGGAATATCACGGTTGGTGGTACGGGGAAAACCCCTCTGGTTATCAAGCTCGTTGAAGCGCTGAGGGATGCCGGGTATCGTCCCGGTGTGGTCTCCCGGGGGTACGGAGGGAAATCGGCGGCCTGGCCCCGGGATGTATTTCCTGACAGCAGTCCGGAACAGGTGGGTGATGAACCGGTCCTGATTGCCAGACGGACGGGAAGCCCGGTTTGTGTGGGACCCAATCGGCCAATTGCGGCCAGGCGGCTGCTTGATTCGTGGAATTGTGACATTATCGTTTGTGATGACGGTATGCAGCACTATGCGCTGGAGAGGGATATAGAAATTGCGGTGGTGGATGGGAAACGACGATTCAGCAACGGTTTCTGTCTGCCCGCCGGACCGCTTCGGGAAACACCCAGTCGTTTAAAACGGGTGGATCTGATAGTGAACAACGGGTGTGAGGCACCGGGTGAGATGCGGATGGCAATCGGCGCGGTGGATCTGGTGAATCTGGCAGATGGGAACAACACCCGCCCGATTAACAGCATGGCGGGGATGCAGGTTCATGCCGTGGCGGGGATCGGCAATCCGACACGCTTTTTTGAGACCTTGCGTGCAGCGGGCATTGAGCCTGTCGAGCATGTTTTTCCCGATCACCATCAGTATTCATCCCAGAACCTGTCCTATGGCGATCACCTGCCTCTCGTCATGACCGAAAAAGATGCCGTAAAATGTGAGCCGTTCGCCCATTCAGATCACTGGTACCTCAGAGTGGGTGCCGAACTGGATGATTCTTTTACCGAACGGGTCCTGAACCTGTTGGAGGAGTACTAGCTTGGATAAAAAGCTTCTAGCAATATTGGTGTGTCCTGCGTGTAAGGGCAAATTAGTTTACAACAAAAAGGCCAAAGAGCTGATCTGCCGGGCGGACCGGGTGGCTTATCCCATTCGGGAGGGGATACCCGTGATGCTGGATGAAGAGGCGCGTCAATTGCCCGCCGATGAAGAAGTACCAGGCTGACGCACCGGGAGACTATCCAATTGGATTTTAAAGTTGTCATACCGGCCCGATACGGATCTTCACGTCTCCCGGGCAAACCGCTTCGGGATATCGCCGGAAAACCCATGATCCAGCACGTCTATGAGAGAGCGGAGGAGAGTGGTGCAGCGGAGACCGTGATAGCGACCGAAGATCATCGCATCGAGGAAGTTGCCCTGGGGTTCGGTGCGGAGGTCTGCATGACTTCAGCAGAACACAAAAGTGGAACCGAGCGGATCGCCGAGGTGTCCCGGACGTTCGGCTGGGATGAAAGAACCATCATCGTCAACCTCCAGGGGGACGAACCCGCCATGCCGGCAACGCTGCTGATCCAGGTGGCCCGGGACATGGATACCCATCCCGATGCCAGCGTAACCACGCTGTCTGCACCCATCATCGATCGGGAGCAACTGTTTGATCCCCATGTGGTGAAAGTGGTGACGGATGCCAGGGGATACGCCCTTTATTTCAGCCGGGCACCCATACCCTGGCACCGGGATGAATTTATCGATGAAGAAAAACCACTGCCTTCCGATACAGAATTCAGGAGGCATATCGGACTCTATGCCTACCGGGCAGATTTTTTGGTTCGATACGTCGAATGGCCACCCGCTCCATTGGAGCAGGCAGAATCTCTTGAACAATTGAGGGTGCTGTGGCACGGAGAACGGATTCACGTCAGCCTGGCTCAGGTAGACGCGGCTCATGGGGTCGACACACCGGAAGACCTGCGACGAGCCGAGAAGACTTTCAGGCGTTGATTTCTGTTTCTGGTATGGGGAACACCCGTGGAGCGGAGTTCAGGAAAGGCCCGATGTACTTGCCGATCTGTTTAAACTATGGCGAAATAATCACCTGATCGGAAGCCTCCGGCGCTAAATTTGACACGATTGGTAGCCAGACAGAGTAAACAAAATGAAAGATCCAGTGAAAATACTCTTTGTTTGTATGGGAAATATCTGTAGATCACCGACTGCCCACGGTGTTTTTGAAACCCTGGTCGAGAAAGAAAACCTCTCTGGGAGTATCCAGGTGGATTCGGCGGGTACACACGCCTTTCACGAAGGTCAGTCTCCTGACAAGCGGGCCCAGGAAACAGCCAGCAATCGAGGGTATGACCTGAGTGCACAACGGGCACGCCGGGCCTGCGAAGAGGACTTTGAACTGTTCGACCTCGTGGTGGCCATGGACCAGGATAATTACCACAGCCTCTATAAAATCTGTCCGGAAGGAATGGAAGACCGGATACACCTGCTGATGGATTATGCGCCGTCATTTCGAACCCGGGAGGTTCCCGACCCCTACTACGGTGGCGTTGCGGGATTCGAGCGAGTCTTCGATATGGTTGAAGCCGCATCAGAGGGGTTGCTGAAAGAGATAAGGCGCCGGTACCTGTAGTTTTTTTGGTGGGGCTGATTGAACAACAGGGACTGAAGGCGTGTGGAAAAGACGTCTGCATCAAGTGGTAGCCGGTTGTTGGGCTAATTTGCAGCTCTTAGTCATGTTTCCGGCCCCAAAGCATCCAGCGGACTACTGACGCCATGACCACCCAAACCCGCAACGTGGGTGTAGATCATGGTGGTGGAAACGTTGGCATGTCCAAGCAGTTCCTGCACAGTACGGATATCGGAGCCACGCTCGAGCAGGTGGGTGGCAAATGAGTGGCGGAACGCTTCGACATAGTACTACACCTGTAAATATTCGTCTAACCCACTCTCAATAAAATCATCGGGTTAGCTGCTTTCTGAACTGATGGCATAGTGGATAAAGCCATATGTCTTTGACGGGGACGCTCTGTTTACCGGCCGGTCCAAGTTTTCCGCGTCCCTTGGTTTTCCCGACATAGGTCCAATTTGCCGCTTTGTAGCAAGCTGTCGGTCCTCAAAATCTGTCCGCTTAGAAAATCAATGAGTTGGGCTTCATTTGGATTACTGGTAACGGTGCCAGAGCATACTTGAAATTATTGGGGCCGAGCGGCACACTTTTACGCCATGGCCCGTCTCCTGGTATTCGTTATCTCATTTACCGACCGCATCCTGAGAGCGGCTTTCCGCTCGCGCGCCGACCTGGTTATTGAGAACGTAGCTCTCCGTCAACAAGTGGCTACGCTTCTTAAGCAGCGGCGTAGACCTACCCTTGATAATGCAGACCGTGCCTTCTGGGTGGCGCTGCGTGCGGCCTGGCCGAGGTGGACGAACACACTGGTTATTGTGAAAACGGACACCGTGGCAAAGTGGCACCGGGATCGATTCCGTCGCCA
>JAAELC010000266.1 GCA_024227135.1 Gammaproteobacteria bacterium
ACCCGCAAATATACCCCCAAGGATATCCGGTTGCTGGCGCATACCGATGAGCTGCACGGCACCCTCTCGGGACCGGCCACCAAGAAGCTCTGTGAGCGTGCCTGGGAGCGCTTCGGGCAGGCCGAGTACCAACGGCTGGCCGACATCTCAGTGGGGCACCTGTATAACCTGCGGCGCAGTGCCACCTACCGGGGCGTTCGACATCACTTCGAGAAGACCCGTCCCACCGTCTCGAGCATCGGCGAGCGCCGTCAACCCCAGCCCGATGGAAAGCCCGGCTATCTGCGCGTGGATACGGTCCATCAGGGCGATTTAGACGGTGTTAAAGGGGTCTACCATATTAATGCCGTCGATGAGGTCACTCAGTTCGAGATCGTCTGTTCCGTGGAGAAGATCAGCGAGCGTTACCTGATCCCGGTGCTGGAGGCACTACTGGAACAATTCCCCTTTGTCATTCTTGCTTTCCATGCCGATAACGGCTCCGAGTACATCAACAAGCACGTCGCCAAACTGCTCAACAAGCTGCTGATCGAACTGACCAAGTCCCGCCCCCGGCACAGCAATGACAATGCCTTGGTCGAAAGCAAAAACGGCGCTATCGTTCGTAAGCATCTGGGCTATGTCCACATTCCCCAAAAGTGGGCACCGCTGATCAACACCTTCAATCGCGACCAACTCAACCCCTACATCAACTTCCATCGGCCCTGCTTTTTCCCGGTTGTGATCACCGATGCCAAGGGCAAGCAACGCAAGACCTATCCCTACGAGGCGCTGATGACTCCCTATGACAAATTCAAATCACTGCCCAATGCAGAGCAATACCTAAAACCAGGGATCACGCTCAAACAACTCGATGACATGGCAACCGCCATCAGCGATAATGACGCTGCAAAGCAACTGAACGAGGCCAAACTGAAACTCTACAAAACCATCTTCGAACAGAAACACAGGGCTGCCTGACTAACGGTCTCCAGGCGCACATCTACTACCTTCGTTCAGTATCATTTATGGATTAGAAAATACTTCCGTCACACTGACTACATAGCAAAAGCTGGCATTGGTTCCTCGGTAGGC
>JAAELC010000267.1 GCA_024227135.1 Gammaproteobacteria bacterium
GCTGGCGAGGCCCCGGCTTCCCCTGGGACATACCGGACTCGCATCCTGTAGAATCCCGACAACTGCTTCTCACACTGGCGCTGGCGGCATATCTGGTCATGCTGGTGTTGGAACGTGATCTGATCAGGGGAAACTGGCGCCGCCGGAGCCGCTGAAACTTGGGTTATCTCCAGTATGATTGAACCTGTCATTACCCCGCTGGCCGGACACCCGATCCCAGGCTGAGTCCCGTAAACATTCAGAGTATCCAGAAGAGTATCCAGACACCCATGAAACTGGCCTACAGCACTAACGCCTATACCCGATTCGAACTTGGTGATGCCCTGTCATCCATTGCAGATCTCGGTTTTAAAGGCGCTGAGATACTCTGTGATCACCCCCACTGGTTCCCGGGTAGAGTACAGGCATCCCAGATTACTGGGATCAAACACCTCATTGAAAACCTGGGGCTGGGTATCAGTAATCTGAATGCCAATACAGCCAATGGCTACTACGGTCCGCTGCCATCGGAAAATCTGTTTGAACCCTCCCTGAGCAGTGCTGACGACACCGATCGGCGCTGGCGAATCCAGTACAGTATCGAAACGATCCGTCTGGCATACGCCCTCGGGGCCGACTGTATCAGCTTGACGTCCGGCAGACCCGGATCCGGCGATACACCGACCAAGGGCATGCAGTTGTTCGTCGAGAGTCTGAAACAGATCTGTGCGGCCGCAGAGAACTACGGGGTCCGGGTCGGTATCGAATACGAGCCCGGCCTGCTGGTGGAACGTGCGGATGAAGTGGCTGAGGTCTTACAACGGGTGGATTCCCCCCAACTCGGGGCCAACCTGGATCTGGGCCATGCTTATCTCAGCCATGAGTCACCCGAAGAAACTATTGGTTTGCTCGCAGGTCGTATCTGGAATGTTCATGTGGAGGATATTGCCAATTACAAGCACTTCCATCTGATACCGGGTGAAGGGGATATCCCCCTCTCCCGGTACTTTCAGTTACTTGATAACTGCGGCTATGACCGTTACCTCACCGTCGAACTCTATTCATACCCTCAGATGCCGGAAGAGGCGGGGCGCCGATCCCTGGCGTATCTCAGAGAACTGCTGGAAAGGAATCCCTCCCTAGCCCCATCATACGGGTTGAACTGATCGCTGGTCTTCAGGGGATATGAGAGCTGCAACAAGAATAGAGCACCCCGGACAAAATGCCTGGGAAACCCTTGATTGAGGGCCGCGGAAAAAAACAATTATCCAGTCTTGCTCGTCTTTTGGTCCAGGTTACTCGGCTCATCCTGAGCCTCGCCCTTCGGGCTGGCGTGATTTTGAAGTCTGTTATAAAGAGTTCGGAGCAGGCCAATATCAATCTACACCTGATGACGCCAAATTCGGTTGGCCGTGTGGATACCGATCTGATCACCCGTCGGGTTCCAGAGTGGAATAACGCAGATGTCTGGTTTTGTGGCCCGACCAGATTCGGTGAATCGATTAAAAACGGGTTTACCCAGCTGGGTATAGGTGCGGAAAACTTCCAGCAGGAGCTATTTGAGATGCGATAACGACTATCGATTTCGGGGTGGGTTTAAAAACAGAGAGGATATCCATCCACTTCGACATTGAAATCAATGGTTTTTACGCTGACACCAGGTATTACCCCAAATTTTGTGAGATGAGAACTCTGAAAAAGTGAGTGAACCCAAAACTACTCGCCTCTCCCTGCAAGTGGTATATTAGTCGATACGAATGCTGACTTTAGACCCGGAACGAGCCATGGAACGGTAACGGGTCAAATTGTAGCCAGGTATCTCTGTCTGTCTATTTTTTATCAAATCTCAGAGCGGGATGAACGGCCCCATGTCCGGTAGCTTGTTTGCTTATCTCCAATTGGTGAGAATCCCGGCACTCTTCACCGCATGGTCCAATATACTCGCGGCTCAGCTGATCGCCCATGCTGGCCGCCCGGACGTTAAGGTGATGCTGCTCTTGCTGGCTGCCAGCAGTGCGCTCTATCTCAGCGGAATGGTTCTCAACGACTGCTTCGACCTGTCCGAAGATAAAAAGGATCGCCCGTCACGGCCCCTGCCCGCCGGAAAGATCCCGGTGCACATCGCCTGGCGTCTCGGATGGGGGCTGATGATTTTGGGATTACTGCTGGCAGGATTGGCCGGCTGGCTGCAACTGGCGATTGCCCTGCTGCTTGCCATAACGATCATCGGTTACGACGGCGGACTGAAAAAGAGTCCCTCCGGGGTTCTGGTCATGGGTTCCTGTCGCTATCTCAACTGGCTGCTCGGACTCTCCACGGTACCGCTGACCGCAGCCTCGTTTCTGTTACCTGTTCCGGTATTTCTGTATATCGTGGCTTTGAGTATCCTCGGCCGTATCGAAACCCGGGGTCACTCCCCCAGGAGCCTGGTACTTTGTACCATGGGTATACTGGCAACAACGGTGAGCCTGCTTTTTCTATACCTGAACGATGTGCTGGGCACCCTCTGGGCACTGACCGCAGGGATATCGATTCTGACCGGCCTGATGATCTACCTGGCCGCCGGGTTTCGGGACATGACCCCGGTGCGCTGTCAAAGCTATATGCAGACGATGCTGCTGGGCATCATCCCGCTGGATGCGCTTCTGACCCTTTGTGCAGGCCCCTGGTGGGGTGCCCTGATAGTCATTTCGATGCTCATTCCAGGCCGGCTGCTGGCAAGAATGCTCTATGTCACCTGAACCCGTACTTCTTCGATGCCATAACCAAGGTTTCTGTGCTCATGGATGAATATCACTATGAACAAGTGCTGAAAATGTGGAGAAGGAAGCAAATCAATGAACGAACTCAAGAGCCAGCTCCTCAGTCTGGCTGATCGTCACGCCTCCCAGTCCGCTTATGACTGGCTGACCGATTCGCTACAGACTATCGGTTCCAGCAAACTCCCCCTCGAAGCGTTGTTGAAACTGTCTGCCATGGCCTGCCGTAAAATGGGAACCTGCTCAACCCCGACTGGTGCGGAAAACATCCTGCTCGACGAAAAACCTCTGGTTGTCGCGCTCTGGAGCATCGGCGATATCGCGAGAGTTCTGCTGCTGCTGGAAAGCTGTGAACGGTATCCAGAGCAATCCCGGGAGTGTGCAGAAGCGCTCTTTCGCCAGGGCGATGAACAGGAAAGAGGCGCGGTGATGCGTGGATTGATGTTTCTTCCCGCTCACGAAACCCTCAAACACCTGGCGCTGGAAGCCGGCCGCTGCAACAGCCTGACCCTGTTTTCGGCCATTGCCCTGGACAATCCCTACCCTGAAGCCGTTTATTCCGACCATGAGTTCAACCAACTGGTGTTAAAGTCGCTTTTTACCGGCCTTCCCATTGAGCGAATCCAGGGCCTCATCCGGCGATCAAATCGGAAACTGTCGAAAATGTGCGAGGACTATGCGGATGAACGGCTCGCCGCACAACGCAGTGTGCCGGTAGATATTTGGCTGGCAATGGGGGCATTCCTCAGCGAGCGGGGTGTGCAACTATTGTCCCGGCATCTCATTCACGAAGAACTGGATCATCGTTACTATGCGGTATTGGCGGTCATCCTATATCAGGTGGATATCCCATCAATCAAAGCACTACTGAAAGAACGTCTGGCCCGGGAACCTGACCCGGAAATCCTGGAACTTGTAAAACGGTACGCAGAACAATCATCCCTGAAAGAACAAAGGAAAAAAAATGAAATACTTCGATCCCCACATTCACATGCTTTCCCGTACCACGGATGATTACGAGAATATGGCTGCGGCCGGAATTGTCGGAGTCGTGGAGCCCGCCTTCTGGCAGGGACAACCACGAACCCAGGCAGGTACTTTCATCGACTACTTTGACTCCCTGATCGGGTGGGAGCCTTTCCGGGCCAGTCAGTTCGGGATTCGCCACTTCTGCACCATGGGTATGAACCCGAAGGAATGCAACAATGCGGATTTGGCAGCAGAGGTGATGGAGATCCTGCCCCGATACTGTGAGAAAGACGGCGTGGTGGCGATCGGAGAAATCGGGTATGACGACATCACGCCTGCTGAAGAACGCTTTTTTTCAGAACAGCTGCAGCTGGCGATGAATCACGGACTGCCGGTGCTGATTCATACTCCCCACCGGGACAAAATAACCGGGACCGAACGCTCACTCGCGCTGGTACGGGAAATCGGTATCGATGAAGAGATGGTAATCATCGATCATCTCAATGAACAGACACTCCCGATGGTTCTTGAGTCCAATTGCTGGCGGGGGCATTCGGTTTACCCTCAGACCAAGATGTCGGAACAGAGGATGGTCGGCCTGCTGCGGCAATATGGAACAGAAAAAATGGTGGTAAACAGCGCCGCCGACTGGGGCCGGAGCGATCCGTTGAAAGTTCCAAAAACCGGCGAAGCCATGTTAGCGGCGGGGTTTTCGGAAGAGGATGTCAGAAAAGTACTGTTTGACAACCCTATTAATTTTTATGCCCAAAGCGGTCGTATTTCCCTGGAGGAAATGAACCGTCCCAAAGTGGACCAGACCAGACTCTGGGAACGAAACTCGGTACTGCGCGGACAGACTCCCATCATCGAATGACCCGTGACCAGCCAGAAACCTGGTCTCGTTCCCGGCTGGCCTACTGCAGCAACGTCCATCCCGCAGGCTCCCTGGCGCAGCTTTCTGGTGTGGTCCGTGATCAGATCTCAGGGGTCAGGCGTCTCCGGGGACTGGACACCATGGGGAGCGGGCTCTGGCTGGAAGCCGGGGTGGCCCGGGAGCTTGTCAGTTCTTCCCATGCCCTGAATGAATTCACCACCCTGCTGACTGAGTCTGGCCTGGAACTGTTCACCCTGAACGGCTTTCCCTACGGAAATTTCCACCAGGGAAGTGTCAAACAAAAGGTGTACCAGCCGGACTGGGCGGATCCTACCAGATTTGATTATACCCTGAACCTGGCCCGCATCCTGGCACATTGTCTCCCGAGCGACTGCAGCGAGGGTAGCATATCCACCCTGCCCCTCGGGTACGCCCCGGACTGGAACCGGCAACGTAACGATCAGGCGCTGAATGCATTGTGTCGGATGGCGCTGGCGCTTTCGAAGCTGCGGCAGCGCAGTGACAGGCACATACGGATCTGTCTGGAAATGGAGCCCGGCTGCGTGCTCGAATCAACCGACCAGGCCATCCAGCTGTTTTCCCGCAGATTGCCCGAGGCCGGAAGGCGTTGTGGTGTATCGGAGTCGATACTCGCTGACCATCTGGGTGTCTGCTATGACATCTGCCATCAGGCAGTCATGTTTGAGCACCCCCGGGAATCACTCTCCCGGATTAGCGATGCGGACATCCGAGTGGGAAAAATCCAGGTATCCAGTGCCCTGGAGCTGCCGGCACCCTCGATCACGGACCTGAAACCGCTGCTCCAACCCTTTTCAGAACCGATATATCTCCACCAGGTCCGAACCCTCGATCACCGTTCTCAAGTATGTGGAGCCGAAGATATCCCCCAGGCCCTGACAGGGAAACATCTACCCCGAATCAACCCCTGGCGTATTCATTTCCACGTACCCATCCAGGCCAGGTCAATGGAACATGAGCGGCTGGGTACCACACAAACGGAAATCGAAGAAGTGCTGGACTACCTGCAGAGTCATTCGATCAGGCCGCACCTCGAAGTGGAAACCTATACCTGGCAGGTACTGCCCCGTTTCCTGCGGCCGGACAGCGATGTTCAACTGCAACAAGGGATTGCACGAGAGCTCGATTGGCTTGAAGGGGCCATGGGGCGTAGAGGCATGCTTGAGGAAACCAACAGATGAGCAGTGACGTCAGACCCCTTGTCATCATCAACGCAGTAGCACTCACCCCGGCGCTGCTGGGAGAACGGACTCCAAATTTTAATCGTTTGATCGAAGATGGGTTTCTCGCACCATTAAAAGGCGTTTTCCCAGCAGTGACCTGCACCACACAAGCGTCCATGGTGACGGGAGCATTGCCTTCTCAACACGGCATCGTTGCCAATGGCTGGTATTTTCGCGACCTGGCAGAAATCCTGCTGTGGCGACAATCCAACCACCTGGTGCAAGGTGAAAAAATCTGGGAGACAGCACGAAAAATGGATCCAGAATTCAGCTGCGCCAAGCTGTTCTGGTGGTACAACATGTACGCGGCGGTGGATTACTCCATAACTCCACGGCCCCATTATCCGGCGGATGGGCAAAAAATCCCCGGTATATACAGCCATCCCCGTCATCTGGGTGAGCAGCTGGAAAAATCTCTGGGGCCATTTCCCCTGTTCGATTTCTGGGGTCCTGGTGCCGGTATCCGTGCATCGGAGTGGATTGCCGGTTGCGCTCTCGAGCTGTTCTCCACCCACCACCCCGACCTGACCCTGGTCTATCTGCCACACCTGGATTATAACCTTCAGCGTATCGGACCTGATAACCCCTCGATTCAGGAAGACGTTGCGGCACTGGACCGGGTTGCGGGAAAAGTAATCGATCAGGCTCGGGCTGGGGGAGCGGACATCATGGTGGTCTCCGAGTACGGCATCGAAAAGGCAACCGGGCATGTCCACATCAACCGTTTGCTGCGGGAGCAAGGCTATATCCAGGTTCGGGACAGCCTCGGCTGCGAGCTGCTCGACCCCGGCGCAAGCCGGGCTTTTGCGGTAGCCGATCATCAGGTTGCTCATGTCTATATCGAGAACCCTGGTGACATCGGGCCAGTCAGACAACTTCTGGAAAAAGACCCGGGTATCGAACGGGTCCTGGGCGTGGAAGAAAAAGTCCCTTGGGGTATTGCGCACCCGCGAGCTGGCGAGCTGGTAGCGGTCGCTGAACCCGGCCACTGGTTCACTTACTATTATTGGCTGGCGGAGGAAAAAGCCCCTGACTTTGCCAGAACGGTGGACATACACCGTAAGCCTGGATTCGATCCGGTGGAACTGTTTACCGACCCTGACTTGCCCAGCGTACATCTGCGTATCGGTTGGAGACTGCTCCAGAAGCGGTTGGGTTTTCGTATGCTGATGGATGTC
This sequence comes from Gammaproteobacteria bacterium, assembly GCA_024227135.1. GTDB lineage: Bacteria > Pseudomonadota > Gammaproteobacteria > Chromatiales > Chromatiaceae > JAHEHQ01. The sequence continues at coordinate 7,022 of JAAELC010000267.1, forward strand.
ATTCCGACAGACGCATCCCTGGTAAAGGGAACTCACGGCCGATTGCCTGAAACGCCGGATCAGGGACCACTGCTCATTTCCAGCCGCTCCGATCTCGCCGGAGGCAACTATTCGATGCTGGATATCAAGCAACTGATCCTGGATCAGCTTTACGGTCTTTGAGGGTGAACCAATAGCTCATAAGCTGAATTAATATTCATTAATAACTATTTGTTTTATTTTATATATATACTGTAGTCTTTTACTCATTCGTGGCGAAATTCCGGCCATACACTTCCTCGAGTGAACCCTTACGAATGGGGCCCCGGCACGCACACGAACCCCAATCCGTAAATTGTACAATGCGAGATGATAAATTAGAGTACAGCCTCCATTTATGAAGAAAGGAATTTCTACAGTAATATTATTTTATTCAGATAGTTAAATAGCTATATTAATGTTAATCGATAAGCAGGAAAACCGTTCCTGCATTGGCCTGGCCGATAAGAACTCTATACTGTAACGTCACAACCTTATCAGTTAGCGATATCGGATTAAGGGAAACCTTCACCCATCTGCGGACCCAACCGGGGCGTCACTGTACAAAGCGCGTGATCTCAGCGACAATCGACTCGCAGTCATTCTGGCTTACCGTTTTTGCTGCGAGTCAGAGTAAACTGATGGCAGTGATGGTTGGGATAGTCTCTATCCAGACTTCCGGTGGGATCATGACAGGGATTCGGGTCTGTATATAGCTGCCGGAATCCGGGTGGAAGGAAACACCCACTACCTCTCGTTTCATCCCCTGCTGCAGACCGCCAGGCACGATCTCAATCGCTTGAACTGCCTGCTGAATCAGGTTAATTATCTAGTGAAGTTGCCGTTATGAAGAATGTGGTTTTTAAAAAAAACAAGTCAGATCAGAAAGGTTTCACTCTGATCGAGTTGCTGGTAGTCCTGGTCATTCTTGGACTGCTGGCAGGTCTGGTCGGACCCAAAGTGGTGGGCTATCTGAGCCGGGGAAAATCTGATACCGCCAAGTTGCAGGTCGAGCAGCTCTCGGCCGCGATGGACCTGTTCCTGCTGGATGTGGGCCGGTATCCCACAGAGGAGGAAGGTACAGCGGCACTCCTGGAAGGGGGTGGTGGAATCAATAACTGGCGGGGGCCTTATTTGCGCAAGAACGAAGTCCCACTGGATCCCTGGGGCAATGAGTTCCACTATAAGTATCCGGGTCAGTCCGGTGATTACGACCTCTATTCACTGGGAGCAGACAATGCCGAAGGTGGCGATGGAGAGAACGCGGATATCGGCCTTTAGAATCGTTCCATCGAGGTACTCCGAATACCTGCTTGAAAACTGAATCGATTGGACAGGTGACCTGATCTGCCTCCTGACGGTGTGAGCCGGTTTTACGACCTGATATCGATGGTATGAATAAAGTACAAACCAACCTGATCCTCTCCTGCCTCTGTCCGGTTTTCTGGTGACTTGTGATGGGTTGCTGTACCAGGAATCAGCCAAGACTCCGGAACAAAACCACAGGTTTCTCTCTGTTTGAGTTGCTGATCGTATTGACCCTGCTTGTCGCTGCTGTCTCACTGGTGCCAGCCTACCTGTCCAAAGGGGTATCGACCGCAGAACTCAAAAGCAGCGTACGGCAAATCACCGCCGGCCTGAACCTGACTCGCAGCGAAGCCATATCTCACAACAGCGCACGGGTTTTCAGACTGGACGTGGAAAGACGTGAGTTTTCAACAGCCCGAGACAAGAGCACGAACGCGCTCCCGAAAGCGCTGAATTTGAAGCTCAAAACAGCAGAATCGGAGCAAGAAACCGAAGACCGGGGTGGCATTCGTTTTTTTCCGGACGGATCTTCCACCGGTGGCGAAATTCGGGTTGCAACCGGCACCAGGGAATTCGCCGTCAATGTGAATTGGATCACCGGCAAAGTCACTGTGTACGACCAGGGACAGCCCACACAATGAGTTTGCGGGCTGCCCATTTTCCATCCGCTTCGACGGAGCGAGGGTTCTCATTGATCGAAGTGCTGGTCTCATTCGTCCTGCTGAGTATGGCACTTACGGTAATCCTGCAGATTTTTTCAACCAATCTACGCAATGTGGACGCGGCAAGAAAGCAGACCCATGCCATGGTCATTGCGGAATCCAAATTTGCCGCACTCGGCACCGAGATTCCTATCGAACCGGGAGAAACCACCGGGGAATCCGGAGACTTCAGCTGGCAACTCAGCATATCTCCTTACACCCCGGCAGAGAACTCTGATTCAGAGGAGCAGATAACCAGCGACGATTACCAACTCTACGATATTGCTGTGGCCGTCAGTTGGGCAAGAGGCGCTGAAACGCCGGAACTGAAGCTGCGCACCCTCCGCATCGGAGCGGTTGAATGAAAGGTCGTTGCCACCCACAAGCCGGTATCAGAAAACTGGTAGGCTTTACGCTGCTGGAAGTCCTCATTGCCATTGCGTTGTTCGGTATTACTCTGTCGCTGCTCCTGGGTGCCTTTAGATTCACCTCCAAAGCCTGGGAAAAGGGCGAAACAGCCGCAGCCGAAACCACTGACCTGCAGGTAGTGCATCGAGTATTCCAGGGTATGCTCGGACGTGCGTTCCCGGTAGCGATTGAAGAGGATACCGACAGCAATTTTGCTTTTGAAGGCAGTGACTCCATGCTCAAATTTGCCGCATTTCTGCCTCCTTACCCGGATCGGGCCGGACTCTACAGAATACAATTCACTATTGCCAGAGAAGGGGACAAACACAGACTGACGGTGAGCCGGGACCGGTTCAACCCGGATGACTTCCAGGATGGGGCGGTAAAAAAAGAACACACTGCACTGTTGCTGGAAAGCCCACGGCCACTGGAGTTTTCCTATTTCGGTATACTGGAAGACGATGAAGAACCGGACTGGCACCCTGAATGGGAGTTTGGTGAACGTTACCCCTCTCTGGTACGCCTCAGTACGAGCGATGAAACTTCGGAAGATACCGGGTGGCCAAGCATAGTGATTCGAATACAAATCGATATGGACAGTGCCTGTATCTTCCCGGAACTGACAGGAAAATGTCGGATAACTAACTGAATGAAAAGGAAATCACAACAAGGCATCGCGTTAATAGTAGTCCTTTGGTTCATCGTACTTCTGTCCATTCTGGCACTTGGCTTCTCCCGCAGTGTCCGTACTGAGATCCGCATCATCCATAACCTTGTGGAAGACGCCCGCGCCCGACACCTGGCCGAGGCAGCTGTGCAAAAGGGTGTTTTCGAGCTATTGCACCCTGATAACGAAGATTTGGAGCTTCTTCTCTATGGCGCAGAGAATTCCTTCGATTTCGATGGGCAGCAGCTCAGCTATGCCATTCAGAACGAGCAGGGAAAGGTCGATATAAACAATGCAACAGATGAAGTGCTGGTGAACCTCTTGACCGTGCTCGGTGTCGATTCAACAGCCGCCGCGGAGATTACGGATGCAATCGGTGACTGGCGCGACGAAAACGATCTGCGACGCCTCAATGGCGCAGAACTGGATGACTATGAAGCGGCCGGACTGGAAACGGTACCGACCAATGCTCCGTTTATAAATATTGCTGAATTACAACAGGTTATGGGTATAGATGGCGATTTATACAGGAAAATGGAAGCTCACGTAACAGTGCATGCTTTCAGCGAGGGGATTAATCCACTGTTTGCCGGGCGTGAAGTGCTTCAATCCTTACCCGGGGTCAGCGAATCTGAAGTTGATGAGATCGTCGCATCGAGGGACCGTTTCAGCGAGGGTGAAGCCATTGAGCCATTCCCCCTGTTAACGGGGGTGGAGTCGACGTTGTCAACAGAGGTCGGCCCCCTGTTTTCCGTCAAAGGTAAGGCAATATTGTCATCGAAAGCGGTATCAGTGCGCAATTTGACCATCTGGGTAACGGACAGTAATCTTGATTCCCCTTATCATGTGATGGATTCACGGTCTGGGGAGATCCCAGCTGCCAAGGCAGAGGAAGAATGAACCTTTCTTTGAGCAATGAACACACAACCGACTTGAAGTCTGAACTCAAGTCATTCTGGGCTTGGTGGACGAAGGAATTAGCCACCCTCATCCCTGCCCTTCTGACAGGTGCGAATAACCAGGGTAAAAGAGCGCTACTGGTCCTGTTGGACAGGGAAAAAACCGTTTTTCTTGCACGCCGGAATCAGCACTGGGAGGAACTGGGCCAATTCCACCCCGGCAGTACCGCGGCGGAAGTACAAACCATTATCAACCCCAGGAAAGCAAAAAAACGGCAGGTCGTCGCCCGCCTCCCCCATGCTTCGGGCTTAAGGCGGGAACTGGAGCTCCCTCTGGCGGCAGAACAGGACCTGCACCAAGTCCTGACCCACCAGATGGATACACTTTCTCCCTACCCCCCCGATGAGATTTACTTCGACTACCAGATCAGAGGCAGGGATATCAAGAAGCGGACGTTGCAGGTCGAAGTTCTCCTCGCGCCGAAGCACGTGGTGGACGATGCTGTGGTACGACTGGAGAAATGGGGCATCACACCAGAGATCCTGGATAGCGGCGAACTCGAACAGACAGGACAGCCGGAATACAACTTGCTGCCCGCCCCCCTTACCCTCCAGAAAAACCGTTCTTCGTTGTCACGCCTCAACAAGCTTCTTCTGGTTCTCAATCTGTTGCTACTGGGCATTATGGCGGGAAACCATCTCTTCGGACTCGCCAGTGCCGAAGCGCAACTGCAAACCCGGATGGAGACGGCAAAACTCAAAGCAGATGCCACTCTCAAGATTCGGGCGCGGGCCGATAAGCTGAAAGAAGAGGCCGCTTTTCTTCAAAACCTGAAGAGAGAGACAGTACCAAAAATCGCAGTATTGGACGAGTTGACCAGAATACTCCCGGATGGAACCTGGCTGGACAGAGCGATCCTGGAGGAGAATCAGATCCGTCTGTTCGGTCTCTCTTCCAAGGCCTCGACGCTGATCAGTGAGATCGAGAAATCATCGATGTTCCAGGACGTTGCTTTTCAGGCCCCGGTCGTACAGGAAAAACGATACAGCAGTGAGCGCTTTCAAATCAGCGCAGATGTCTCCGTGACCACCAGCGATGACAACTAAACTATCCAAAACAGCGCAACGAATTGCAGCGATTCTGATTCTGCTGGCAGTAGTCACTATGGTTCTTGCTATTTCAGTGCTTCCGGTGGTGATGGCTTCAGCCAGTTATCGAGAATCCATAGATGACCTGACCTTTCGAATGCAACGCTACGAGCGCACTGCGGCCATGGAAGTGCCCTTAAAAACCCGCCTCACCCAGCTGGAGTCACAACAGATCGCAAAAGAAGATCTACTCAGCGGCGAAAGCACAGCCATTACGGGTGCCAATCTGCAGGAATTGTTCAAGCAGAGAGTGCAGCAGTCCGGTGGTCGCCTGGAGAGTACGCAGATCCTGTCGGAATCCAATGACGGTTACCTGCAGCGAATTGCCATCAAGGCCCGCTTTACAGGTAACATCGAAGCGCTGCAGAAAACTCTCTACAATATTGAGTTCCAAAAACCATTGCTCTTCGTGGACAATCTGGAGATACGCTCGAAAAGTACCAATCGCCGTTCCAGGCGGAAAGGCAAGAAAATGGCTCAACAGCTCACTATTACTATGGATGTGGCAGGTTATCGGCGTGACGGAGGACAGGACTGATGGCGACGGGAAGACAGTGGTTTCTCTCCGCGCTGTTAACCGGGGGGGTTGCAGCCACCACCTGGCTCGTCTACATCGACTCCGGGCCGGTTCAACCACCCTTGGAAGCTGGAGAGAAGCACCTGCCGTCTGATATTGCCGAGCCTGTTTCTCAAACAATTATCCCGATTCCCCCACTGAGCGATTATTCAGAAGTAGTTGCCAGACCGCTTTTCTCACTCACCAGGAAACCGCCGGCCCTGGAAAGTAACGAAACCTCCGCCGTAGTCAACACCACAACGGCGGGGATAACCAAGCCCATCGAGAAAAACCAATACAAAGTGATGGGAATCATCATCACCGGTGAGGAAAAGGTCGCACTGCTGCAGCCTGCCAATAAGAAGGGCGGAGTACTCAGAGCCAGAGAAGGAAAACGATTAATTGACTCGGAGTGGACTGTCGAGTCCATCACTCCAGAAGCAGTTATTATCCGACAGCGGACCGTCACCGATACCCTGAAACTGAGTGAAAACAAACTGTCTGAAACAGAGAAGCGACGACTGGTTCAGCAGGCGGCCAGAGCCAGAGCCAGGCTGAATCAGAAGAATAAGGCCAAACCAGGTAACAAAGTCGCCGGGAGAAAGACCAGAAAAACGACCACCCGTAATAAGACGAAAAAGCGCACCAACAAAAGACGGACCATCAAGAAAAAGCCACGTAAAAGGACAAATACCCGGACTAATCGAAACAGCACCGTCAAAAAGCAAGATCGTTGATACTCAATAATGCCAGCAGTATTGAAAAAATGATGCCGGCAATCAGAATACCCAGTGTCAGTATCATCAAAGGCTCCAACAGGCCTAGCATTTTTTTTAAACTTTGCTGAACCTCTTTGTCATAGATGTCCGCGACATCCATCAGCATCTCGTCGAGCCGCCCCGTCTCTTCCCCCACACGGACCATATGGCAGGCCAGTTTGGGAAACAACCCTGCTTCGAGCATAGGGCTGGAGAGCGTTTTACCTACCTTCAGGCCTTCGGATACGGTTTTGATCGAATTGCCAAGTACTTGGTTACTCAAGGTTTCCTTGACGATGGAGAGCGCGGTGAGCAGCACCACACCATTGCTCAGCAGGGTGGAAAGTGTACGACTGAAACGAGCCACTTCTATCTTCCGTACCAGAGTCCCGATACCAGCCGTTGACAGCAGCACACCGTCCCACCAGAGTCTTACCCCAGGGCGGGACATCAAACGGGGTACGGTTAAAAGAAGGATCAACAGCCCCACCAGCAGTGTCCACCAATAGTTCTGCATCCAATCAGCCAACCCAATCACAATCTGTGTGGGAAGAGGCAGAGTTGCACCTGCATCATCAAACATACGCTGAAACTGGGGCACCACAAAGGTGAGCAACAGTACCAGCGATAGCAGGGATACCGTCAGCAGAATGGCCGGATAAATCATTGCCGCACTGACTTCGGCCCGAAACTCTCCCGAACGTTCCAGATAATCCGCCAGTCGATCGAGTACTATCTGTAAGGCGCCACCCGCCTCGCCCGCCCTCACCATACTCACATAGAGCCGACTGAATACATTCCCCTGTGCCTCTATGGCATCGGCAAATGAAGCGCCTCCCCTGATTTCCTCTACCAACCGGATCAACAACTTCCGCTCAACCTCCACGTCGGACACGCTGATCAGTATGGTCAACGATTTTTCGAGGGGTACTCCAGCTCCGATGAGCCGAGCCAGTTCCCGGGTGATTACCGTCAACTGGGCTCGGGAGATGGAACGGCCGCCGGAAAACAACCGCCTCCCGTTAGCCCGCTTTCGGGCAACAACCTCCTGGGCACTGACAGGTAATTGTCCACCCTGCTTGAGATGAGCGATAGCAGCCTCTTCGCTGGCTGCCTCCAACTCCCCTTCCTGGACTAAACCACCCGGGTCGATGGCTTTGTATCTAAAAACCGGCATATCAGCCTTGGGTACCCATGATAGGGTAACGACGATTCATAAAAAGAAAAACAACCCCAGTCCGCTCCGAACCTTGTCTAGGAGCTTGTCCAAGAATAGCAAAATTCGTGTTTTCGGCAAAATTTATTCTATATTAATCAATGAGTTAAAA
>JAAELC010000268.1 GCA_024227135.1 Gammaproteobacteria bacterium
GGTTGTTACGTATTAAAAACCGACCTCGCTCGCGACAAAGCGCCCAAGGAGATGATCCATGACCGGTATAAGGATTTGGCTCTAGTTGAATGGGCTTTTCGAACCAGTAAGACCGTGCAACTGGAGATGCGTCCAGTGAACGTCAGGCTGGAAGGCCGCACACGCGGACATGCCTTTGTTGTTATGATGGCCTATCAGATCGTCAAGGAGCTGGCTTGCCTCTGGGCTCCACTCGATGTGACCGTGCAAGAGGGACTTTCTGAGCTGGATACCTTATGTTCGACCGAGGTCTCCATCGCAGAAGGTGGATGTTTTCATCGCATTCCTGAACCGCGTGAGCTGAACCGCCAGCTCTTGGAATTGGCAGACGTGAAATCACCCCTCATCCTGCCAAGCAAGGGTATCCATGTAGCCACTAAGAAAAAGCTCCCCTCCCGACGAAAAGCTGCTTGATATCAGAGGGTTCGCAATATTTTTCCGTCTTGGAAAATAGGGAACATCCGTTTCAGGTCCGGAAGGTTGCCCGTCGAAAGACCTCAGCCAGTTGAGGGCAGATTCGATGTTGCCCTGTGCCAACGCGAGTCTGGCTTGGCCGGA
>JAAELC010000269.1 GCA_024227135.1 Gammaproteobacteria bacterium
ATGTGCCGGTCCGGCGGACGCTCTGCCATGGCGGTCAACCAGCTCGCGGCAGCCGGGTTCAAAAACGTTTACAACATCATTGACGGGATGGAAGGGGACCAGGTGGAGGATCCCGAAAGCGTCTTTGACGGGAAAAGGACGAAGAACCGTTGGAAGAATTCGGGACTGCCCTGGGTCTACGACATTGATCCCGAGAAGATCATACTTAAGGAAGGCGCATCTGAGCAAACACAATAGTTATTCAGACTGTAAACCATTCTGAGTTCCAGGGGCATAAAGTTTCAGTCAGGCAACATTTTTTGCGTAATCACAAACAATTAGGAGAAAGAAAATGGCTAAAAAAAGAGGGGTTTAAATCCGAGCACCGCGAAGATAATCAACCACGGCAACACACGGATCGATGCCCTCAAAGAGCAGCTCAGGTCAACCCCCCCAGACGGTCGACTACAATCGCCATATCATCATGAAAGACGTGTACGAAGAGACCGTCGGTCAGCCGGAGATCATCCGGCGCGCCAGATTGATCGAAGCTGTAGTGGAACGCAAGGAGCTCTACATCGATGACAACCTCTTCGTGGGCGCTCTGGCAAGTACCATCAATG
>JAAELC010000270.1 GCA_024227135.1 Gammaproteobacteria bacterium
CCCTGCAGGAAGATGAAGGCAACTTCATCGATCATTCAAGGTCCTCTGCATTCATTGTCGAAGAGCACGAGTTCTAAGTCATTGACGAGGGGTTAGAGTCATTTCGTTACCCACAAATGCGCCCACCAAAACCTGGTAATAATTGGAAAATAGGGAGGTCGATAGAAAAAGTGCGGGACATTAGGTGACGAGTTTGCTGTAATACGTTCCCAGACTCTATCTGGAGGTAACTGATATGGACTGGGCGGAAGCAGAACTGCAAACCATCGACATGGGTGATAAGCGATTGGATCAACGAGCCAAGCGATTTCTTTCTCGTGTTGGCGATAAACCAACGGTTAGCCTACCGGCTGCCTGTAACGGATGGTCGGAAACCAAGGCGGCGTATCGATTGCTGGATAACGGCTCGGTGACGGCAGAAAAGATTCTTAAACCGCACCGGGAATGCACCTTGAAACGGTTAGAGGGTGAACCCTTGGTGCTGTGCATTGAAGATACCAGTGAGCTTGACTATACCGACAAAAGCGACATAGACGGTCTGGGGCCACTCAATTACGAGGATCGCCAAGGACTCTACCTCCATCCAATGCTTGCAGTCACCCCGGATCGACTGTGCCACGGTGTGCTCAATTGGTGCACGGTTGTGCGAGAGCCCGGAAGCCTTGGGCAGGAAAAAGATGATCAGCGCCCGATAGAGGAAAAAGAAAGTTTTCGCTGGCTGGAGGGATACCGGGTTGCCTGCGGCCTATCCGGTGAGCAGCCGGATACGGTGTTTGTTTATGGGGCAGACCGTGAGGCCGATATCTATGAGATTTATTCCGAACGAAATCAGCGCATTGCCAATGGTGAGGCTAGTGCGGACGTTCTGGTACGATCCAACCATGATCGATTATTGGCTGACGGGGGGAAGCTTTGGGAGCGAGTGGCACAGGCGGCTGTGTTGGGTGAAATCGCCTTCGATATGCCAAGTACAAAGAACCGCGATGGCCGCCCGATAGTGCAAACGATCCAGGCAACCAGCGTTGTGTTGAAGGGCCCTTACCGTCAGGGGAATCGACTACCAGATGTTGAACTCACCGTTATTCGTGCTCGAGAAAAAAATCCCCCAAAACGAGAGCTACCGCTCGAGTGGGTGTTACTCACCAGTAGACCAGCCCATACATTCGAACAGGCTGTGGAAGTCCTGGAATGGTATCTTTGTCGCTGGCAGGTGGAGATTTACTTCAAGGTTCTGAAAAGCGGCTGCAAAGTTGAAGAGTTGCAGCTGGAGCGGCTCACTCGCCTGGAGCCTGCGCTTGCCTTTTATATGATGGTGGCATGGCGTGTATTGTATTTAACCATGCTGGGTCGGGCGTGTCCTGAACTGTCGTGCGAAGTCGTGTTTGGAGAACAAGAATGGAAGGCGGTATTTATCGTATACAAGAAGCAAAAACCACCTGAACAGCCGCCGACCCTGGACGCTATGATTAAAATGGTTTCCAGTTTTGGTGGTTTCCTCAATCGAAAGCACGATGGTTTTCCCGGACCAAAAACAATGTGGATCGGAATACAGCGTTGCCGTGATTTTGCACTCGCTATCGAATCACATACCGAGATGAAAAATCAGAATTGTGGGTAACGATATGAGCTGGGGCCGGTCGTTGATGTTCACCACCGCGACGATAAAAGCCTGGACATGGAAAAGCCCTCCCTCGTCCGTGACGCGCACCCGTACCTGGCGGTAACCCACATCCGCCTGCTGCGG
>JAAELC010000271.1 GCA_024227135.1 Gammaproteobacteria bacterium
CCGGCTGACTTCCTGGTGGACAAGATCCTGAAAGACGAGTACCGGAATGGTCGTCACCTGATCCAGACTGCCGAGCGGATCTTCTGGGTGTACACCGGCACGCATTGGGTGAAGGTGGCTGACCGCGTACTGGAAGGTGAGCTGCAACGTCTGGCGCGTTTCAACTGGTCGGTGGTCAAGGCTATGGCGGGAGAGAAAGCTAACCCGAAGCTAGCGGAGGTCGTGACCTCTGCCCTGACGGTGTTAGGTCGTCGTGTTGTTCGGGATGGTGACCCATTGCGGATGACATCACCTCAGCCCGCCGTGATCAATTGTCTGAACGGTGAGGTGTGGTTGGAGGCAGATGGTGCGAAGCTACGCGCCCACGATCCGGAATCGTTCCTCACGTCCTGCTCGCGTATTGTGTATGACCCTATAGCTAAAGCACCGACATATGCCCGGCTTATTGAGACTATGTTCTGTGAGCCTGGTGGTGAGCCACTGCCAGACCAGACCGACATCGCACGCCACATCACAGAAATGATGGGTTACGCGATCCAGCCCGTGCGTAATCTGAAGGTGTTTTACCTGTTTGTAGGTGACGGTGATAACGGTAAGTCTCAGTTGATCAAGCTGTACTCATACATCGTTGGTGATGACGCGGCATTGTGGACGCGGCTGGACGGGATAGAGAACGACACAAACAAGAGCATTGGACTGCTGGGTAAGAAGGCAGTTATTGATGATGATGCCTCACGTGACTTCCTGCTGCCGGATGGTTTCATTAAGCGGGTAGCGGAAGAGAAGATCATTTCCAGTCGGTATCTGTTTAAGGACATGGTCAATTTCGTGGCTGCCGTAGTGCCTATTATCATGGGTAACCACTGGCCCCGCTCGCGAGATCTCACACGCGGGATGCGTACCCGCACCGCGGTGGTGAAGTTCCCGCGGTCGTTCCTGAAGCTCGGAGAGTTGGACGAGGATCACAAGGTGGTTGATGCAGACCACCCTGACGTGCAGCGTCCGGACTTATGGGAGCAGGTGTATAAGGAGGAGTTGCCGGGCGTGGTGAACGACTGGATTGAGGGCTACTACAGGCTCAAAGAACGCGGGGCATTTGACGTTCCGGCCAGTTGTAACAAGGCGTTTAATATGTGGTTATCTATGGCGAACCCTGTCTCGCGTTTTGTGGAGGAGTGCCTGATACCCGGTGATCTACAGAAGGACATGATGCACGCTACGAAAGATCTGTATCGGGCGTATCAGCATTGGGCAGAGGGCGAGGGTATACCGGCGCGATTTGTTGCTGAGAAAAACACCTTCCGCAGTCACCTGGCAGATATGGGCTGTAAAGTTAAACGCCGGGAAGACGGCTGGCATCTGTTTGGCTATAAGCCGAGTGACAATTTAGCTCTATTTCACTCGGTTAATCTGGTTGACGAGGATGGTGAACGCATTGTCAGTGATCGGGAGGCTAAAGCGGAGGAATGGCGTGAGGAGAACCTCGTTCCGACCGAGCGGAAGTTCGCCGCGGTGAAATAAGGCAATCTGAGACGAAAACCGGGGAAAAATGAACGAAATGAACGGATATTCCTATTAATTATTAATGGGGTTAGAGATATAAACGACTATATACCTTTCACTATAGATATATATAAAGGAGAAAACCCATTCATTTCATTCATTTTACGCGGGGCGGCTTAGCCCCGCACATTAAGAAATACGCGAAAATATTATTTTCACAACTAAACAAGCCCGGGAGGGCAAATTGATATGAAACAGAAAAAGCGATTTACTTTAGAGGAACATTTGGAGGCTGCTGAGTTGATTCTCAAAATAAGAGCAGACTTGATGCTGGCTATCCGTTTTGTGTCTGAAGGGACAGGGTCGACCAAGCCACACACGCGAGATCTCCTTAAAATGTACAACCTACTCGACAAGGTAAGAAGTGGTCTTGATGATGAGTGGGCCGAGGACTGCACCCCTGACACACCAGAAGGCGATGCTACCCACTCCAAGTACGGGCATGTTTATTACAATTGATTATGGTCGTGACCACAGAAAGTGTACGGACAGTACGATATATTGGCACAGGGACGTGGTGACAGTACGATATACTGACAAAGTGGAGAATAAGTAGATACATCGACTGTAAAACTAGTAGAATGTGGGGTAAATGACATGATTATTACCGTACAGAGGTGAAATGTGGAGAAAGTAGGCAAAAATGAGGCAAAATTACCCCCAGAACGCAACGAATACGGGCAATTGTTACCTGGACGCGCATCAATCAACCCAAAAGGCAGACCCAGGAAGAGTGCTGAAGCACTAAAGGCTGCCAGGTTACAGCGTGAACAGGAGGATCTGCTGGATGCAGACTTCAATGAGCGGGTAGATTACCTGCTTAAAGATGGTGGAACCCTACCTGCTGATGAGATGCCTGAACCAAAGCCCCTGCCCGTGTCAGACAAGCCACAGCACGATGAGAACGGGAAGTTCGCTAAGGGTAATGCTATGGGTAAGATAAAGCCACCAGGCAGGCCAAAGAACGTCACGCCAGAGGACATACGCAAGCGCATATCAAGAAGGATCCATCGTGTGGTCGACACACTGTTCGACCAGGCCGAGGGCGGCGATACTGCTGCCAGTAAGCTACTGCTCGACCGATTCGTACCATCACTCAAGATGACGCACAACGTCAGCAGTGACATCAATACCCTCCCCCGGTTAGTCGTAGTATCACAGGACGCACACGAGCAGGTAGACAAGGCATTGGTCACTGATGCTGAGATAATCACAGAGGACACTGCCGGGGTGGATGATGTACCGCGTGAGATACGTGATAAAGGCGAATAATCGGTAGTCATTGCACTATGGTTGCACTCAATACATCCAC
>JAAELC010000272.1 GCA_024227135.1 Gammaproteobacteria bacterium
TCGAAATGCTGGCAACTGATCGCCTCGATGGCATCCGAGCCATTGTTCACCACCGACAGGTTGTAGTCCTTGTCATCCAGGTGGTAATGGAGCATTTTGATATCTTTGATGTCATCATCGACGATTAAAATGCGTGGTTGATGGGCGGATGTTTCGGGTAAATCTGCGAAGGGGTCGTTCCCGAAAATTTTGTTTTCAGAGTGGGATCGAATCGCCAGCTGATTCTGATAGCGCTTGAGTTTGAGCATCGACTGGATTCGGGCTTCGATCTCTTCAGGGTTTATCGGCTTGGTCAGGAAATCTTCGGCCCCGGATTCCAGTCCCCGTGCCCGGTCATCGGGGTCGTTCAGCGCTGTGACCAGAATGATGGGAATGCCCTTGGTACTGGGGTTGGTTTTCAGGCGGTGAGTTACTTCGTAGCCATCCAGTCCGGGCATCATGACATCCAGCAGTATCAGATCGGGCGGGCTGTCTTCGATCATCGCCAATGCTGTGAGGCCGTCGTAAGCCGTCGACAGAATGTAGTTGTATTCCGCAAGGAAACCACTTTGTGGTTATCATCGACCACCAGGATACGTACGTCGTTGTGTTTTCTTTTCTGCAGCACAGCAACGGCATCGCCGGAATCGGGTTGCAGGAAGGTTTCCACTACGCCGAGAAAAGTTTTGGTATCGATTGGTTTGGATAGATAACCTTCGCACCCCGTATCGAGTGCCCGGGCCTGATCGGACTCCATGGCGTAGGAGGTCAGAGCCACTATGGGTATGTCAGCCAGTTGCGGGTCAGCCTTAATGATGCCGGTGGCTTGCAGACCATCCATGCCTGGGAGTTGGATGTCCATCAGTATCAGATCCGGCTTTTCCTGCCGGGCGATCTGGATGCCCTGTTCCGCATCCGTCGATTCAAGTACCTGGTGCTCGCCCATTGTCAGCAGCAAATGCACCAGTTTCATGTTCTTGGCGTTGTCTTCGATAACGAGGATCTTTCGGGAATCCATAATGTATTCCTATGCGGCTGCTGCCGCGGCCGGGGCGTCGGCTGATTCGGGCAGGGCGATACTGAAAGTGGCGCCCTGATCGGTGCCACCGCTGCTGGCACGAATGGCACCACCATGCAACTCGACCATCCGCTGGGTCAGGGCCAATCCCAGCCCCGTACCCTTCTGTCGGCTCATGCCCTGGTTGGACGCCTGTTCGAAGGGGTCGAAAATGCGTGACAAGTCAGTGCCTGGAATTCCCACGCCACTGTCGACCACCGAGACGGCCCAGGTCCCACCGCTGCTGCTGCACTCCGGATTCTCAAAGCCTTTGGGAAGGCTTTCATCCGGCGTATCGATCTGCCATGCCTTAATCTTGATCAGGCCCCCATCGGGTGTGAATTTGAAAGCATTCGACAATAGATTGTAAAGAATCTGCTTGATCTTGGTTTCATCCGCCAGAATACTGCCGGGTGCCTGGTCTGCTTCGAGGGCCAACTCGATACGATGATTCAGTGCTTTTTCCCTGAACATGAGAAGGCTGTTCCGGAGCAAGGCCGGTACGTCGATTTTCTTGAGATTCAGAGTCATTTTGCCGGCCTCGACCTTGGAAAGATCGAGTATGTCATTGATCAGTGAGAGCAGGTGATGGCTGCTGGTGAGGGCATCAGTCAGGTACTCTTTCTGCATGTCGTTCAAACCGCCGAGTCTTTCATCGACGATGAGTTCAGTGAATCCGATAATATGGTTGAGGGGTGTGCGAAGCTCATGGCTCATGCCGGCCAGGAACTCACTCTTGGAATGGTTGGCGGTCTCCGCCTCGATCTTGGCCTGCTCTAATTCTGTGGTACGTAATTTGACGCGGATTTCAAGCTCGTCATGGGCGCTTTGCAGTAAGGCTTCTGCATGTCTGCGTCGCTCGATGTCCTGATTGAGGTCATCGATCGATGTGGTGGAGGTTTTCAGTTCCCGGGCCATGTCGTTGAATGCCAGGGACAGCTCGGCGATCTCATCACGGGACTTGATGTCGGTGATTTGTACATCCCGATCACCTTTCTGGAGTGCCCGGGTGGCCGACTGCAGTTTGGTGATACGTTGTGTCAGCAATCTGGATACTATGATCCCGATAATCAGGGATAACAGGAAGCCGACCAGGGTCAGACTATAGGTATAGTTAACCGCTGCACCCGATGCCTCACCCACTCCTTCAACGGCTTCGACGGTCTCTTCGAGGGCATCGGTATACAGTGCTTTGAATCCCTTGCGGATCTTTCCCTCGAGCTTCGCGCTTTTGGTTAGATAGTGCTTGATTGAAGCAGCGGCGCCTTGGGATTCGACAGAGCGGAAGGTTTGATCAATCAGTGTACTGTACTGGTGCAGTTATCCCTCCAGTAGTGCTATTGATTCCAGTTCCTCCTCTTCGCCCGCTTCGCTGTCTTCATCCTCTGCCAGTGTTAGTCCCATTTCCGTGGATTCCTGAAGCTTTTGAATCGACTCGTTGAGAGACTCCAGGTCACTCCTGATCTGTTGCTCGCGTTCGTTTTTCCGCCCTGTCTGGCCGGCAATCGATTTAAGAAGGTACTCGGCCATATCGGCGTTGACGATTGAGATTTGGTAGGCAATGCCGATGGAGTTTTTGAGCTCACCGATGTTGCTATGGCCGACCTCATTGACGTCGTGTTCTATGTTGCGAATGAAAGTAGTCTGGATATAGCCCGCCAGGGCCAAGAGCAGGGCTACACTTAAAAAACCAAGTGTCAGCTTTTGAATCAGTTTCAATTTGGTTCCCTGGGTGACGGAGCGGCACAATAAATCGCTGGAGCAATATCAGCATTCCCTATGGGTATCCCCTATCGGCCGGGTATCTTTAAACAGGGCGCTGAATACAAACGGTGGAGTCACCGGGTAGCCGGTAGAAGACATCCTGGAAACAGTGACAGGTGTGCCAAAAGACAGGGGCCCTGACGGGGTGGTAGTCAGCTCATGAGATCGGGTCAAGGGGGTCACAGGGAGAAACACTGAGTCATGCCCGGAGTGGGTTATGCACATGACTCGTGGAGGGCGCCAGATAGAGTACTTTTCTATGAAGTATCTATTCACGCCCCATGGGCGATCTGTTCTGGAAGACGTCGTCAATACCTCCCTGTAGACTTGGCTGTGGCATCCCTGCCAAAGACACTTCCTCCACAGACCACCCATGGGGGGTAATCTCTGGGGAGTGAGCAGTTACTCTATGAATTGGATTCTTTTTTGTAGACGCTGTTGTTTTCTGCTGTGGGGGTAGCCTTCTTAACGCGAATTTTATTTCCCGCTATTTCCTGTCCGTTGAGGGTTTTCATCGCTGCTTTGGCGTGACCTGGATTGGGAATCTCAACGAAACCGAAGCCTTTGGAGGTCCCGGTCTTGGCATCCATGACCAAATTGCAGGATTGAACCTTGCCATGTGTCTCAAATAAGGCTCGAAGCTCCGCTTCGGTTGTTGAGCGGGCAAGATTGCGTACTAGTAGTTTCATGAGGGTATCGGGTAGTCTTAAATTTCTATCATTTTACAGCTGGGGTGCTCGAAGCATCCAACATATTAACCGGCTGGGGATTGGTACGGCATTGTGTTGTGTCTGCTGATCTGATGTCGACTACTCAGGAGTAATGGCGACGAATCCATAGCACCTTACTGGGCTTCCGCGGCAATCAATCGTGCCTGCCGTGCCTGTTCTTCCAGGATGGCGGCTTTGATTTCCTGCATCACCGAATCCAGGTCCACGGCTACCCCGCTCTCCTCAAAGTTGCCGGTTAATTCGATTTCTGGGTGCAGGTCCCCCTTGTCATAGTGTCCCCAGATTTCTCTGGCATACCTGGTATCGAGCAATTTCGGTGCGAATTGTCCGTAATAGCTGGTTATGTTGTTGACATCCCTTGTCAGCATGGCTTGGGCGTTGTTGTTGCCTGCCGCGTCTACCGCCTGTGGCAGATCGATTATCACCGGGCCGTCACTATCCACCAGCACGTTAAACTCTGACAGGTCCCCATGAATGACTCCAGCACAGAGCATACGCGTCACGTAGCGTATGACGATCCTGTGGTCTGCCAGCGCTGTCTCCGTAGACATGGATACATCGTTCAGGCGGGGCGCTACGTTACCATCCTCATCGGTAATCAGTTCCATCAGCAGAACACCGTCAAAGCAGCCGTAGGGCCTGGGTACCCGAACGCCTGCATTGTCCAGGCGATACAGGGCATCCACCTCGGCATTCTGCCAGGCTTCTTCCTGCTGATCGCGGCCAAACCTGGAGCCTTTTTCCATGGCGCGGGTGCGGCGGCTGTTGCGTCCCTTACGACCTTCCCGGTAGAGCACAGCCTTCTTGAAACTGCGCTTGTTGGCTTCCTTGTACACTTTCGCACAGCGGATATCGGTGCCACAACGCACAATGTACACCGTTGCTTCCTTGCCGCTCATCAACTGACCGATGACTTCATCCACCAGGCCCTCTTCGATCAGGGGCTGAATTCGTTTTGGAATTTTCATGCCGCATATTACACTTTTGGCCCGAATCATGCCCAAGAAAATTGGACCGGTCTTTCTGCTGCTCGTCATACCCCGGGGAATTCTGGGCTACCAGTGGCGGACCTTTGTGCCGCCCATGATGTTTTCCAACTCGGGGAACATGGGGCTACCCCTGACACTGTTCGCTTTTGGTGAACAGGCACTGCCGGCAGCGGTGATGCTGTTCATCGTCGAGAATTCCCTTCACTTTACCCTGGGTATGAAAGTGATCCACAGCAAGGCCTCCTTCGTGGCGATTTTCAGAATTCCCATGTTATTGGACTATCGCAGGCTTGCCGGTGAGACTGTTTGAATCGAATGGGGAATTCGTGATCACCCGCCAGTGGTATTCAGGTAACGATCTGAATTCCAATAAAAAAGCCACCGGCGATCAGCCGGTGGCTTTTTTTCTTCGACACTGAGGGGCTGTTAAACAGCCTGCTTGGACGCCTTTTCGATACTCTCGGTTACAACTTTACGAACATCTTCAGCCACTTCCTGGTTCATCTGGGTAACAACCTTCGCATCGGCAACGATACCTTCTACCACATCACGGGCAACTTCGCCCTGGGTGGTCAGGTAGTCTTTGGCCTCAACGGCATCTTTCACAGAAAGGGCAGCGCGCCAGCTGGTGAGGGCCACGTCAGCCTGTTTGCGCATCACAGCCATGTTGAGCTCAACCAGTTTCTCGGTGTAGCTGAGTGCGATCTTGTTGATCTCAACAACGGGGGCAACGGCATCTTCGAAAGAAGCAACGGTAAGCATGGTCATGGTAGGGGTTCCTCTTGGGTTGAGTTGATAATCTGTTTATGTTGCGGTGCAGCATAGATCATATTTTTGTGCAGTGCAACAATTATTTGTGCACTGCACAATAAAATCTTCTGAAGGGAGTAATGCTTTGTCGTATTTGAAGAAATTTTTGAACAGTGGCAGCTACTTGGATGGAAAGCCCGTGGTGTGGCCATTTCAGGTGCGCGGACCTATTCCCCGTAATCGCTGAAGGTAGCCCCCCAAAAAAAATCCTGAAAAAACGCCTTGCCCGATCAGGTCAGGCACTTGTTTGCAGTCCTAGGGTCCGACCCCAGCTACAAATATGGCTGCTAATCCGGCCAGCAGGAAAAAGGGGGCTGTCCAGAAAGGTGTCTTCCCGCCGATCAATGCCCGACTCATCAGCCACAATCCGGCCGCCACCTTGGAAAAAGCCAGCATCGCCATACCGGTGTGAGCACCGGGGTAGAGGAGTGCCGGGTTGGCGACGAATGCCAGGGGCACTACATACAGGCCCAGTCCCAGCCGCATGGCCTGTCCGGCTACGGGTACCCAGCGTGTCTGGGCCATGCCGGCAGCAATAAATACGGTGCCGCATACCGGGGGGGTTATGGTGGAGAGCAATGCATACCAGAATACAAACAGGTGTGCATGCAACGGTGCCAGCCCCAGCTTTTCCAGTGCGGGCCCGGCGACCGAAACGCAGATGACGTAAGCGGCGGTGGTTGGCACTTCCATGCCAAGGATCAGGCAGGCCAGCGCGGTCAACAGCAATGCGATCCAGAGTTGACCTCCGGCCAGGCTGATGATTACCGATGTGACCTTGATGCCCAGCCCGGTCTGATTGAGCACGCCGATAACCAGACCGGCACAGATGATAATCGATGCGATAGTTGCAATCTGGCGGGAGGCGCTGATGCAGGCTGTTACCAGGCGGGTAAACCAGCGGCTGATGGAAAATAGAAACTGGTCGTCCACAACAAGTAATGTAGCCGACGCGAAGATGCCTGAAGCAGCGGCAAACTGGGGGGTATAGCCGGTAAAAAACAGCACCAGCAGCAGGATGGAGAAGGGAATCAGGAAGAACGGTGCCAGGCGCAGTACCACGGCGCTTGCGGGAATCTCATCGGGACCCATGGCGTGCAGCCCGTAACGCCTGGCAAAAAGATCCACACCCGCCCAGGCGGCGAAAAAGAACAACACCGAAGGGAGCAGTGCTGCACTCATGATGTCAGCGTAGCTCATGCGCAGCAGTTCCATCATGACAAAGGCCCCTGCACCCATCAGGGGCGGCATGATCTGGCCGCCGCTGGATGCGACTGCTTCTACCGCGGCCGCAAAACTCGGTGGATAGCCCAGTCGTTTCATGGTGGGGAGGGTGATGGCCCCGGTTGAGGCCACATTGGCGGATGCAGAGCCGGAAATTGAGCCGAAAAACGCTGAGGAAAGGACTGAAACCTTGGCCGCTCCGGCCCGGTAACGGCCCGCCAGCTTGGTTGCCAGGGACATGAATGCCGTGCCACCTTCCCCGGCACTCACGAAGGCACCGAGAATAACGAAAATGGCAACAACATTGACTGAAACCCCGGTCAATGGCCCCCAGAGCCCTCCTTCGGCGATGGTCAGAGTGCCGAGAAGACTACCTGCCGGTAGTCCGGGGTGTCCGAACTCCCCGGGGAGATGCTGCCCCAGGAGTCCGTAGGCCAACGCCAGCACCGCCACCGTTGGAAGCGCCAGTTTGATGGCTCGCCGTGCCATCTCCAGTACCACGATGATCAACCCCACCGCCAGCAGATATTGTTCCGTACCCTCCAGGTATCCGTATTGATCGCCAAGGGCATCCCGGTTCAGTGCCACGTAACCACAGGCCCAGATACCGACTGCACAGAGCAGGTAGCCGCTCCAGCGCCTGGCCGACGAGCCCTTGGCATCGATAAGAAACACCCAGGGCAACGCGAGAGCGAGATGAATGGGACGGCTGATCAAATTGGGTATCAGCCCGGTAAAGATCAGATACAGATGGTATGCGACAACCGATACGGCCAGGGTAACGACCGCATACTGACGTATCTGCACGGTCGTCAGCTGCACTGTAACGCACCAGAAAGGAGCCTGGTATTACATATCTGCACGGTCGTCAGCTGCACTGTAACTCACCAGAAAGGAGCCTGATATGAGGCATCTGTGCCGTTTTTACCGTACCGGGGACAGCAATGACGACCCGTGTTACTCCAGGTGTTGTGGTACAGAGACCCCGGCTTCCCGGTAGTACCTCAGAGCCCCAGGGTGAAGTTTCGCACCCAGGCTGCTCAGCCCTTCCACGGTGACAGGATTCCACCAGGCGTTGTTTTTACCCATTGAGGATTTTTGCTCCCAGAAGGTCCGGGTCAGCTGGTACGCCAGGTTGTCATCCATCTCAGTGGTGCTGTAGGCACCGACAGGCAGAGAAGTGGTAACAACGGGCTGATCGACGCCCGGATAGGTGCCGGCGGGAATGACCAGGCGTGTCCGTTTGGTCTGGGTCACCTGATCATCGCTCAAACTGATAACGCGCAGCGGGGTGCCAGCGGCGGCCTCTATCACGTTCGGTGCCGGATAAGAACCGGCTGTTGCGAAACCGTCGATCTGGCCGTTCTTCAGGGCAGCCACTGCGGCGTTCAGCTCCACATCTATCAGATCCACTTTACCCTTGAGGCCGAATATTTCGATATATTTGGCGGCTTCCCGGGCACCGAAGCTCCCCTTGCCGATGAGGAATTTCTTACCAGCCAGATCGGCAAACTTCTCTATTCCGGCGTTAGCCCGCACCACCAGGTGCATGGTGAGGGACGGAATCACAAAGAGAGACCGAATATTCTGATACCTGGGGTTGGCATCCTTGAACATTTTCCTGCCACCCTTAGCCAGTTTGACCAGTACCGGTGGGGTGGTGAAAACGTAGTTTCCGCCACGATTGCCCACCTCTTTAACATTCTGTACCGAGCCCTGGCTCTCCTCTACAGTCACAATGATGGCGCCGTCCGAACCCATCTTCATCGCTTCGGCGATCTGTACGGCCATTTGATAGTAGGAAGAAGTGGATTTTGCGGATTTGTAGGTGACCCGCGTTTCAGCCTGAAGCGTTACCGCAAAACAGAACGCTCCCAGCATGACGATTAGTCGTCTCATTGACTTCATGGTTTCTGGCTCCTCTGGTTTCAGGCCACAGTTTACTCGATTCCTGATATCAGGGAACAGGGAGGATTTTGCAGATCATTTGACTCTTACACAGTGTTCGTGATCAAAGACGGGGTCCGGTGAGCTCACAATTTGTCCGGCGGACAAGGGGCAGGAGCGTCGTTCCCGTTTCTTACTCTGCCCCTGCCTTAATGGCCTTTTAATCCGGCCTGTCTGGCGGTTCAAATAAATTTCCTGTGATCACTATCCGCAATTGATCGGTACCCGTTCGGGTTTGAATTGCAGCAACTCCGCTGTGCCGGAGCGTCAAACAGCGTTATAGTTGAGCCTCCTTGTGAGGAGCGCAACAACAAAGGGAGACCGGCGGCACAGGAAACTGTTGAACACCCTGGCAGCGGGAATGATGAACAAAAAGCGCCTCACCTGCAGACAAAACTACCGGAGGAAAGAATGAAGAAGCTGTCGTCGACAGGTTGCAAGATGTTATCGCAAAACTGGCTGGGCAAGACCGTGATGCCGGTGGTTATATTGGCCGGGGTATGCTCGGTCGCCCAGGTGTATGCCGCAGACGAGGAAACCGGCTCGTCGTCAGCAGCCGGTTCCATGGTTCAGATAAACGAGATGCAGGGATCATTGGCCAAGGCTGAAGCAGCGCTGGAGCAGACCCAGGCGATGCTTGCTGAAAGTGAGCAGAAACTATCGATACTGGGTGCTCAACGGGATGATTTGAACAAAAAACTCACCACGGAACAGGCTGTCCGCAGCGAGGCTGAACAGGCTTTGGAGGCAGCCAGTGCTGAGATTCAGAAGCAAGGACGGGAAGTGGAGCAGGCCAGGTCTCAATTGATTCAGAAGGACCAGCAGATTGCAACCCTGTCCTCCGAACGGGATCAAGTTGCCGGCACACTGACGGAGGCCCGGGAAGGAGCAATGAAGCTGGAGGATCAACTGAAGTCTGCATCCGCCGGCCAGCAGGATCTGGCTGCAACCCTTGACCAGACCAGGGCCCAGTTGAAAATGGCAATTGCAGAACGGAATCAGATGGGTGAACAACTGACAGAGTCCCAGGCCCAGGTCGCCACGCTTCGGGAGTCCGTGGAGACACTGGAGTCATCCTCCAGTGGAATGCGTAAGGAGATCGATACTTTACAGGCCATGCTACCACAGTCACTGGGGGGGGATGCTTCTTTACAGAGTCTCCAGGAACCCGCCGGACAACTGGCCGCTGAACTTGTGGACATCAGCCGGGCTTTGCGGCGTGCGCCCAATGATCCGGAGTTGATCGGGAAGCGGGATGCTGTTGCTAAACAGCTCAGCAGGCAACAACTGTTGATAGCCAGTGCAACCGGGGCGGATGGTGTGTATCAACTGCAGGCCAACGATACGCTGGGTATAGTGGCTCGACGTGTGTATGGTAATGCCGGGCAATGGCCTGAGATTTACGAGGCCAACTCCCATATCCTGAAAAACCCTGACCTGGTAGTGCCTGAAATGACGTTGATTACTCCCTGAAATGGGGGGCTTTCAGTGGGCAGTGGGCCTCTGAACAAAGCCCGGGAGGCAGCGGTAAAAGGACGTACCCCTGCTTCGATGACTGCAACTCATTAGAATGGATGCAATTGAAAGTCCCGGTTTTCGGCTTCAATGTTCTGATGGGTTCAGGACGGCTTTATTCAGGATCTCTCTATCGATTAACCGGGGCAATGCTCTGGTTTCTTGTAACAGGCAACGTATCAGGAGGAATGGACAGTTGGCCCCCATTGGTTTTTTCCTTCTGCCCATCCCAGTCACGCTCTATCATTAGTAAGGAAGAATTTTGCGTCCAATCGGTAAAAAACCTCTGAGTAGTAAACTGAGTGAGTCAGATTTTTCCTGGCTGAGTTTTATGTATCGGGCTTTTTGTATTCTCAAGAGCGTTGCCAGAGTATCCGGCAAGGCTGAAAATCATGGCCAGACTACTCCATCATTGGACCCATTGATCGAATCTTCCTCTCCCAGGCAACTGGAGCTTGCGGAAGTTGAACCACTGGATTTCACTCCCGCTCCTGTCTCCCTGATACCCGATCACGGGTTGCCTGGCCTGCAGCAGGTTGAGGAGCAGGTATCTGTTCAAGATGCTCCTGCAGCACCTGGGGGCATCGCTGCCGATTCGGATCGTTCCACGCTGTTTGTCATTCTGTCCGATACGGACAATGATCTGGCATCGGCTAAAAACACCCTGAGTTATATCGGTCTTCTCAAGAACGACGGAGAACTCATCAACGATTTAAGTGGGATAACGCTCATTCATACCGGGGATTTTATTGACAAGAAAGGTCCAGATTTTTCAGCGGTGGAGTATTGGCTGTGGTTGCAGGAGGGTGCCCGTTCCAGAGGGGGAAGCGTCAAGTACATCGCGGGTAATCATGAGCAGGAGATATGGCAGAAGATCAGAGCAGGCAAAGTGTACAACCGGAATACGAAGCAGACCCGGGAGTTGAGCGAGTTTATCGGCAGTATGGATTTGTTCCATGTGGTGGGCTCCACACTTTTTATGCATGGTTATCCAACCCTGGAGTTCCTGCGGGTGTTGCTTCATTTTCATCAGGTAACGGGAAAGGATCTAAATGCGTTCAACCTAGATCACTACCGGAGGGCCTTTGGATCGATCGATGGATTGAAACAGTATTCCTATACCAGAGAAGACCGGAAGTTGAATTACCTGCTTTACGATTTGCCGGATGCGAGCCGATACTATAAAAAACAGGGACAAAAGATCGGGGATATTCTAATGTCGTTGGGGATTGCCACCGTGGTACATGGGCACAGGCCGCAGCGTTCCGGTATTCAGATGGATTTTGAGTTCAATCAGTGGATACCCGGTGTCAGAATGATCGGAAACGATACCATCGTAAAACGTAGGGGTATCGGTGCCACTGTTATACGGGATGTGCCGGGTGAGGAGTTGATGATCCGCTTCATCAACAGGAAAGCCGCATCCAGTGCACAGCAGCGAAAAATACGGGGATACTTCAGCAGGTCCGGCACCGGGGCCAGGGGTACTGATGCTGCTTGAGCTGTTATGCCGGGGTGGGTGTGTCTCTGAAGGGTTATCAATGGAGTAAACCTTACCGCTTTTTCTCCACGGAGAACAGGCCTTGTGCAGATGCTCCAGAAGGGTTTGTCCGCCGGAGTACCCCGGGACAGGTATTCCGGGTTTATCGATTACGGATGGATTTCCGGAGAGTGATTGAAGCCAGTCGTAGCCGGGGTGATTGCTTTGGGTCGCCCCTGTCCCCACAGGTACTGCCTCATCTCCATTCTATTGGTTGTTCGCGGATGCCATCCAGGTGTTATCGAGGAGTTCATGAGCCGATATTCAAAAAAACAAACGGTTTCAAATGAGACCAGAAGCGAAGCGCTCCAGATCGCGAAAGGTACCCAGAGGCCCGGTCAGACCAAGGAGCAGACCCGGCTTATCGCCCAGGGTATTCAGAAGGGGATCGATCAATACAAGAAGCAGCAGAAAGCCAAA
>JAAELC010000273.1 GCA_024227135.1 Gammaproteobacteria bacterium
CCACCACCGTACTGGAACCAGCTCAGGAACGCGATGTTATCGAGACCTACACCGGCACCCGCAACAGGCGCGCCGAACAGGTTAGCCGCAACATGCTTGCCACCCCAATAATGTGTCCAGGCAAAGCCACCTTCAACGAGCCCCGCGTCGACGGCATCCATGATGTCTCGTGGTCCGACAACGGCACCCGCTGGCAGAACTTCGATTTTGAGCGAGCCATTAGTCAGCGCTGCGACATCATTACCGAACTCCTTCAACATAACGACTTCGTCAGCTGTGTTGGGTAGCACCGACTGGATACGCAAGACCTTTTCAGCCGCCATGGCAGACGATGCCATGAGGGTCAAGGCTGCTGCACTGGCAGCAATAGTTTTTAGTTTTATCATATTTACTCTCCTCCAATTAAGAAAGCCTTCTCTATGTATGCGTCGCGAGGCTGAAGGCAGCGCCCCGGAGCTTGTTGGGCCGGCGGTCCGACAAAGGTTTAATGCCGAAAACTTAGTTTAGATTAGACTCTCAAGTAGTAAAAAAATATCAGCGAGCCAAAACTTAACGACAAAACTATTTCTACGCTTTATTTTCCTTCCAAGTTAAGCAGCTTGCCTAATGCTATAGATATACACTCTTATATAAGACTATATCTACACTTACTGATTGTCCAGATAATTAAAACCCGATCATCTACTTATTATCAGCGTATAACATGAACGGAACAGGCCGCATGGCGCACCACCTTGGCAGCGGTTGAACCAAGGTAATATTCCCGAAAACCGGGGCGATGCGATGCGATGATGATCAATTCCGCGTTTTTCTCTTGTGCAACATCCAGAATAACCTTATAGGTATGACCTGTACGCACTTCAAAATCAGCCATACCGCCACACTTTTCGCAAATTGCTTTTAGCTGTTTTAAAGCGTGTTTCATCGAACGCTCTATGGTGCCTTTGGGCAACTGAGCGGCAGCCCATTTTGGAATATCCTCGATCACATTGAGCAAGGTGACATTACCCCCCTCCTCCAGGTTGGCCCGAGCAATTTCAAGGGTATTTTTGCCTTCCCTCACGTGGGCCAGGTCTATCGGTACCAGAATATTCTTGTACATGGTCAGTTTCCTCGACAGTAGATAAATTTCGGCACTTTCAGCCAGTGTAGGTGTTTATAACAGCCAGTCCCAGCGTCAGGGCCGCACAGCACCTAACAGACTACGCTTAAACATTGCTCATTCTCCTCCAGTTGGTTTCACTGCTTATTGGTAATAGTTTTAATTAAGCATTTTCGAGATTACTGTGATTTCTTTAAACAGTTTCTTCCCTGATGTTAGCGTTGAAATCACTTAAAACGATACTCTCAGTCTCAATAATACTAACGATTTCGATTATTGCAACCTTTTTTCTTTAAGGGAGGTAGTCACTTAGCTCCTCTTGATACATTATATAGTGGTGGAACAATTTGAAGACGAAGAAAAAATTCTCATAACGTTGGAGGCTGGCGTTGACTACCCACGATTGTATCGGGAATTTGTAGAGTGGTTCCCTGACGATAAAGCGTGTCTCACCTACTTGGAGAAATTACGCTGGCCGAATGGGTTTACATGCCCTGCATGTCATATTTCCGCCAAGCCATGGCGACAAACCCGAGGGCGTCTGGTTTGTTCTTCATGTCACCATCAAGCATCTGTTACTAGCGGAACGATCTTCGAAAAAACTCGTATTCCACTGACGACATGGTTAGAAACTGCTTGGCACATGACAACTGCCAAAAATGGGTTGTCTGCAAAGATAGTGCAACGCACATTGGGGACGAGTTACCGAACCGCATGGAAAATGCTTCATCAATATCGTATAGCCATGGTACGCGGCGAGCGTAAGCAATTATCTGGCATTGTCGAGATTGATGAAACGTTAGTTGGTGGTGTAAAACATGGTGGAAAACGAGGGCGTGGGACAAGTAAAGCCATTGTGGTGATTGCTGTTGAACTCAAAGAACCGAAAGGGCTTGGTAGAGTACGGATGCGTCATATACCTGATGCGTCCGGAGAAGCATTAGTTCCTTTCGTCTGTGATACTGTGAGACTTGGATCGGTAGTGCAAACCGATGGATGGGGGGGATACAATCAAGTGCAGAAAAATGGTTATTTGCACCAACCAATTATTCTGTCTTCAATGAGTGATCCTGCTCATGTTTCTATGCCAGGTGTTCATCGTGTGGCAAGTCTTCTTAAGAGGTGGATTCTTGGTACACACCAAGGGTCAGTCAGCACAGAGCATTTGCAATCGTATCTGGAAGAATTTACTTTTCGTTTTAATCGCCGTACCTCACTGAGTCGGGGATTGGTTTTTCGGAGACTTCTGGAACAAGCAGTTGTCACTGAACCAGTGATCAGAGCTGAAATTACCCATGGCTATGATTGGTAGCAACACAATATATAGTGGGTAGAGGTGCTAAGTGACTACCCCCTTTTTCTTTATTTGTTTTCTCCCGGCGGTACTCGTGCCGAAAGACCGGAATCGGGTATTCACGTCATCAGACCGATGCCAGCAAACGTATATAATCGGCCACCGTGAAATTCGTAATACCTTAGTATTACAGAGGAATCCGGCCCAGGAGCCGCGGGTGAGTTCGTATCCGGAAGCTGTAACAATGCCAGCGGCTGCATTTGATCGAGAGACCGACTTTTGGTCTGGCGGGAAGGGGTGTTGTCAGGATTCTGAAGTCTGCCGGAACGCGGCTTTGGGAAGCAACGGCATGAGACAGGTCGGTCGTAAACCGGGGCTTTTCGAGTGCGGTGTCAGCCAATTCCCATTTGCGGGGTAGTCACCTTTGTTCCTGGGTGTGGCAGTAACTGATTGCCATTGCGGCGGAGGCACGTTTCAGGGAGGGAATGTATTGGCGCAGTTCTTCCAGGGGCTTTCGTATGGTGGGGGCGTGAACGGCAATGGTGAAACAAACTTCGTTCTTTTCGTTGAATACCGGTACCGCCAGCGCTGCCATTCCGGCCATGAATTCCTCGTTGTCGACACCGAGGTTCTCTTTTTCGATCTTATCAAGCTCTTCGATGAGGATTTCCGGGTCAGTGATGGTTCGGTTTGTATAACGCTTCAAAGGAGCCGCCGTGATCAGTTGCTTGCGCTGGCGTACATTCATATGGGCTAGAAACAGCTTGCCGCTGGAAGTGCAATGCAGTGGCAGGTGGGAGCCGACAGGCAACTGAATTCGAAACGGCCAGTTGCTCTCAACCCTGTCAAAATACACCGTGTGATCACCATCGAGCATGGTGCAATTGCAGGTTTCACCGATTTCTTCCGACAACGCCCGCAAGATGGCGTGACGCGGTGCACCCAGCACCTTGTGTGAGGCCACACCATGGGCGAGCGCCTGGGCGCGAACACCCGGGAGGTAACGGCGATTGATGGGCTCACGCTGAACCAGCCCCTCTTCCTCCAGTTGCTGAAGTATACGGTGTACAGAAGGTTTCGGGAGACCGAGAACCTCAATGAGCTCCGCCGCGGAAACCGGTCTTTGTGCCTCCACCACTTTCTCCATCACGACGAAACCTCTGAGGATGGTTGGTACAGTATTTTTGCTGTCAGGCATGGCTTTCGATTCCATTGTGGCAGGTCCCGGCATCTCGACTGACCTGTTTGGGATAGCGCCGGGCGACTGGCGCAGTGAGCAACGACAGATCGGCAAGTCATTCCAAGGGATCAAGGATCCAGTGCAGCTGTTGAAATCCGATTGTCGTGTACTATTCTACCAAAACCAACACAAGTAGACATATTACGAGACATTATATCTCAGTTTGAGAATTGCCGCGTTTTCTCTAACCACCGAACCGACCACCTGGTGAAGCAAGACACCAGAGAATTGGAATCGCCGATACTTCGCCCATGACGGAAAGCGTCTCCACCAATTTCCGACCGGGATCTTGATCTTCGGAGACTATGGTTGTCGCCCTCATGCCCCCAAACAGGCGCGGACTACCAGAACTCACGGGGAAATTGGGATGGCTTGAGTATGACCACGAACCCACCAATGAAGTGATCAGGCCCACAGGGTTCAGGGGTCAACATCTGCCCCATCGAGTCTGTCCGGCCATTATGATATTCCAGCCGCCAATGCCTGGGATCAGTATACTCAGCTTTCGGGCAGTTCCGAAGGTTCAGGTTCCTGCACTACGACCGAAAAAGGTCCACTTAACTGTCCCTGGTCTGTAAAACGCCTGAGGCGGCGCTTAATTGCAGGTGTTACCATGGAATTTTGAGCAACGATAAGCGTACCGTTAGTGGTTGTAACACTTTCACGGAATATCATATCGTCGGTGAGTTCGGTCAATTTGACCTTCAAAGCAGAGACGTTCTTTTTCAGTTCCACGTGCACGATGCATCGCAGTGCTTCCATAATATTCGGATCGTACCACTGATGATTCTGTTGCAACTTCTCAAGGGCTTGTGGTTCGGTCAGCCCAGATAACTGAAAACGATCGAAATCAAGGGCAACTTTAAGAACCCTGGCGCCTATGGGGATGTCCTCGCCACTCAAATTGTCCCTGGGGCAACCCGTTCCGTCAAAGTTCTTCTGCTGGTAACGAATCGCCGCCGAAAGTTTCTGCATACGCGGGATATCAGTGATCAGATCCGCACCGATCAACGGGTACATTTCAAACAACTGGGTCTCTTCTTCGCTCAGGGGCTGCCCTGCATTGAACTTTATCAATGCTGATTCCGGCAATATAACAGACCCGATCTGGGATAAGGCGGCAAGAGTCTCCAGCCACCATACGTGCATCAGCCCCACTCTGTGACCAATCTGGCAAACGTAGCCCTTTATGCGTGCAGTACTGCCAAACGCTTCCTGGTTCACCAGAGCCAGCATTTCCATCAGAGCATGAATACTGCCTTTCAGGGTTTTTCCCAACAGCTCTTTTTCTGCAGTTACGAGCTGGTATTGATTGAGGCCGGCGTCCAGTGATTTAGCCAGGATCTCCGGGGAACAAGGCTTGGACATGAAGCGGAAGATGTCCCCCTGATTGATCGCATGGATTGCAGTCTGCTGGTCGGCGTTGCCCGTCAGCATCATGCGAACGCTGTCCGGTGCCAGTTTCTTCGCTGCAGACAGGAATTGAATGCCGTCCATTATCGGCATGCGCATATCGGATACAATGACGGCATAGGGCCCATTCTCCCGTATCATCTTAAGGGCCGCTTCGCCTCCCTCCGCCGTATCTATGGGGTATTTGCTGTGAAGCGCTCGTTTGTATGCATTGAGTATGTTGGCCTCATCATCAACGAAGAGAACTCTTTTTTTCATCAGCTAACCAGCGCCTGTTGCGCCTTCCTCCAAGTCGAGACGTTGGCGGTTATTGCCAGCTGCTGCAGGTAGTCCAGGTCAAGTCGTGGAGTCCGGTGTTCAACATCCGACTCTTCACGATCATGGAGCAGTGCATTTGCAGCATGTACTGCAGTAGTGGTTGAAAAACTATCATTTTTTGCCAGTCCGGGCTGGTGATGAAAAGCCACCGATGCAACCACTGCACCAGGCAGGCCCCATAAACCCAACAGATAGCTGCCGATCTCTGCATGAGTGCAGCCAAGAATGCGCTGCTCCGCTTCCCAGGACAGCAAATCTTCTGTGGCCACCAGTTCAGCTACTTTGCTTGATTCATCCGGAAGACCGACCGCGAGCACCAGTTTCCCGATGTCATGCATCATTCCACCCAGAAATGCATTTTCCTGCAGTGTTCGGTTCATCCCCTCGCTGGCTGCGATCTGTTTCGCCAGAACCCCTGTAATCGCGCTGTGCTCCCAGAGACTGTCAAGGTCAATTCCTGCCTGAGCGTCCTGATCGAAGGAGGAGAATACTTTTGTTGAAAGCACCAGGCCTCTGACAACATCGATACCCAGCAGATTTACGGCCTGCGACGAAGATGATACGTGTTGAGGCAGGCCGAAAAAGGCCGAGTTGACCAACTGGAGTATCTTCGCTGTCATGGCCACATCCTTGGCCATAATTTTTCCTACCCTCTCCAGGCTTCCGCTGGGTGAATTGAGTTCGTCGGTAACCTCAACATAGAGCCTGGGAAGGCTGGGGAGTGAGTCGAAGTGGGAGATTATGCTGACCAGGTGCTGGTTGGCCAGCATCCCACACAATGCGGTGGTCTGATTCACCGTGGACTGCAAGGTCGCTACACTGCAGGGTTTGGCCAGAAACTGGTGGGCAACGTGGGTTGATTCGAGGGTTGTCTCCGTCTCAGCATATCCGGACAGAATAATACGCAGAGTCGCGGGAAACCTTTCCTTGACCTCCTTCAACAATTGCACGCCATTCATGATCGGCATGCGCATATCGCTGACGATCACATCAAAGGGTTGTTTGTCCATCAGCAACAAGGCATCCTTTCCGCTGGTCACGAAAACCATGTCCCATTCCTTGTGCAGGGGGCGCAATGTACGGCGCAGCCCCGAAAGTATGTTGGACTCGTCGTCTACGAATAAGACACGCTTCATCGGGTATGCTCGCCGGCTGGGTCATCTGGGCCATACCGCCGGTCTAATTCAAAAGGAACAAAGCAGTTAAGCAGGTTTTCTGGACCAACCGCTGGTGGCGGCTTTATCAATACCATATCAACCATCTTGCCTGCCATCCTGATCAGCATCTGCTTGTTCAGGAACAGCCGGTTGATCCTCTACAGGCAGTTGGATCGTAAATGTCGTACCCTTACCGACAACAGTATCGTATGACAAAGCACCGCCATGCTTATCGACAATAATCGAGTAAGCGATCGCCAAACCCTGCCCGGTACCCTTGCCGACCTCCTTGGTGGTAAAAAAAGGATCGAAGATCTTTGTCTTGATCTCGTCAGGTATCCCCGTTCCCATATCAGCGATTTTGACTGTGATCCAGTCACCGGAGAAAGTGGTGGAAATAGTGACAACACCTTTCTCTTCGGAATCGATAGCTGCCGCCTCTTCGATTGCGTGGGCGGAGTTCACAATCAAATTCAGCATTGCCTGATTGAACTCCGCCGGAAAACAGGAGACCTGGGGTAGCTGCGGATCAAATGTCGTCACCATCTCCGCCACATACTTCCATTCGTTCCTGGCCACTACGATGATATTGGCTATCGCCTTGTTTAAGTCGACGGGCTCTTTCTGCTCCCTGCCAGGATACGAGAACGCTTTCATTGCGGAAACGATTTTCGATATATGCTGGACACCGTTGATCGACTGCTCAATAGCATTGGGTACTTCTTCTGCAAAATAGTCAAAATCCACATCGTCCCGGGCCGTTTTGATCTGCTCCAGTATTACAGGCGATACGCCCTGAGGCTGCGCAGCCTCAAAGATTTTCTCCTGTGCTGCCTGCATGCCGATCAATTCCTTGAATGCATCCTGCATAAAGTGGAGGTTGTCACCCACATACTGAGTTGGGGTATTAATCTCGTGAGCAATGCCTGCTGCAAGTTGGCCGATAGACTCAAGCTTCTGCCGCAGCCGCAGCTCGGCTTCCATGCGTTCACGCTCTGCCATCTCCTTCTTGAGTTTCTCATGAGTCTCAGCCAGAGCACGGGTACGCTCCTCCACCAGCAGGTCCAGATTTCTAAGTCTTTCTGAGACCTGGAGATGTAAACCCCATTTTTTCGTCAAAGCGTGGACGATCTGCAGTAGTTCAATGTTGTCAAAAGGTTTCCTAAGTACCAGCAACTGGTCGCTGAACTTGAGCCGATCAACTATTTCCGACCATGAATGATCTGAAAAAGCGGTGCATATCACAACCTGCAGATTCGGGTCTTCCTGCCACAGGTGCTCGATGGTCTCGATACCGTCCCAGCCGGGTGGCATCCGCATGTCCACGACCGCTACGGTATAGCTTCTGTTCCTACTGACTGCATCCCTGACCAGATCCCTGCCTTGCTGTCCCTGCAAAGCCGAGTCGATCTCGAAGCTGATTCGATCATCTGAGTGCTTACCTGACGAACTCACTCCGAACAGTTCTTCCTCCATCTGATCGATTGACCCACCGGATGTATCGACATGGAGTACCTTACGAATGTCATCGTGGATGGCCGGATTGTCGTCTACTACGAGGATACGGTGCTGTGTATTCATAAGGATCTTGCTCAAGCTACCAGCTCTGCCGATTCTAACGGAAGGTCGAGTACGAAAACCGCGCCCTTCCCAAAGCCGTTGCTGCTGCAACTCAGTGAACCACCCATGTTCTTGGCGGTGATGGCGCTGTGATGAAGCCCGAAACCCCGTCCGTTATGCTTTGTGGTGAAGCCATATTCGAAGACCCGATGGATGTTTTCCGGGGGAATCCCTGATCCATTGTCTTCCACCTCGATACGCCCTTTGTGGCGACCGACCTGCTGTACCCGCACGACAATTTTCTTCACACCGCCTTGCTCGTTGACAGACTGCTTTGCGTTTCTCACCAGATTGATGACGATCTGTATCAACCTATGCTTATCGGCAAGCACTGATGGTCGATCTTCAAATTTTTTCACAATTTCTATTTCATGCCTGTCAGATACGTTCATTCTCAATGAATCGTCCACGACCTCCTCCAACGAGACTGACTCGGTCACGCTTGCATTGACACCCGCATAGGACTGTTGCGTATTGACGATTTCCTGAATATGTTGGATGCCTCGATCCACCAGGGCCAGTTCCTGATCAATCCTTTTCTGGTCCCCATTGAGTTGCTCATGCACGGCGGCCAGATAGGCAGGCAGTTTACTGCCTCTGTCATCTTCGGCAAGGTAGGTGGCCAAATCACCGGCGTTCTCATCCAGCATTTCAGCCATCCTTTGGATACCCGACAGTCTGAACTGACCCAGCTTTTCTCTTGCCAGGCTCGCCGATACGGTGATGCTGTTCATCACGTTGCCGACATTGTGCAGAACACCGCTTGCGATCTCCGCCATGCCTGCCTGTCGGGATACGTCTACGATCTTTCTATGCAGCTGATCACGCTCAACCTCGGCCTGCTTTCTGCTGGTAATGTCCCGAGCAAAGGTACAGTTGTACTCGTCATCGTGGTAGCTCAGGTAATTTGAGCTGATTTCAACCGGATAGGTATCCCCATTCTTTTTGCGATAGCGTGACTCAAAGGTCAAGACGCCCTCTGCCTTCACCTCCGCCCAGTGCTTTGAGGGCGCATTCACATCTTCAGAAACTTCTATCTCGTTCGCAGATAGGGAGAGAAGTTCGTCCCTGGAGTAGCCAAGCGCCTGGCAAGCTGCCTCATTGACGTATTGAATGACTCCATCCGGAGTTGTCCAGAGTACCGAATCAGCTGAATGATCAACCGAGAACCCCACCAGCCGCAGGGTCTCCTCGGCCGTGCGGTTGGCTGCATGAGCTCTTGCCAGAAACCAACTGACAATCAGTCCCAATACCAATGCCAAACTGTACAGCACGCCACCATGAAACATATGCTCAGTCCAGGCTGCCTCAAAGTGTTCTCTTTCAATTCTGGTCATAACTTTCCAGAAGTAGTGACTGGTATCGGCATCTCCAGTATCCGGGGCGTTTACCCCTGAAGTGGTTTGGTCCATCATATGCCCCGACATCAGGGGGTGGATCGTATCGAAGGTATACAAACCCTTATCCGTCTGAAACTGCCCTTTGTCTTTGCTGATAATTTCGGACCAGGCCGCTGGACTGGTAACAACCATCGTATTGTCGTTATCATACATAAAGCCCCATTCCTGTGAGGAATCGGGAGCCAGCAGCCAGTAACCATCCCTGTTGAGGAGCAATGGACTACCGCTGACACCACGCAACAGTTCTTTGATGCGCTCCAACAAATTCTGACCCATGTAGTTGATAAGAACGATGCCGCGCTTACGATGTTCCTGATCGAATACAGGCATACCGATTCGCAACATCGGCTTCCTGGGTTCTTCGATTTGTCCACGCTCGACGTTCAAGTCAAAGGGTGAAATGAATATTTCACCGTGATCGAGCCGAAAGGTATCGGAGAAATAGTATCGATTACCCTTATTCTGCAGTTTTGCCGTTGGGACTGGGGTTGCCTGCCCTTCCCGAAAATCAACCCGGACGATCTCCATACCGGTCTCATTCAGATAGCGGATCTGATCATAGTTTTTGCGGTGTTGTGATATATTTACAACATCGGCCTCCAACCGATTTCTCAGCCGTTTCGAAGGTTGCTCGATAAACTGTTTCAAGCTCTCCATTCCCCTGATAAGCATGGTGTCGTGGTGAATACCGTTGAGAATGTCATCAAGCGTATTCTTAGTGATCTCAACCTGATTTGCCTCACGACCTGCAATGAGTGTTTGTTCGGTTGAGCCTTCGATGTACTCACGTCCCCAGATACCCAGCGCGGTGAGCAATACGAAAGGTATGAAGACCAGGGAGAATCTACGCCAGAACCAGGCCCGATGCCTCGATTCGTGCAGACTGCCACTATTCATTGTTTTCACAGATGCAGAAGTTTCGGGGTTGGTCATAACGGCCACCTCAAATCGGGCTCCAGGAAAATTCGATACTACCGAGTGAGGTATGTCGCAGACCGCTGGGTACGACACATTTTTCCAACGCAGGTTTTTCTTCCATGAACATTAAGCCAGCCGATCGATAACACTTCATTTTTCATTGCCGATTTCCGTCAGATTGGGAATCGGCTCTTGATCCTCGATGACATAGAGTTGGTTCAACGCCAGGTCAAACTGTTCGTATACCAGGGCCAGGAGTGGATATCCCTAAAATCCAATGGGTTGTCTGAACGAATCCGTCGAGTTTCCATACGAAAACAAATCCTTGTATCCTGGTTATACAAGCGGCTGCGCTATTGGGAACTTTAGTGCTACGGGCAGGTATCTCCTTGGAGCAGGCAACTAAACTGAGCACCGGGTTTCGATAGAATCAGCTGTAAATCGAAAACCTCCATAGGTATAAGTTTTCTGGCTTTCACGGTGATACTAACTTTTGGATAGTTAATGAAAACCCTGCTCTACAACGAGATCAATCTTCAGAGAGAATCAGGGTTTAATAGAGAAATTTTGGGCGATCTGTCCGGAAGACGTCATCAATAACTCCCTGTAGACTTGGCCTTGGCATCCCTGCCAGAGACACTTCCCCCACAGACCACCCATGCGGGGTAATCTCTGGGGGTGAGTAGTTACCACTGAAGTACAAAAAAGCCGGAAAACTTAACCACTTGTCTATCACAATGGGTTCGGGGCCACAGTAACCGGCTATTATAACCTGCCTCGAACCAGCTTTGATACCGGTTGACCCCAGCGAGAGGAATCCATGGCAAACAATGTGATTTCTGCCCTGATAACCCAATTAAAACCGGCCCCAATATTCCCAGTAATTTGCTCTGTAACTTTAAACAGGTATATTGTAGATTGCTTATGCAGCCTGCGTTCATGTAAATTCGGGTTATCACATACTCTTACCATGGCGGTTGTGAAGAAGGCCATGGGAAGCGGAACCAGAACGAGAGAATACTTAACGATACAGTTCCGTGAAAATGCGGAAGGTATCAAAACCGGGTTACCAATGCAGTAAACTTTAGAACTCACCGATCTCAACAGTAGAGAGTGTGAAGTAACAATCTAACAGGAGTAGTATCATGCTAGTGAAAGAAATCATGACCGGCTCGCCCAAAACCGTCACTTCCGACACCGGGCTTGTCGACGTCGTATCACTGATGTGCCTCTATCGTTTCAGTGGCCTGCCGATTGTCGATGATGACAAAATGATCGGATTCATTGCAGAAAAGGATGTACTTCACAAACTGTTTCCCACCCTCGAGGACATGATGACAGAGGGACTCGGTCAACCTGACTTCGACAAGATGATGGGGAAGTATAAAGACGTGGTCAATCTGAAGGTTAAAGACCTGATGACCACCAATGTGATCACTGTATCTCCCGATGACCACATTCTCAAAGCCGCTACGACCATGGTGCGGCACCGGTTTCGTCGCATCCCGGTTGCTGACATGGGTAAACTGGTGGGGATGATCAGTCTCGGTGATATACACAAAGCAGTGTTTCAGAACAGCATAACATCCGTCATTTCCAATGATTCGAAGTAGCTGACTGTCCTGGTACTCCTTCCAATGTGACAGGGCGGACCCGAAACCATCCCATCGAAGGAGTACCAGATCGACCTGTGGGTTGAATCTGGAACTGAAGCAGACATCTACTCTTCGTTCGACCTGCCCTTTTTCCTGCTATTCAATTCCAGATCGAGATCCAGCATTTCTATCGGCTCAGACCCAGACTGAGCGTTGGGCTTATTGGTTCGCTCAATTTCATCAGCGGTCATATCGTCGGTGATTTCCAGGTCCAGCCCATCCAGCGTCAGGCCTCCGCCCGCCTCGAACTCATCCACTGCTGCCTCATTCGGGAGAACAGCGTTTTGGATCAACGGATGATTGGGAACGAGATCCTGCCCCATTTCCACCACCCTGGCCCACATCTCAGGCGACTTGTCCGCCGTTGCATGGTGCATCGATTCCATGGCAGCGGTAAAACGCCTCTTGTCTTTTCTAAACGCATAGATCTCAATAAGTTTAGCCTTCAGAATCACACTGTCGGGATTGAATCGGATGGCGTCTTTTACCAGCGACTCGGCATCCCCATAGCGGTGATAGGCGAGGTAAATATCCGCCTCTGCCAGCGCACTGGATATATCCATCCCGGCCTTGGAGAATATATTGTCTTCATCCTCAGAAGACTCCCGCATATCCGAGGGTTCGTCCGAAAGCTCTTCTGTCTGCTCTGAAAGATGCTGCATCCGCTCTGTGGGCGACGACGCCTGGCTCACGGCATCCACATCTGTTGGTTCATCCAGTTCCACATAGGAATCGAGAGTATCAGGCCCTTCGGCAGTTTCGTCAGTCTCACGCCGGCGTGAGCGCCGCACGACCGACAAGGCAGCGATCAGCACCAGCAATCCGATGACGGCTGCCAGATAAAGCCAATATCGTTTGATAATCTCTAATGGGCCTGCCTCCGGCTTAGACTTGGCCTCCTGCTTGTCTGGGGCTGGCTCGGGGGACCTGGTGCTGGAACGTTTTTCTTCCGCTGTCTGATCAACCCTGGCCACCGGTTTGTTTTCCTCAGCCTGGACCGGTTTCTCTGCCTTGGGTGGCGAAGGTGTCTTGGAGGCAGGAGCCTGGACCTCTGTGACCAGATCGATCACCCCTCCCTGCCCGCGGTCCGTGCCTTTGGTATTCGCTACCCTTTCCGGGGAAGCTGCCTGGGAGGGCCTTGAACGATCTATCTGTGCTTGAAGGTCATCAATTGCCTGATCTCTTTCTTCCAAAGATTTCCGCAATGCCTCGATTTTTGTCTCCAGTACCAGACGCAGCTCATCGAGGTCCCGGTTGATATCCCGCACTGCAGTAAGGTCTTTCTGGGATTCGGTGATAGCTCTTCGCAGCTGATCCGATTCGTTCTCAGCGGCCACCGTCTTTCCGGTATCGAGCGCCTTATTCGGTGACCATTCCTTTTCGGTCTCTACCAACCGTAACTGTCGCTGAGTCGCGGCGACCTCATCGCTCCGGAACGGTGAAACAGCTGTCTTTTCAGGTGCATCCGTAACAGCCCCATCGGAGGCTTGGGGCTTTGCAACCCCCGAAGCACCATCCGGAGCCGGGGAAGGTTCAACTTTCCGGGTGGTTACCGTGGTTGCAGCAGGTGCCACACCGCGACGCCGATTCTCACGCATCGCTTTCCACTCCCTGGTCTGCTGCCTGAATGCCTGGCGTGCCTCACGGGTGTTGAGTTCGGATATGAAAGCCCGATCCGGTATTTCCAGAACGGCGCCTTTCCTGAGCAGGTTGACGTTACCGTTGTTAAAGGCCCCCGGATTCCTGCGTTGCAGCGCCATCATCATCTGCTCGATGGAAATCCTGCTGTCCGGACGCGTCTTCTTAGCGATGACCCACAAGGTTTCCGAATTTCTGACAGGTCCGTAGCTACCCCGGTTAACCGCTTTCGATGAAGCAGTCTGCTCAGGTTGAGGGATTGGTCGGGGTGAACGACCGGCCGAGGCGCGGATCAGTGGCGGCTGGTAACTGGGGGGGTCAAGCAGAATGGTATATTGACGAACCAGATTCCCACCGGGCCAGGCCAACTCCACCAGAAAATCCACGAAAGGCTCACGAACGCCCTTTCTGGTCGTGACCTGAATATAGGGACGGCCATCGGCCCCTTTTATTATTTTGAACTGTAACTTCGAGAGCAGAAAGGGCCGATCCACTCCAGCGGCATCGAACGCTGCCTGGCTCGCCAACGATACCCGGATATCACTAAGCCTGGAGATATCCACCGAGGCCAGACCAATGCGAGCGTCGAGCTTTTCGTTAAGAGAGGAGTTTACCGTGATATCGCGCAGGCCCAGCGCCACTGTCTCAAGTGACAAAAACAGCAGTAAAGCAAATAGTGTTGTTCTTCTTATCATGCTGATTCCCAGTCAGTATCCACTTTAAATTTACCTCCAGCCGGTATCCTCCTGTATCGGACAGAAGCTGATTCCCTTTAATACCAGAAGACGAGGGATTTCACCAGTGGCATAATCCACCAGGCACGCTGAACACTCCCAAAGTCTCCACTGAAGTGGGTGGAAAACACGGGGGTATTTCCTCTAAACCCGCTTTGCTGGCTGATTGTATTTTTTTTATGGGACATACCGTCGAATATCAAACAAAATTCGATCGCATTGCGTCTGAAACACTGTTTTCAAAACTGGATCCCGAAAGCCGCCACTTTGTCCACGAACGCGCCTTTGAGCTGAGATTCACATTGCAGGAGTTAAGACTGGTCTCTCAGATCGCCCGGGATCTGGAGATGTGGAACCAGGGAGGCATTGCCACCCGTTGGCCCGACACGGTCCCCCTTGTATCCGGCCCAGAGAAAAAGAAGCTGTTGCTCAAACTCCTGCAGGAGCGCTGGGAGGACTTGAAAAACACGCCCAACCACTATTCCACAGAAACCGGGCAGAGCCTTTCAGCAGCCAGAACAAAATTCGTCGGGGTCGAGAAGGATCACCTGGGCCTGGGTTACTGTCCGGTCGCATCGCCTCGAACCCGTTGTTGTAACCTGATGACCCTGGATGTGGTCGACAACTGCGGCTATGGCTGCAACTACTGCAGCATTCAGTCTTTTTTCGACCCGCATCAAGTTTCTATGGATCGCAATTTTGCTGAAAAGCTGGCCGCACTGCCAATCGACCCGAACCGGACCTATCATATTGGTACAGGACAATCATCCGATTCACTGATGTGGGGTAACAGCGGGGGCACACTCGACGCTTTGATCGATTTTGCCGAAAAACACCCCAACATCATTCTGGAGCTGAAAACCAAATCAGCTAACGTCGGCCACCTGCTGAAACGGCGACCGCCGGCCAACATGATATGTACCTGGTCACTCAACCCTCCCCCGGTCATCGCCAATGAAGAGCTGGGCACTGCCCCCCTGGACAAACGCCTGAAAGCTGCACGAAAACTCTCGGATCAGGGCACCCTTGTAGGATTTCATCTCCATCCCATGATCCGATACGACGACTGGGATCTGGGATACCCCGCTCTCATAGCAGGATTGCAGAAAATGTTCGCACCCGATGAAGTGGCAATGGTCTCCCTGGGAACACTGACGTTCATCAAACCGGTCATTCGACAAATTCGAGAGCAGGGAATGAAGAGCCAGATACTGAAACTTCCCCTTGTGGAAGCCGATGGGAAACTCTCTTATCCCGATGAGGTCAAATTGGAAATGTTCTCAACGGCCTACGAAAGCTTTTCCCAAAAATGGAGACAAGAGGTGTTCTTCTACTTATGCATGGAGAACCACCGCTTCTGGAAACCCGTCTTCGGATACGAGTACCCATCCAATGAGTTGTTCGAAACCTCGATGAAACACCATTACATGGAAAAAATCAGGACGAGAACGTGAGCTACCGCGTGGCGGTACTCCTGGTGATCTCTACCCTGGCCATCATGATCATTCCGGGGGCCGGCCTGTCCACCCAAAATAGCCCTGAAACAGAGGTTGAATTGATCGAAGTGCAGAATCTGTCTGCAGACGGGAGGGTGGCACGAGAACGAAATGTGCCCATTCTCATGCTGGTTTCCCAGGTAACCTGTCCTTACTGCGATCAGATCAAACAGGAGATTCTGCATCCGATGCTGGCGGCTGGAGACTACCAGGGGGAACTCATGATGAGAGAACTCCATATCGACTCAGGGGCTGAACTCAAGGATTTTCAAGGCCGGGCGGTGGAACGTAGGCAATTCGCCCACGGATACAATGTATACCTCACCCCTACCCTGCTTTTTCTTGATTCGAAAGGCAGAGAACTCACCAAACGCATGGTTGGTATAAACACGCCGGAAATGTACTTTTACTACGTCGACGAATCCATCAAAGCCGCGATCAACGCTTTGCCTTAAAAGACAGTCATGAGACCAATGCTCAACCTGTTGTTACTGACCCTGATCTGCATCCTCTTGCAGTCCCCTTCTCTGGCTGCTTCAGGGGCAAATGGTGGATGTGCCTGCGTGGTAGCCAAAAAGCTGGGAAATTCTCTGGCCATCGAGTGGGCTTCAGGGGAGGCTTCGGTATCGGATGCCATCGACAAAGCAAAACAGGCACTGGGAAACAGGGGTTACAAATACGCCTTCCCCCAAGCCAACAGCACCTTGCGACACGGCTGGCTGGTCATCGTAGAGACCGAATACCGTACCCTGGTGGGAAAAATGAGAACCAGCTACGGCTGTGGATTCAGCGACATCTCGGAGCAAGACGCCGTCAACCAAGCCGTGACCAACCTGCAATCCTACTCCTGGGGCTGGAAATCAAAATACGGTTACAAGGTCATTGAAAGACAGCGCTACTAATAAAAATGAAAGCAATCAATAACCCCGCTTTTTGATTGCTATACTCTGACAAAGCCTGGTATGGGCTTGATCCAGTCTTATCTAATGCTCTCTCAACGGGATAACCATGGAAGTGTCAGTCATTCGATACCCCATTGACACAGTGCCAGCCGGGGTCCTGGCTATTTCAGTTCCCAGAAAAAGTGTCGACCTAATGGTCTATAGATAGGGGGAATACCCGGGTTTGAACGGGTAGCGGACTATCCGTGGAATAACTCGATAACCCTCGTACCGGCAAGCCCTGGACACCATTAACATGACCTTCAGGGAGTACCGGACAGGGACCAGAAAGAACCGGGAGATGGCCAGATGCCAGAACAACTCTACGATATCTTCTTCAGCGGACAGATCCTCCAAGGAAGAAACCCCGTTGAAGTACGCAGTAGAATCGCAAAAATCTTCAATGCCGATGAAAATGCGCTGGAACGACTGTTTTCCGGCACACCAGTGCGGGTCAAGGCAGGGGTTAATGAAGAAACCGCCGTCACGTACCGGGTTGCATTCCGGGATGCCGGCGCCTCGGTCAACATCAAACCTTGCGGCCAACCGGCACCGACGAACCTGACTTTAATGCCCCCCAACACGGGCAGCCTGATCGACTGCGCCGCTGAAGTCCCGCCAGTTCCAATTCCTGATCTGAGTAATCTGGCACTTTCGCCGGAAGGCACCGCGCTGGATGAATCGAAACCCGCCCCGCCACCCGTGCTCGATACCAGCCAACTCACCCTTGGACCACCCCGTAGCGGAAGCCTGGAGGA
Organism: Gammaproteobacteria bacterium; assembly: GCA_024227135.1. Taxonomy (GTDB): domain Bacteria; phylum Pseudomonadota; class Gammaproteobacteria; order Chromatiales; family Chromatiaceae; genus JAHEHQ01. The sequence goes on from JAAELC010000273.1 coordinate 17,685, forward strand.
CTGTCACGACCCTGAAACCGCGCGCCCTATTCCCGACATCAACCACCTAGGGTTGGTACGATGACAAACAGCTATCCGCTGGCTTCGATATCATAGCCACAACGCCCAAAATTCATTACTCCGCAAGAAACTGGCCCGAGTATTGCTTCAAAAACAGTCACACAGCCAGTTTCTAAACGATTCAATAAAAATTTGACGCAAAGCGGAGAATACTCATGCTCAATCCACTGTCAAACGTCAAAATACCAGCACAGGTTACCGGCGCCGACCCCAACGGTAACGGAAAGCAGGTTAAACAGAACCCCGCCGACGGGAAAAACCAGCCACGGGGAGCGCTGCCAGAACCCACTTCCAGTGGGGATGACAGCCTCAAGGTAAGCCAGGACGGCGCCACACTCAATGCTTCCGGAAACAGTCGCCCGGCCTCTGCTGCAATCAATTCCTATGAGGAAGCGTCTTCACTGGTGACTAAAATCAAGCAACAGTTCGAAGAATCCGGAGCCCAGGCACTGATGACCCATTCCCAGCCGTTGCCGGACCGGGTTTCCCGCCTGTTGTTTTCCACACCTTAGACATAACTGCTCACCCCCCAGAGATTACCCCCATGGGCGGTCTGTGGAGGAAGTGTCTTTGGCATGGATGCCAAAGCCAAGCCTACAGGGAGGGTTTCACGGCGTCTTCCGCAACAGATTGCCCATGCGGGGTGAGTAGTTACTCTTAGACAAGGGTACTTTCCAGGTATATCTGCTGACCCTGTCCCGATACCGGGTCTCATTTGGGAAAGCACCGCTGCCCCATTCAGCTCAATTTCGTCACCCTTGCCCCGGCCTCCCCCTCCAGGGGGAAGGTGAAAACCAGGCTCATACTCCTGTTCCCGCATCCGCGGCTTCAGTCCCCACCCTCCTTTGAAACCACCGGTCCACGGCCCAGTTCCAGGCGCTCGACCTCTGCCAGGGTGACCACACGGCCATCGGTGGTCTTGAATGAGCGTCCATCCACATCACCTTTGTAGGCCTCGTAGGTAACCTCTCTGCCACTGCGGGTATCGATGATGTGTACAGTAATTACCTGGTAAGCATCCTGCCACTGAGAATAGAAATAGATTCCACTACCCAGCAACAGAACCACAACAGTACCGTAAGCCACTGCTTTGAACAGGGCAGAATCAGACTGATGTGAGGGGGGGGCCTGGTGCACGAGAACAGGATTGGCGGGAGGGCGCTTGCGAAATCGTAAAGCCATAATGGCGCCGAAAATCACAAGACCGGTAACTAAAAGCTTCATAAACATAGGGGTGGTACCTTATCATGTCATCCCTTACCAGATCACGCACCCCGTGCTGATTGATGGACCGGTCTCTATATACAGGCAATATGAAGATTAAAATACTTATCTCGATAGCAATCGTCTTGAGTCTGACAGCCTGCGGCAAGCCAGATGAACCCACTATTGGCCTCTATCCCGCCATCAACAACGATGACATAAACCAGATCAACCGACACATCCGCTGGGGTACCGACATCAATCAGGTGGATCCTGAGGGTCAACGACCACTGCACATTGCCGCAATGCAGGGCAGCCAGGTAATCGTCAAACTGCTATTAAAAAATGGCGCAGATATCGATGCACCCAACAGCCATGACCGCTCTGCACTCTATGTTGCCGTCATGAACGGCAGAACCCGGGTTGCTGAGTTACTGATAAAGGAGGGCGCCCGGTTCAATGCCGACAAACTGCTGGATGCGGCGGTCGATCACGATCTGGTCGATCGGGACGTCATCCAGCTTCTGGTCAGCCGAGGTGCCACAATAAACCGGGTAGACGCCACCGGGAGCACGCCCCTGCTGAAGGCAATCGATCGCGAAAACAGGATACTGGTCAAACATCTTGTCGCCCAAGGCGCTGATGTAAACCTTATCGACAACAACGGGACTACCCCATTGGCAGCCGCCATCGCCAGCAATAACGATGATATCCAACGCATGCTGCGACGCAATGGCGCCAGACTCACCCCGTGACGTAAAGGCAATCTTCTGCTATTTTGCCCTACCGTAAAGGGTAAAACCCGGCCATCTGTCGTTGTCAGAGTGATATCTTCAGTAAGCTTGTCAGCATTCATGACAAGGGTCGCCCCTGGGTAATGGCCGTTTCCGTTGCCGAGAAAGGCAATGCCACCCATGAATGCTATCCCCATCAGTATCAGTTGACGGAGCACAAAAAAACCGGACTACACCAGGCACCCACAATAATCAGGTTAAATCAGGCGGAATACTATGGCTTCAAATATCGAAGAACTGACGATCAACTACTCCGAAGACGGCATCGACGTCGTAAAAGAACTGGACAAAGTGGTCCTTTCGAAAGGTGCCTGGTCTACGATTATGTTCCGTTATCAGGACTGGAACCGGGCCAAGAGCGAATATGGCCCCGATAAATACAGCATTCGGCGGTACCAGAAGCGTAATGGAGAATACCTGTCCAAATCCAAGTTCAACATTTCCAGCAAGGCCCAGGCGAAAGCGATTATCGACGCACTGACCGGTTGGGTAGATGACTGACAGGCGGCTTTATGGGCAACAATGACCGACGCCATTGGCATGGACAACTCGGGAAATGAATCGACGATTTCAGCCGGTGCATGCCTGTTGGCATTGGAAACCCGAATTTCCTGAGGGTCCTCGCAGCCCTTTGTGACATGCCCCGCCCGGAGGCTATCCGTTAGAGGCCGATAACCTCCGGCCAGTCTGCCAGCTCGGAAAGAATAGCCCGGTCCCGGGCTGTCATGTTCCCGTTAACCGTCATCTTCGCCAGCCGGCGACGATATTGATCCAGAGAGATACCGGCATCCGCTGCCGGGTTGGTCAGGCGATAGTGACAAAAAGCCTGCCAACGCGCCTTGTCGGCGGCTGAAAGGGTTCCTGGATAGTTTCGTGCCCGATACCGAAACAGCATTTCCGGTAATCGGGCGTCGTCACTGCTTAGATCAAGACCGGCCAGGTTCCGCGGTTCCGTCAACCGCACCTGATTCATCAGCTGCCGATCCGCATCACTGAAAAAACCGCCACTGTAAAGGCTTTGGTCCGGATCTTTGTCGGGTATGAACTCACGGGAGCTGAAAACGCGGTTGATCTTGCTCACCACACCCCGGGCACCCTGTATACGCTGGAGGTGGAGCGCCCCCTGTTCCACATCGATACCCCAACGCTCGGCGGCCTGATCAGTGAGGGTGTTCAAGGGGACAACCACCGGGCACTTGTTGAGATGCACGGTCTTCAGGGGTACGGGCTTGATATCTTTTTGCAAATCGCCCCTTGGAGTGAAAAGCCTCCGGGCAATCTCATCCTCATGGAGCTCGATAAGGGGATCCGGATCACCTCCCAGATCATAGACGATGACCCCGTTGGCATTAACCGGATGACGAGCCAATGGTACCACCATGGCCATACAGCCCCGCTCTGCCCGGTACATGGAGGAGACATGAAGCACTGGTTTTTTCGCCGCCGGATCGAGCAATTTACCAACCTGCCGCTTACCCCTCATCTTCAACAGGTAATCAAACAAACGCGGCTGACGATCTCGAATCAGCTTTGCCAGCTCTATAGTGGCATAAACATCCGCAAGCGCATCATGGGCGCCCTCATGGGAAATACCATTGGCGGCGGTCAACTGCTCCAATCTGAAACTGGGTGCACCATCATCACGAACCGGCCAGTCGATTCCTTCTGGTCTGAGCGCGTGTGTGAGGCGCACCATATCGATAATATCCCAGCGGGAGTTACCGGTTTGCCATTCCCGGGCATAGGGGTCGTAGAAATTTCGGTATAAACCGAATCGGGTAAACTCATCATCGAAGCGAATACTGTTGTAACCCACACCACAGGTACCCGGCGCGGACAGTTCGTCATGAATGACCCGGAAAAACTCGGCTTCGTTGACGCCTTTGGCATCGGCCTGACGAGGTGTGATACCCGTGATCAGACAAGCTTCCGGGTGCGGCAGCATATCCGGGGACGGCTTGCAATAAACCACCAGAGGCTTGCCTGTGGTTTGTAGATCGGCGTCGGTGCGGACGCCGGCAAACTGGGCCGGCCGATCTCTACCGGGATCAGCGCCCCAGGTCTCGTAGTCGTGCCAATAGAAACTGAAGGTCATTTCACCCTAATCGACCAGGAACAGACACCTGGGAAATACCCTGATCAGCCCCAACCCACTCCGGCAACGATACTTAGAAACGAGACCTCAGCGGGATGTTTGTTACCTGTACCCTTGGGATTGGGGTTTGGCAATCAGATCTTTTCCTTGATACGTGCAGCCTTACCTGTCCGACCCCGCAGGTAGTAGAGCTTGGCACGCCGCACATCACCGCGACGTTTGACATTGATTTCTGCGACAGCCTGACTGTAGGTCTGGAAAACTCTTTCCACGCCTTCCCCATGGGAAATCTTCCGAACCGTAAAGGCAGAATTCAGGCCCCGATTACGTTTCGCGATCACCACACCCTCGAAAGCCTGAAGACGCTCGCGGTTACCCTCTTTGACCTTCACCTGCACCACTACGGTGTCACCCGGGCTGAATGCCGGAATTTCCTTGGTTACCTGTTCGGCTTCCAGTTCCTTGATGATATTGCTCATGATCGTACGCTCCTCAATCTCAGCCGGCATCCGCCTGCGCCTGGATAAACTCATCTAGTAAATATTGCTCTTCGGCGGTCAAACTGCGCTTGTCCAGCAGTTCCGGGCGTCTCTTCCAGGTGCGTCCCAGGGATTGCCTGAGCCGCCAGCGACGTATCGCCTCGTGGTCACCACTCGTCAGTACCGAAGGCACCGCTTCGCCTTCGAACATCGCTGGCCGCGTAAAATGGGGGCAGTCCAGCAGTCCATCCATGTAAGAATCCTGCAAGGCGGAATCGGCATCTCCCAGCACCCCCGGAAGCAGCCTTACCACCGCATCAATCAGTACCAGTGCCGGCAACTCTCCGCCACTGAGCACGTAGTCCCCTATGGACCACTCTTCATCCACATATCGATCGATGATTCGCTCGTCGATCCCTTCATAACGCCCGGCCACCAGGATCATGCCGGGGCGCTGGCTCATTTCCCGAACTGCTGCCTGGTCGAGCCTGGCTCCCTGGGGGCTCAGATAAGCAACCCTGGCACCAGGTGAAGCGGCACGCGCTTCCTGAATCGCTGCAACCAGCGGTTCAACCTTCATCACCATGCCCGGACCACCGCCATAGGGGCGATCATCCACCGTCCGATGTACATCTTGGGTGTAGTCCCTCGGGTTCCAGAGGCACAGTCGGGCTTTACCCCGATCCAATGCCCGCCCCGTCACTCCCACACCCACCATTCCCCGGACTAAATCGGGAAAAAGGGTCACAACATCAAAGCGCATTGGAGTACTCAGAAATCCGGATCCCAATCCACGACGATGACGCCTTCCTCGAGATCCACCGAATCCACCGCATCGGCCGTGAAAGGGATCAATCTCGAGCGATCACCCGTCACGCTCATCACATCGTTCGCGCCGGTCTCAAACAGGCGCTCCACGATACCCAGCGCTTTACCATCCCGGGTCACGACTTTAAGACCTTCCAGGTCAGTCCAGTAATACTCATCGTTTCGTGAAACTGGCAGCGCACTGCGCGGGACAGCGATTTCAGAACCGATCAGGGTCGCCGCCACGTCACGATCATCACAGCCTTCGAGCTTGGCGACCAACCCCTTACCGTGAACTCTACCCTGCTCGAGCCGGTATTCCGCCCACTGGCCCTTGCTGAGCAACGACCAGCATTCGTAATTCAGGATATTGTTTGCCGGTGAGGTATCCGAACGAACCTTCAGCCAGCCTCGCACGCCGTACACCCCTGAAATACTACCCAGGGTCACCCGACGAACCTGTTGCCTGACCACCGACTTGCGAACCTGAATCTGACAGCAACCCCGCGGTCACCGTCTACCGGTTTACGCGGCTACGGCAGCAGCAGCGTATTGTTTCAACAGCTTGGCCACCCGTTCGCTGGTCTGGGCGCCCTTTCCGACCCAGTGATCGATACGATCACGGTCCATACGCAACCGCTCTTCGCCACCGGTCGCGATGGGATTGAAAAAGCCCAGACGCTCTATGTAACGCCCATCCCGGGCATTGCGGCTGTCGGTCACTACGATGTGATAGAACGGTCGCTTCTTTGCGCCGGTTCTGGAGAGACGAATCGTTACCATGTCCTATCCTATTTAAATTCTGTCACGCACCATCAGTTTGCCAACTGACGGCAAGTAAACCGGGCATTGTACGTGAATTGTTTCAAGTTTCAAGTTTCA
>JAAELC010000274.1 GCA_024227135.1 Gammaproteobacteria bacterium
GAGCCGACAATCACGCCCAATGCTGCGACGATGCCGAAGGTCAGAAAATTGGAAGCAGCTTTGCCCACCGCGAGGTAACCCAGTGTCTGCCCCATCGGGTTGATGAAAGTGTAGGATTGCGGGCTCAGGGGCGAGCCCATAGCCGGTTTTCCCACATCATCAAAGGCGTATAAGTCCCAGTCTGTGTAATAGGTCGAGAGCGAAACGACCTCACCATCGGCATCAACCATAATCAGGCTGGTAGCCACCCAGGCACCGAGGATGGCCAGGCCCACGACGATGCCTGCGAGCGCGTGATCCTTGTCTTTGCGGAAATCTTTTGACTTCAAGGCGATAAATACCAGGCCCAGACCGAGAATTAAGCCCACAATCAGGCGGCCCATGGTCGCGTTATCTGTACCGGCGATCATGCTGCCCAGGTCCTGAGGTGTATCCAGGCTCAAAGTGGTGGGGCTGGTCCAGGGATAAAAAAGCAGTGAAAAAAGAGTTTTGTCACTCCCCGGGAAGGGGTTGACCATGAAGTAGGCAATGACTGCGATGATGGATAGCACCACCAGCGATTTAAAATTCCCGCCGCCAAGGCGCACCAGATTTTTGTTCCCGCAGCCGCTGGCAAAGGTCATGCCGACACCGAATATAAGACCGCC
>JAAELC010000275.1 GCA_024227135.1 Gammaproteobacteria bacterium
CAGTTTTGCATGGCGCCACCTGTTATTCAACCCAGAGAGGGATGCAGGAGAGAAATGGAAAGGTACTCATGGCTAAAGTATGTCTACGATGGTCGGGGTGAGAGGAATTGAACCTCCGGCCCCTGCCTCCCGAAGGCAGTGAAATACGGTAAAAACAGTATATTAATCAGTAAGATAGGGCAGGGCGGTATGGCATCGCACTGACCCGCGCACTACGGGTTAGTACTGCCTACGGTAGGCAGTGTTCTAATAATAATTTTATTCCTCCCAGGTCGGCACATACCGTACAGCGTCAGGATGTTCACCACCCTCTGCTGACATCGCGTTCCACTGGTCTACGCTCATACCCGTGTTGTGTAGCAGTATTTCTTCTTCCGCTGGACTGATAGGCACTACGTTATAGTCAGGGAATGGGAGAATGTCAGCCATAAGGTTTGCGAACCATGCCAACGACTTTCGGACTGATGGACTCAGGGACAGGTTTGAACAACATTGGCTGCTTGCGTATCCTGGCAAGTTCTTCATCACGGGCGCGTTGATACGCTTGAGCAGTGGTTTCGCCTTTCCGTACTTCGATTTTC
>JAAELC010000276.1 GCA_024227135.1 Gammaproteobacteria bacterium
CAGCGACCCGCAGCACATCATTATGTTCTCCCAAAGAGAATTGATTCAGGATCCATCCATCGATTCCACCGCCCCCCACGCATTGGACCTGGTCTCCGGTTAAATCAAACTTATAGATAACAGCTTGCTGGGAGGGTGTACTATCATCATCCAATTCCTGGAGATAGGAATGGGTGGTGATATACAGGGCCCGGGTGGAGGCGTAGACGATATGGGCATCGGAAACGATTCCGACGCTGCTGAAACTAAGCTCAGGGTCAGCCAGATCAAAACTGACCACAGTGGTCACTGATCCGCCCCCGTCCATGGTGACGGGGTAGTAGCAATTTTGTGGCGCAACCAAAAGCTGTGTGGTCGGCTCTTGACCATCGGCCACGAGAATCTCATAGGATGGCATGAGATCCTCCAGGGTCAAACCGGCCAAAGCCTGCATATTCGTGTCGGCCACCTCCTGGGGATCATTATCTGCACCATCGTACCAAAGTTCAAGTTGGGGCAATTCCGGTAGATATTGCTGGACGATGTGCAGATTGCCGTTCACCAGTCGGGAAGAAACCAGAGAACCGTCGAATTCAACCATTTTGAGGTTTTGGGGCTGGGACGGGTCGGATATATCATAGATGGCGACCCCTAA
>JAAELC010000277.1 GCA_024227135.1 Gammaproteobacteria bacterium
ACCCGATAGAGTGTGGGCATACGAGCGTTTGAAGGATTTTATCTCGGGAATGGTTGGTGAGCACCACTCCTCGATACATGTACAACAATAGTATAACTACTTCTCTCCATTGCCACTTTCCCTATACTAGTAAATAAGAGAAGAAGAAGTAGATCAGCATAATATATCATCCATGTCACTAGACTGGGAGAATAACTCGGAATCGGTATCCGCAGTGCTTCCGTGGTAACACCTCCGGCAGTAGATCCCTGGTCCGGGCCTCTGGCCTCCGGTGTATCACCACCACCACCACTACTAGGAGTAAGGTGTCAAGTGAATGGATGATTGCCCTCAGCATTCAGGCATGCATTATCAATACTCCCCCTGACCGTGGGAGCCAAAGGTGAGCACGGGCATATGATGTATAGCATGCGTCCCAGAAACTGATATTACTGAGACATCCGAATTCAGCGGTGATGTGTACCACCTGCACAAGTCTGGCCATGATAGATTTGAGATTTCATCGACTCCCCCACAATGATGAACGTGCGCAGGGCGTCCCCCGCGTAGCTCAGTGGATAGTAGGGTAGCCCAAGGTAGCCCAGCCGCATAGACAGGACCGGGTTGGAACTGGCAGCTGCGCCGGCTGCTGGCTCCCCCTAGGCAACGATGTGTACAGTAGGCACGGACTGTGCAGTAAGATTTGTAGGTGTTGAAGAGGTCACATCATGGGAACATATCAAGATGGTCTAGAGGTGAAGTGCCCGCGATGTTGGTGTCCGTAGGTGGCGGATCGCGGTGCCCGCTGTTGCAGGTCGCCTCTAGCCATTGGGGCCAATCAGCTGTCTTCATGGCCCTCCACAGCTATAGTGAGCATCCAGACGCCCGGTGTTGCGCTCAGCGCGCGCATGGCACTGGCTGGCCGCTGCAGTCCGGAAAGGCCGCTGCCAGCACCAGTGGGTCGTCTGTTGCCTTGCCAATCATCGGGTCGGGGTTTGTTGTCCACAGCAAAACTGACAAGCACATAGGGTATGGGAGCAGGTAAAGAGCAGAAAAACTCCATTCTGCCTCCTGGGGAAAGATCGCCAGACATTCCACGGCTACACCCTCCCC
>JAAELC010000278.1 GCA_024227135.1 Gammaproteobacteria bacterium
CCTGGCCGACCTGGTGGCGGCCGCCGGACCCGGCGGGCTGGCGATCACGCTCTACCCCGGATGCGCCCACAACCCGACCGCCTGCGCGGCTTTCGGTAATTTGGACAATTACGGGGGATTCTGGTGGATCCCAGGAAAGAATCCGATGGGGGGAAGCTCCATTGTGTGAGGACAAAACCTAATGTGGCAACAGATCGTGGTGTTTGTGGCCACCCTTGTGCTGGGTTATCTGTTGACACCCAAGCCGAAAAGCCAGACCCCCCAGCCGAGCAGCGACATCGATGCGCCGACCGCGGAAGAGGGTCGGGAAATTCCGGTGTTGTTTGGCACTCGGGACATCCGCGGCGCCAATATCGTCTGGTATGGTCACCTGCGCACCGATGCTATCCGCCGCAAGGGGGGCAAGAAATGAGCGACTTTATCGTGACCATGCGGGATGCTCGGTCGCTGCGGTATTGCGCCTCGGGTACGTTGCGGTTTTTAAAGCGGTATAACCTGGACTACCGGCGGTTTTTCAAACATGGCCTGCCCGCTTATCAGCTGGAATCCACCGGGGATGCCATGGCGCTGCGCGTAGTGGAGGTGGCCCGTGGGCGGCAGCAGTAAAAAAGTCACCGTCGGTTATCGCTACTACCTGGGCGCGCATCTGATTCTGTGCCATGGCCCCATTGACTTTTTGCGGCGCATCGATGTGGACGGCCGCACCGCATGGGAAGGTAACTACGCCGGCGGCCGGATCAACCTGGACGCGCAGAACCTGTTTGGCGGTGACTCCCGGGAGGGTGGGGTATCAGGTCCGCTGGACTTTGAAACCGGCAGCGCCACCCAGACGGCCAACGATTATCTGCAGTCCAGGCTGGGCAACGTGCCGGCGTTTCGGGGCGTGGCGGGGATCGTGCTGCGCCAGGTATATATGGGTCTGAATCCTTATCTAAAGCCCTGGTCGTTTCGCGCCCAACGGATCCACACCCGGCAGGATGGCATTGACCAGTGGTATGACGCCAAGGCGCAGATTGGCGATCTGCTGGTTGAGCCGCTGGCGCTCTATCTGTCGCTGGACTTTTCAACATCCATGGACGATCTCGCCGGTAACGGCAAGTCCCGGTTTGAAAACATGCAGACATCGGTGGTGGGGTTACTGGATTATATCGACGAGATGATCCAGTACGGCAGCGCCGGAACCGTGGATATTATGATCGTGGGTTTTGGCTCCCCTCCCAGTTCTCGCACATCGATCCTGCGGCGGGATGTAGATGCCACCGATATTGGCGCCCTGAAAAGCTGGGTCAATGGGGCATCCACCAGTTACACCACCTATTTCACCGCCGGCGTCATCGATGCTCCAGGGTTTTTTTCCGGAGCCCCGACCGATGCGGTCCGTCAACTGGTCTTTATCACCGACGGCGAACCTCACGACCTGGGCGCGTCAACGCGCACGGAGATTGCGGAGGAGGCGGCTGCGGTACTCGCTGGCATCAGTGACCTGAGCAGCTACGGGATTAATATCGATTTGGAGGATACGACCTGGACCGCTTACCTGGATAACACCCCGCTGGACGGCGTGCCTGTGGTATCGGGCTCGGATACCGAGGCACTGACGGGGATTATTGTCGGCCTGATGTCGGGCCAGCTGAACATGAATCCGGCGCATATTATCCGCGAGTGCCTGACCGATCCCGACTGGGGTCTGGGTTACGCGGAAGGCGACATCGATGACACGGCTTTTCAGGCCGCGGCGGACACCCTCTATTCCGAGGGAATGGGGATGTCGCTGCTGTGGGACCAGCAGATATCGATTGAAGATTTCGTGCTGGATGTGATCCGGCACATCGACGCCGCGCTCTATCTGGACCGCGCTACCGGGCTGTTTGTGCTGCGATTGATCCGGGACGATTACGTCGCCGCATCGCTGGCGGTGCTGGATGTGTCCAACGTGGAGCGCATCGATGGGCTGACCCGGCCGGAGCCTGAGGAGTTGGTCAACCAGGTGACGGTGCGGTTTTGGGATCCTGCCACCGGCAACAATGCCAGCATCAGCGTGCAGGACACCGCCGATATCCAGATGCGTGGCATCGTGGTGGACCGGACGGTGGATTATCCGGGCTTTACCAGTATCAACATAGCGGCCAGGGTAGCGGCCCGGGATCTGCGGGCTTTGTCCATACCCCTGGTATCTTGCACCCTGTACGCCAGCCAGGCGGCGGCGGACCTGGATATCGGTGACGCGTTCAAGCTCGACTGGCCCGACTATGAGCTGGACAACCTGGTGATGCGTGTGACCGGCATGGCCCTGGGTGACGGCCGCAGCACGCGCATGCAGATCCAGTGCGTGCAGGATGTGTTTGCGCTGCCGGCAGAGGCCGCGCTGGAGACCCCCGACAGCGGCTGGACCGACCCCACCAACCCGCCGACGGCTTCACCGTTTCGCGTGGTCACCGAAGCACCCTATTACCAGCTGGTGCAGTTGATGGGCCAACAGGAAGCCGACAGCCGTCTGGATTACAACCCTCTGGCGGGGTGGTTGACGGTGGCGGCTCAGCGTCCGTCGGACGACGCGCTGAATGCGGACGTGTGGGTGGATGCAGGCGGGGGTTACGAAGCGGCGGCGGTGGCGGATTTTGCGCCATCGGCGGTGTTGTCCGCCGCGGTGGGCTATGCCGATACCGCCTGGACCATCGAGGACGGCGACGGACTCGACGGGGTGACGGTGGGCACCCATGCAATCATCGGCACCGAGCTGGTGCGCATCGATGCGGTCAGCGACAGCGCGCTGACGGTGGGACGGGGGGTGCTCGATACCGTGCCCACCGCTCACAGCGCCGCGGACAATATCCTGTTCTGGGACGAGTACATGGTCAGCGATGAGACCGAGTATGCCGACGCTGAGTCGGTGGGCGTCAAGCTGTTGACCATAACGGGTCAGGGTGCTCTGGGTATCAACGATGCCCCGGCTGATACCTTGGTGATGGATCAACGTGCCCATCGACCCTATCCACCGGGTAACTTAAAAATCAACGCCAGCCGCTATCCCGATTTCATTGCCCCCGATGATGTGGCGCTGACCTGGAGTCACCGGGACCGCACCCAGCAGACCGCCACCCCCATCGATCAGACCACCGGCAACATCGGACCCGAAACCAATGTGGAGTACACCCTGAAGATCTACGGGGAGGACGGCAGCCTGATCCGTACCGAAACCGCGCTGACCGGGACGGCTTACGACTACACCGCGGCGCAGGAGGGCATCGATACACCGGCGCTGCCGGCGCTGGAGATCGAGCACAGCATCACCAACCCGGACGCCGAAACCGGTGATACCACCGGGTGGACCGCCGAGACCAGTTACGGACTGACGGTTAAAACCACCGGTGTGCATTCCGGTAGCTATTCTTTTGTCGGGGGCAATAATTCAGGCACATCTGCTTACACCACGATGTCATCAGTGATCGATCTGGATGCCGACGGAGTAGATCTGACGGCGGTGGATGCCGGAGAGGCCGACGCGGAGCTGGATTATTGGCAGGACTCATTTTCCGGCGATACTGATTCAGGGCGGGGTGGGGTGCTGTTTCTCAACGCATCGGATGTGGAGATCTCCCGCAGCTGGAACAGTTGGAGCAGCGCCAATGGGTGGGTCAACCGGGTCGACAAGCATGCCATACCCCCATTGACCCGCAAAATGCGGGTGCTACTGGGGTGCGACCGCGACACGGGCACCCAGTGCAGCGCCTACTTTGACGATGTTGTGATTTGCACGATTATCAATAGCGGACGGCTCAACAATAATTTGCGATTCGAGCTGTACTCAGACACCGGCACCCTGGAGAGTTGGCAGCGCCATGACTTTATCGCCCGCCGGGTGGGTTACGGCTATTCTTACGGCTATTCTTACGGAGGGCTTTAATGTCAACAACCGAACCACGCAGCGGGCTAAAATACGCATGGGATCCGGATACTGAGAATTTTTCAGCGGAGATGGACACCAACCTGCTGTTCATCGGGCGGGTGGGTCTGAACCTGTCGATTATCGACCGGGATTTGACCGCGCCACCGGGCACCCCCAGCGATGGCGATGGTTACATCGTCGGCGCTTCGGCCACCGGAGACTGGGCCACCCATGACGACGACGTGGCCATCTGGGACGATGACGGCAGCGATTGGGTGTTTTACACCCCGTCGGAGGGTTGGCTGGCTTATCTGGAGGATGAGCAGAAGTTGACCGTGTTCAAAGCGGCCACCGGTTGGAGCTCGGGGGTGGCGATATGAGCGCGCAGTTATGAACGAAAAGTGGCTTATCGGAAACTTGTTCGCCCTCATCAGCGCCATCTTTGGGTTTGGATGGTGGGCGGCGGATCTCAGTACCAGTGTCGATCATGCTTTGGAAGAGATGGAGAAAAACAACCTGGGGCAGGTGATGTTGCGCAACCAGGTCACAACCGCGCTCACTGTGCTGGCGGATCATGGGACCGAGTTTGCGGACGTGCGTGCGCATATCAATAGGATCACCGGCCAGCTGGATAGTTTATCCAACACGCTGGAAAAGCGCACCGACGATCGGTTCCGCCGATCGGACTACGAAAATGAGATCGAAAAACTGCTGGAATTCATCGATCTGAAGTATCAGCAGCGGGATAAGATCTGACAAACGCAATAAACGATATAGGACGAGAATGGCAGGGATAGGCGAAAGCTGAAGCGGTGCCTTACACACCGCATTCCCTGCCTCAAAATTGATTGTAAGGATCAAGACTGAGGTTTATTGAAATGGCTGAAGGTACAGGCAGGGTCACCCCGAATTATGGGGAAACGAAAAACAAAGCGTTACACATGCTCATCGAGCAGTTTGACAGTTATTGGTCAGAGACGCTCGAGGCGTACCAGTCCAGGGATGGTAATACGGTCCATGAGGAGGACGTCACCAGGCTGAAAAATTACCTGAAGGACATGGAGGCGTATATCGCTTACCAGGAGAAACGGGGCACTCTGGATCTTCCTCACTCGAGTAATATGATTTACGCCGTACCACCGGCAGAGCCACCCCAGCGGGAGGTTTTTCAAAATTTGTTTTGGTACGACCATACCTTGGATATGTTTCTGATCCGACAGAATATTCGAGAATCCCAGACGCGGAACCAGCCGCAGGGCTTTCATTCGGATGACGTCAAGCGCTGGCGCAAATACATTCAGGATCGCGTGAACTATTTCGATGATTTCGTCTCAGTCGCGCAGCCTGTTGACCTGCCACAGAGTACCAGCCCGGCTGACTTCCACACTGAAGATGTCGTCGATCACACCCCCGGTGATTCCGGGTATATCTCCGGCTAATCGTGGACATTGTCCCGGTGATCTGCTCCATGCTTGCCATGGCGGAATCCGGTCAGGTGCTTTGCTGCGTTGAAGCACCTGACGGGATCTACTGCTGGCCGCTGGACTGGATTGTCGGGATGTACAAAGAGGCGTGAAAATGAAACCTGGTTGCAGAGTAGAAATAATCATCAATTGCTATGATGAAAACGGAGAACTGATCTCGGATATCCCGAAGGGGTCTTGGTATGGGCTGGATCGTGAGGCTATGAATATGATGGTGCGGTCACTCACGCAGGGAATGTTGGGGATAGTCAAGAGCTGGGAGGATGAGCGGACCCGGCAGAGGCAAGAGCCTCCAGAGCGGCAACGACGATGATCTCGCTCGACCCAATAGCAACCATCACTGACTCGGTTGTAAAGGGACTCGATGAGCTATTTACCAGCGACGATGAAAGGGAACGGGCAAAACTCCTGATGATGAAGGAGTTGAACCAGCCCCATATCATCCAAGCCCTGACCAATATGGAAGAGGCTAAACACCCCAGCGTATTTGTTGCCGGTTGGCGGCCGGCGCTGGGATGGCTGTGCGTGTTATTGTTGGCATATGCATGGATATTCAGGGACTTTATACACGTCGGACTAGCGATGGCCGGACATGTAAAGATCCTTGAAATACTGCCGCAAGTCGAGTCCGGGGAGATGCTTACGCTGGTGTTCGCACTGCTGGGACTCGGGGCCACCCGCACATTCGAGAAAATCAAGGGTGTGGCAAGGGATTGCTGATCGGCGATTCCATCACCTGGGCGATGCGGATAATGCGGAGGCGGTTTTCCGGGGACAGTGCCCGGAACCGATCCAGTAAGTCGGACTCGAGCTTATCGGGGGCGTCAGAGTTGACCAGCGCCACAGGATCACTGATGACACCCACCGGGCTGTCCAGTGGGGTGGCCCGGTCTAATATCCCTGTTCGCGACCTGCGCTTGTCGTGATACCCGATGAGGGCTGAATGGCTCAAGTGCCCCGTCGAGAGCCTGTCGAACTCGGCGGGGGTCACATCGACTTGATATACGGATCCTTTGGCTGCACCGAGGGCAGCTCGTTGTCGAGTGCCCTGGCTCAAGTTGCCGGACAACACATCGACGGAGATGTAGTCGATCATCCGGTCTTTGACCGAGAACGATGCCGGCAGTGTTAACACAATCGCGAAACGATCTCCCGAGCGCACGAGAAAGGTATCTCTGTCCGGCTCATCGTATAAGTCATTGAGGATTTCCACCCCCTCCGAGTCGCTCAATGCTCGAGAAACCAAAAACGGTGGCCCCCTGTTTTCGGTCAACCACCGGATACTGGCGTTACTGACCCGCTGCAGTATGGCCAGCAAATCTCCCGACGGTGCTTGACCGTTTTTTAAGCGGGTAACGGTACCGTGACTCACGCCGGCACTCATCAGCCACGGATGTAAATCCCGCCCATCTGATAGTAGTCTCAATTTTGATAAGAAATTGTTATGCACGTTTTCGTTAATTCCGGTTGAAAATACACGCATTAGGTAATATCGTTAACTAATGCGGCAATGGGCACAATTAGTGCCATATTAGGTATTTTAGTCATGAGTCGACAAAAAGCACAGACCCAAACGGAAAACGCCAGGGCGGTGATTTATATGCCGCCCGCATTACATGAAAAGCTCAAAAGGCTGGCCAAACAAGAGCGACGGTCGATCAGTGGCCAGACGGTGAAATTGTTGGAAGAGGTGATAGGCAATGAGCTTGCAACCGATCACCAGTCCAGCATATACTGAAAGGGTCGCGGCAAAATCCGCGACCGGGATTAGACCCCCGCACACACGGCGCGAAAGCGCCACCAACGATGGCGTTTTTTATTGCCCGCAGTTTATGGCGGGCCGTATAGGCACCCTCGGGTGGCCGCTCTCCGTGTGCGGTAGGTCTAACCTGTACGGCCTGCCACCATTTTTTCACCGATTAGACCCGGTTGGTGGCAGCTCTTCACGCTACACGGAGATCTGCTATGGATGATTCCGCCCGAAATCTGTCGGCACTTCATGTCGATGATCTATTTTGTAACTCCCATGTGCTGCATCTGCAGACACAACCCGGTTTACCATCGATCAGTGAGACATGGTATTGCGCTCGAGATATTTGTGAGTTGTTGGGGCGCAAGTGGAACAACGGAAATCAAAACCTCAAGTCGATACCCGAACATGACAAGGCGATGCTGTCTCACCAGACAGCGGGTGGTTGCCAGAATGTGTGGGCATTATCTAAATCTGGGGTTTTACACCTTCATTGCCTTGAAAAAGGGTGTTACCCCCTTGTATCTGACGCAATTCTGCCCACCCATAATAAAGGGGTAATAAAGTGGGTTATTAATAACCCACCAGAAGAAAACGAAACAGACCCCACCTGGCAAGAACTCCTCGCCGAAGCCAAAGATTACCCCTCCCCCTTACGCATCATGCTGCTCCTCGATGCGTTGACACCCCCCGCGGTCAAGCGGGTGAAGACCTTTTTAGAAAACCCGGTGCCGGTGATTCGGTACCGCGGCGCGTTGCAGGTGCTGAAACTGATCATGGCACTGTCGCCAGCGGATCGGGAAGAGGTGGTGTCGTATTTGGACTGGCTGGTGGAGAACCCATCATGAGCCACGACATCCCCGATTTCTTACAGCAGAAAGGCATCACGTCGTTTTCGGACAACGTGCCGGCGGGCCACGCTGTTCGCCCGCCGCGCCGGGAGCTGCGGTTGTTGATCGTTCCAGAGCTGGTAAAGCAGCGGCTGGCGATGGCGGCCGATTCAAACCCCAAGCCTAAGCCGCTCGATACCTGGGCCGAGCAGGCCAACCTGTTTTTTAACCTGGGACTGGAGGACTGATCATGCTGTTGTATCGCGTTTTGAATTTTGGAAAACCGGCGGGGGGCGTCATTTACCAGCGGCATTGGGTAGAGCCGGGTTATCCCGTGGCGGTAGGTCCAGAGTGCTTGATGAGTATTTATCGGGATCGGCGGGATGATGAGCTGGAACTGATAATCAGACTCGACCAGGCAGACGGCAACAGTCTTGAGTCACCACTGCCGGCTGGCTACGAATTGGATGCCAGGCCATGGACATCGATGCTGATAAAACCACGGTGCATTGAAAGCTGTGAGGAACGACTGTTGCGGGTACTGATAGACTTCGTGCAAGTCGATAGCCAGCAACCCCTGACGGTGGAGGTGTTGTGATGACTGTTCTCTCATCGCATAAGAGGGGCATCCCCATGCCCCTGGTGATCAGTGGCGAAGACACATCAGAAACATTTATCAGTGACCGTAATCTGCAAGATTACATCTGTGACCGGTGGCAGTCGGCGCACCATTACGTAGAGATATCCCAGCTGTCTACTTCACTGTCGACCCTGTACGAGATCTATCTGCAGGTGGGGGTGGATGAGTTCGACCCACTGATGGAAGACCTGAAGTTCTTGTGGGAGATCGCCGCGGAAAAACGCCATCTATACCTTGCGCCACCGGCACGGATCCCTGATTTTATGCGGAGGCAAGCAGGCTGATGGACAACTATGATCGTTTTTTGCGGGACAAGATCAGCTTGGAACATCGCAGTGGTTTCGAGCTGGATAACGCTGCCATTCACCCCACGTTGTTTTCGCATCAGCGGGATATCGCGCGCTGGGCGATAGCTGGCGGCCGCCGGGCCGTTTTTGCGTCATTCGGACTGGGTAAGACCTTTATCCAGCTGGAGATACTTCGCCAGGTCTGGATCCGGGAGCAGGGTTGCCAATTGATCATCGCCCCACTGGGCGTTCGCCAGGAGTTCACCCGGGACGCAGCGGTGTTAGGGATGCCGCTGACATTTATACGTAGAGACCACGAAGTTACGGCGGATGGTTTTTACATCACGAACTACGAGTCGGTCAGAGATGGCAAGCTGGATCCGAATAGATTCACATCGGTGACGCTGGATGAGGCATCGGTGCTGAGGTCTTACGGATCGAAAACCTATCAAGAATTTTTATCAATGTTCGATACAGTAAAGTATCGATTTGTGGCGACGGCAACACCGTCGCCAAACCGGTACAAAGAGCTGATTCACTACGCGGGGTTTCTCGGCATCATGGATACGGGCCAGGCGTTAACCCGGTTTTTCCAGAGAGATAGTACACAGGCGAACAATTTAACCCTGTACCCGCATAAAGAACGTGAGTTCTGGCTATGGGTATCAAGCTGGGCCATTTTCTTACAGCGGCCATCGGATCTGGGTTATTCCGATCAGGGTTATGATCTGCCCAGGTTGCATATCCATTATCACGAAGTCAAGACGGATCTTCGAACGAAAGTAGACCGAGACGGGCAGTTCAATATGTTCCCTGATGCGGCACTGAGCTTGAAAGATGCCGCCCGGGAAAAACGGGACAGCATCGGCCAACGGATCGATAAGATGCTGGAGATCATCGGCAACGAACCCTCATCACATTTTCTGTTATGGCACGACCAGGAAGCCGAGCGACATGCTATCAAGCGGGCGCTGCCCGCGGCAGTAGAAGTGTATGGATCTCAGGATCTTGATGTACGGGAGCAGCGTGTTATCGGGTTTTCTAATGGCGAACATCAGTACCTGGCGACCAAGCCAGTGCTAAGTGGTTCCGGTTGTAACTTCCAGCGGTTTTGTTCAAATGCCATATTTCTCGGCATTGGGTTCAAGTTCAACGATTTCATTCAGAGTGTTCACCGCATTTATCGGTTCCTGCAGATCGAGGAGTGTCATATACATCTCATCTTTGCGGATACGGAGCGAGAGATATTGCGCACGCTGGAGCGCAAATGGGATCAACACAAACAAATGGTGGGGGAAATGACTAAAATCATAAAGCGTTACGGATTGTCATGTTCTGAAATGCAGCAGGAGTTACACCGGTCAATCGGGGTGGAGCGAGTCGCCACTGCGGGGGACAACTTTACGGCGGTTAATAATGATTGTGTGGATGAGTGCCGGCGGCTGGCAGATAACAGTATCGATCTCATCCACACGTCGATTCCCTTCAGCAATCACTACGAGTACACGCCGAGTTATAACGACTTTGGACACACCGATGGAAACGATCATTTCTGGCAGCAGATGGACTTTTTGTTGCCCGAGTTATTGAGAGTGCTGGCGCCGGGTCGGGTGTATGCGTGTCACGTCAAAGACCGGATCATGTTCGGTAATGTGACCGGGATGGGAATGCCGACAGTCAGCCCATTTCACGCAGAAGCGATATTCCATGCCACCCGACACGGGTTCGCTTACTTCGGAATGATTACGGTGGTAACCGATGTGGTGCGCGAAAACAACCAGACGTACAGGCTAGGGTGGACAGAGCAGTGTAAAGACGGCTCCAAGATGGGAGTGGGATCCCCAGAGTATGTTCTGCTTTTCCGCAAGCTACCCAGTGACCGGACTAAAGCCTATGCCGATCAGAAGGTGGTTAAATCAAAAGATGACTACACCCGAGCGCGGTGGCAGATAGATGCCCATTCATTCTGGCGCAGCGCGGGGGATAGACAGATGACACCCGATGAGCTGGCGCAGCTCGGGCCGGATAAGTTGGCCAAGGCGTTTACCGAGCAAAGCCTGAAATCGGTGTACGACTATGAATCACACGTCCGCATAGGTGAGGCGCTGGAACTGCGCGGCGCGCTGCCGTCGACTTTCATGTCCATTGCCCCGGGCAGTCACGACGAGTCGGTCTGGCACGATGTCAATAGAATGAGAACCCTAAACGGTGAGCAGTCACGAAAAGGGCTGAATGCCCACATATGCCCGCTTCAGTTCGACATCGTGGACCGGATCATCACCCGCTTTACTAATCCCGGGGAAGTAGTGCTGGATCCTTTCGGAGGATTGATGACGGTACCGTACCGCGCCATTCTGAAGGGCCGCAAGGGATACGGGGTGGAGCTAAACCCCAGCTATTATTGTGATGGCGTGAAGTATCTCGAGGCGGCAGAGCGTGAGGTCAGCATGCCTTCGCTGTTCGATTTTTCCGAGACGGATCAGGAAAACACCCGGGGCACTATGCCCGCAAACCGGAGCGTATGAAATGCCCCGCTACGGCGCAAAACATCACAATGCCACTTTGTCAGATGCATCGGTGAGAGATATACGCGCGCGATACCAGTCATATGTTCCGGGACGGGGATATAAGACGCTCGCGGCAAGCTACGGGGTCGGCGAGTCTACGATTCGGGATATTGTGCAATATCGGACGAGGCGGAGCGCGTGATGAGTGGTAAACACTGGACGGATGATGAAATACAGATACTGAAGGCAGACTATCCACACTTGCCAACATCGGTCTTGGCGGCTCGACTGGGTCGGAGTGTGGCGGCTGTATATGGACATGCCAATTTGCTGTGCTTATACAAAACTAAAGCATACCTTGCAGGGCCACAGGGATGTCGCTTGCAGCGTGCAGACCACCCCGGTAAAGCGACACGATTCAAAAAGGGCCGACGCCCGCACAATAAAGGGCGATCATTTGAGGTGGGGGGTGACTCTGCAAAGACCCGGTTCAAGCAGGGCGGAAAACCTCATAACTGGGTAAAGATCGGATCCGAGCGAGTGACCAAGTATGGATACCTGCAACGGAAGATCACAGACACAGGCTACCCACATCGAGACTGGGTGCCCGTACACCATCTGCTTTGGATGGATCACCACGGTTCTATTCCACCAGGGTTCATCGTGGTTTTTCGCAATCGTAATAAATCGGACCTTGCCTTGGAGAATCTGGAGCTGATCTCCAGGGCTGAGAATATGCAGCGCAATACGATCCACCGGTATCCTGCGGAGCTAAAGGACACGATTAGACTGGCTAGCAAACTGCAAAGGAGGTTACGTGAAAAACAAGATTGAAGACTTGAGAGATCACCTGTTCGCCACACTCGAGGCACTGCAGGACCAGGACACGCCAATGGATGTCGGCCGGGCAAAGACGATCAGTGACGTAGCACAGACCATCATCAACTCGGCCAAAGTCGAAGTGGATTATCTAAACGTGACCGGCGCGGTCGGGGGCAGCGGTTTTATTCCGGACAGCCCCCGATCAGATACCCCTAAATTAACAGTTGCTGGGAAAAGGTGATGGCCATGAAGAGAGTATTCCGCCGCTATTTGACTTCAGCCGAGGAGCGTCAGTTGTTTGGCCATATATCGTCCATGTCAGGGATTTACGCCCGGCGCGACCATGCGTGGATGCGCTTGCTGCGGCAAACCGGGATTAGGGTGGGTACCTTGGCCGGTCTGAATGTGTTTGATGCCCGCCAGGGCATGTCCACGAAGTATCTGGACCTGCGCCCGGAAATCACCAAGCGCCGCCAGGGCGGCCGGGTGTTTTTAACCAAAAAAGGACGCACGGCACTCGGCGATCTGCTGAAGATACGCAAGGAAATGGGCTATGGCGAAGCGGCCGACGATCCTTTGATTTACTCGCGCAAGCACCAGCGAATGTCGATCAGAAACTATGAGGCACGCATGCGCTACTGGTGTGAGTCTGCCAGCCTGGAGGTGTCGGCATCTCCCCATTGGCTGCGCCATTCGCTGGCGAAGCGGATCATGCACACCAGCACATCCGATGACCCCAGGGGCGTGGTCCAGGCGGTGCTGGGGCATCGTTCGATTGCATCGACGGTGATCTACACAGTACCGGACAAGGAAGAAGTTGAGCTGGCGATGGAGGAGGCGGGGTAGGGTGTTGATGGGTGTGGCAAAGAAGGAATGTTAAGCAACGACCAGGCATAGCTTGGCATGGCGCGGCGGCGCATGGCAAGGCTCGGCTGGTCAAGGCAAGGGCTGTCGATGACAGCGGGCTGCCCTCTTTCGAGAGGGTTTCCCGGTGCCATTTCGGCATCTTGGCAAAGCTCTTTGAAGCAAGTCGGCGCGTGGCCTGGAATGGCAAGGCCCGGTTTGGCAAGGCAAGGGCTATCCAGAGGATAGCGGGTTGCGCTCTTTCACATGGGAGAGGGCAATCCACTATCACCTAAAACAGCAGCGAAAAGGAGAAGAACATGAAACTGGTGTCATATCGTATCGTTGGGGAATCTGCCTTGCTGATGCACTCTGATAAGTTTTGCGATCCATTGAGCGCGGCGTCCAAAGCCCACTCGACACTTACCAAGAAAAAGACCAAAACCGATGAGGACCACGAGTCCATTGCTCGCAGCGAATGGATGGGTGGTTTGTACTGGGATCAAGAGATTGGCATTCATTTACCCACGCGATGTATTAGAAAGTCCCTTATTGAAGGGGCGCGTTTTCACAAGTTGGGGAAGCAGATTGAGCGTGCGGTGCTTTTTCTGGATGAGAAGGTCCGTCTTCACTACGATGGTCCAAATGATCCAACCAAACTGTTTGACCAAGGAATATTTGTAGATCGCCGCAGTGTGGTTATTAATCGAAAGCGTGTAATGCGTACCCGACCCAGGTTTAGTCAATGGTCGGTGGAAGGTGGCTTTATGCTCGATGAAGCCCAGCTTAGTCAGTCGGATCTGATTCGAGCTATGGAGCATGCCGGCCGATACTGCGGAGTCGGTGACTACCGGCCAATGTTTGGTCGGTATTCGGTGGAGGTCACATTATGAGTCTTCCACTTTATCCTCCGGAGTGCCAAGCGGCCTGTGATGCACAACAGTGCTTTGACTATGGCGATATTATTCCCTTGGATTGGCTCCAGGAGCACTTTCAGTTGGTGCCTCCAGATTCTGGGAAGTTCAGAGATTTCAAAACCTACCAGTTGCGATTTCTTTCTGCCATGGATCGGTTCAGATCACTGATGTTGGAAGATTACAAAAAGGCGTTAAACAGCGAACGCGGTGTTGGGTATAGGGTGATTCATCCGACGGAACAGACCTTCCACACCATGGATTGTCTTACGGATCGTGTTGCTCGTGAGTGTGAGAAAGCGATGAAGTCATTGGAGAATATTCGACACGATATGCTCGATAATCAACAGATGATCGACAATATTGACGCCAGATCAAAAGTATCCATGCTGCGGTCATTAAATAAAAAACCCGATATAGGTTTTTCGATTACGCCGAAGCTGGGGAAAGTGAATGAGGAGGCGGGGTGAAGGATTCAGGGAAACAACATCATTACAGCATCTGTCCGTTTTGCGGGAGTGCGGACTTGCGCATCGTCGCCTGGATGGACGATGACGGGGAGTTCGATGCGGTGGAGTGTAACGGTTGCAAAGGCAGTGCCCCGGAGATTACCTGGAACAACCGGAGCCTGATAATGACATCGCCCACGCTGAAAAAAAGACAAATAAATACAGCTTGCACCTGGTAACACCATAGGTGCACCTGGTGGCTCCGCGGCGGGTTTCGGTCAAGTCATTACAGCCAGGTTAATAAGATCCGCAGGGGCAGGTGTAAACCTGCATGCCGGGTGGTCCCGCACGGTTTTCATCCCCTCACCGTGTTTCAAGCCCGGCTCTATTTTTTACGGGAGGTTTCAATGGATGGCTTGCTGGTGATGTATTGGGTGATCGGTGTGTTGATGTATATGTTCGTTGGATGTTACGCCTGGTTGTTGTTGGAGCTTCGGTTTCCGATACAGCTTTATCTGATGGTGGGTTACAACCCCATCGGTGCGGTGGTCTGCCTGATCCTATGGCCGTGGACGGTGGCTTGGGTGGTGTGGATGGCGTGGCGGGATCGCCGCCTCCGTCGTGATGAGTCGTTCTATCGTGACGGCTTCTAGGCCCAGACGTATTAATTTATCGCGGATACCGCCGGCGCAGAGAGTCAATACATGGGAGCGTATAAAGTCCCAGTATCCGGAGCAGGCAGCGTGGGTGCAAGATCCGTTCGTTCAGTCCATGCGTAAGACTTTCGGCGCGGAAATAATCATCGATTTACCGTCCAAGAAGGGGGAGTAGATGGCGTCGATTCAGGAACTGAAAAACCGGGTGGATTGTTTCCAGCTGGCCGATGAGCTGGGGCTTGTACAGCCGGCGGGGCGCGGCAATTATAAAAGCCCACATCACGAAGACAAGTCGCCATCGCTGTCTATCGCAAAGGACGGCCGCAGCTTCAAGGACTTCTCGGCGGAGGGTGAAGACCATTCAAAGGGGAGCGTGATCGACCTGTTGATGTGGGTAGAGGGTATCGTGGATGTATCGGATGCGATTCGGCGATTGCATGAGCTGTTTGGGATACCCACCGACCCACCACCCGGCGCGAACCGGCCCCGGGAGAAGATGAGCTTGCCGGAGTTGGTGGCGAGCCATTGTTTTGGTAACACGGATGCGGCCAAGGCCTACCTGGTGGATGAGCGCAAGCTGACACCCAGGGTGGTGGATAATGCGATAAAACGCAAAGCGGTGGGTTTCAACGACTATAGGAAAGACTCTGTGCCGGCGGGCGAACCCACCCATGGCGGACCCGCTGTGGCCTTTATCGTGCGTGCGTTTAACCCGGGCCGGGTGGTGGCAGTAGATACCCGCTATCTGGATCCGGCGCTGAATGGCGGGCTCAAGACCCAAGCGATCGGCGAGAAGTATGGGTTCCCCTATTTTACCGACCGACGGGCCATCGAGCGGTCGCACACCGTTTATATCGTGGAGTCACCGATCAATGCGCTGACGGTGGAGTGCGCTGATCTGCCGGGGACATCAGCGGTGGCCACCCGGGGCACCGGCAATGTGGACAACATCGACTGGCGGTTTTTAGCCGGTAAGCGGGTGTTTATCTGCATGGACAACGACCAGCCAAACGAAAAGGGACATTGCCCGGGTCAGGCGGCGGCGTGGCTGATCCACGAGAAGCTGTTGGCGCTGAACATCTCCGCGCTGATGGTAGATCAGATGATGTGGGATGATTTCAGCTGGAACGACCTGAACGACATCATGCAAGACAAGGGCCGCAGCGAGGTTAGGATCCGATTGCAGCGACTTGAGCAGTGGATGATTCCCGGTCGGCCGGGGATGCGGCGCGACGAAGAGGCTTATGCCCGTAAGTCCCGCATCTATCTGCCATCCCAGGATAACGCCCAGTATTGGCGGTTTCGTGTCAAAGAGGATCACACCACCTGTGTCAAGAAAGTCAGTGAAGACGACGGTGGCGATGAGAAGCTGGAGTTCGGTGATGTTTGCGGGTTTCGCGTAGCGGGCCTATCCAGGGTGACCATTGCCGGGGCCACGTCGGTAATGACCGGCATTAAGGATACTTCGCCCAACACGGTTTTTTCGTGTTCAGTTCAGGTGCCCCGACATGGGCCGGTACTGCAGCGTAAGGTTTTCGAAGACGACAGGCTGCACAACATCGAGCACTGGAAGCGTTTTGGTTCGGTTTATGCGCCCATGCAGTTCGCACGCATGCTCAACATAATGGAGCGGGCTGTGCATATCGGCTCGCGCAACGCGGTAAATTTCGTGGGGCTGGCGTGGCGTGAGGGCAAAGCCATCGTGAACGAGGGCCCGGATTGTTATTTCACGGATCCGGAAAAGCAGTGCCCCTACCACAACCTGCAGTTCCCCAGCGGGCCGGTGGAACATGCGGGACGGGTGATCGATGCCTATCAAGAGACTTTCCAAAACAACGCGGCCACCCAGCTACTGGTGTGGAGCTTGGGCGGGCATCTAAAGTCGTTTCTGGGTTTCTGGCCACACATGATGATCCAGGCTGACAAAGGGGCAGGTAAGTCCACCCTGATCAAACGGTTGGAGCAGTCCATCGGGTTTACGATGTTTAGCGGGCAGTCAATACAGACAGAGTTCCGGTTACTGACATCGATCTCATCGACATCTCATCCCGTGGGTTGGGAGGAACTGTCGGCGCGCCGCCAGGATGTGATCGACAAGGCGGTGGGCATGCTGCAAGAAAATTACCAGTACACCGTGACCCGCAGGGGGTCCGACATGACCGAGTATGTGCTGGCGGCTCCGGTGCTGCTGGCGGGGGAGGATGTGCCGGTGCAGTCGCTGCTGGGCAAGATTATCCGCAGCGAGATGAGCGGCCGAAAGGGGGACATGATCCCCGACGACCTGCCCCACTTTCCGGTGCTGGAGTGGCTGAACTGGCTGGCCCAGCTGAGCAAGTCACATGTCAAAGACATCTACAAGAAGGTGCTGGACTATGCAAGGGAACACGCACGATCCGCCGGAGATGACGACGGGGCGGTGCGCATGATCGGCAACTACGCCGCGCTGATCACCGCCTGGCGCCTGCTCACCGAATTTGCAGGCATGCACCGCGACCAGGGCAGGTTCATCCAGGACGCTCTCGCAGAGATGAACAAACACATCTCCGAAACATCGGGAGATCGTGAACCCTGGGTCTGGATCACCGAGATATTGCTTTCTGAGATCGATCGTGGGCAGTTCGCTTTTCCGTACAAGTTTGACCTGGTGGATAACGGATGCGCAGACATGGAGGATAAGTTTTGTCTAATGGTGAGAACCAGGCACGTGATGGACCATATCGCACATACACCGGCATTAAGAGATCGCTGGAATGCGCTGCCGGTGAAGTCATCGCGAGTATACAAACGCCAGCTGCACCGGGACGGGGTGATCTACATGGAGCCTGTAGAGCGCACGATCAACGGACGGCGAGTATCCAACATGATCGCGTTGGACCTGGAGGTCATGGCGCAGTATGGACTCCACGCGAGCCCGAAAGATGAAGGTTTTTGAGAACGACAGAGGGCAATGATGACTAATACAAATGACTTTCAGTCAGACCCGCTACAACGTGAGCGCAGCTTGAGGATTAAGTACCAGGCGCTGCGCGTGATCGCCGATGAAATGGCCGATATGATCGACCTGCTCGCTAAGGATATCCGCGACGGCGGCGGGACGGCGGCAGCAGAATTGGACTTGATCGACAGGTACGCTCAACTAACAAAAGATCATGAGGATCGATGATGGAAAGCACAATTCGAAGACGTATCTCCGACGTCATGAGCGCAGCGAACCAGCCGCTGACCCCGGGAGATATCCGCACCAAGGGCAGCTATCCCAAAAGCGATGGCGTGCTGATCATGGCCCTGCGCGCCATGCAGCGCGACGGCGAGGTGCACGAGTGGCAACCCGGATACTGGGTAACTAATGGTTTTGCAAAAAACTGGATGATCAATCCCATTAAAAATGCAACCGACAAGCCCGGTCCGAAAAAAAAGAAGCGGTCAGTTCAAGGTAAAAGACCGATCAATGACCGGAAGGTGGCGCGCGATATATCAACAAATGATCTGCATCGACGATGCAAACCTGTTCCCATCATTGACATGGACCTGAAACTTAACGTGCTGGACAAACTGTCGAAGATGATGGCACCGGATGTGGCTGAAGTCCTGCAGGGGATTTGTGATGACTTGAGGGGGCGGGCAAAAAAAACCCCTTAGCGATCTCCCCGCTCTCGCGGATATTCAACCGAAAGGGGCCGTGTTACCAATAACAATATACGTAGTGGTCGTAGAATTCCACGATGCAGGATAGAATTCACACATTAATCGATTACAGATCAGACCGCAGCTGGGCGGAAATTTTCCGCCCAGATCACAACGATCCTTATCAGCCGGCAGACTGAGCTTTTTTCACTCGTTCCTCTATCATTTGCGCGTATTTAACCGCGTCGTAAGAAGTATCGAACCACTGACCTTGATACAAAAACCTATCCTCTGACAGTTTAATACCGTACCGATTCATCAGGTTTTGATTTCTATCGACGGGACCGA
>JAAELC010000279.1 GCA_024227135.1 Gammaproteobacteria bacterium
GAAATCCAGATGGTAGAGCTCGCGCGGCCGGGCTGCCTCATAACGACCGATATGCTCCTTGCGCCTTAGGCTTGGTGGCAGATAACCGTTGCGCTCCATCACATCGCGCACCGTGCCGATCGACACACTAAACCCATCGCGCTTGAGCATGTTGCGAATCTGACTCGGACCATATCCCGGATGCTGCCTCCACATCGAAAGAATCTTGCGGTCCCGCTCTTGCCTGGGATCTTCCATGACGATCTCGCTCGGCCTATCTGCGTTCCCACCCTCGCCGGCCTGCTGACCCCGCCGCTCAATGGCTCGGCGCTAGTCGTAGATACTCGTCGCGGTCAGGCCAAACTTCTCCGCCGCCTCCTTGACACTGTTGTTTCGAGCATATTCCAGTATCTCTTTGCGCCGGGCTGGCGAATAACGCTTCCCCTTTGCCGGCTCTGTTTTCCTCCGGCTCCGCTCCCCAGCGACATCGTTACCATCCACGCGGTTCTCAATATGGCTTTCCATTTCAATTTCCTCTCGTTTCACAGTCGATGAAAGTAAGAAGAAACCGAGATAATCTGCCTCTAATATGTCAGACTTTTCTTCTCATCCAATGATGAAGAATTATCGTTTACGACATTTAGGTGTTGGGAGAAGCGGGCCAGGGTGTTAAATAGGTGGGTCATGCGCATCAGGTAGTGATAGCCCTTCATGGCATTCCAGTCCAGAGCAAAGGCGTGTTCATACTGGCAGCCCTGATGTTTTTCCACCAGAAAGCCGGCCTCGATCCCCCAGCGATAGCGAGCACCGAGATCACAGCGTTCATGGACATTGTTGCGACCAAGGGGGCGACTGGATATCCAGGCGTGGCGAGCGGTTTGGGGGATGATTTCCCCGTCGTTGCCAACCTTCTCCCAACACTCCTCACAGACCACGACGTGTAGTGTCATGCATTTGCGTTTTCCCTCCCTGGTATACTCGTATTCAATGTCATTGACCCAAGAGAAGCGTTGCCGACGATCCCCCAAGGTTGCTCGAGTTGGTTTTTCGGCTGTAACGGCTTGAGGCCATTGAACTCATCCCAAACACTGGGCAGGTCTTTGTCTTTGAGCACGATCATGAACTGCCAGTTGAGTTGGCGACAGCGATCCATCACCGGGCCATTGGCGTAGAGCCCATCGAGCAGCAGGATAATGGGGAGGTTGGGAAAAAGCTGCTTGAGTCGGGCGCTCAGGCGATGAAAGGCGCGTTGTTCACAATCCTGTTTATTATTGTCGGTATCGCCTTTGGCGTATTCGAGAAACTCGCTGAGCAGGGGAATGACCATGCCGTTACGGAAGGAGAGGCTCGCCTCCAACACGTAGACGTAATACTGGGTATGACTCTTTTCCCCCTTACCGTGAGTACGCTGTAGCGGGTTCTCATCCCACAGGGTATCTCTGGCAAACTTCTGGGAGCCGTCGATGGCGATGGGGTGGCAGTTATTGATGAGAAAGCGGCGGAACTTTTTGTTGCGGATCAGGCGTCTGATTAAATCAGCATGGGTCTGCGCGATATGCTCTATATCGATATCGCGCAGCAACCGAAACAGGGTATCGGCATGGGGTAGTCTCTCCAACTCCGGAAAAAACTGCGGGAGGTTCCCCATAAACTGCGGACGGGTCATCACTTTGTTGACCTTGCGCTGTGAGCTGAACTGGAAGACGAACATCAGCATGCCGTAGAGCAGCAGGAGTGTCAGGTTGTGTTTGCGCTTGATGGGATCGCGGGGATCGGAGATTTTCACTAACTGTTGGAGTAATTTGGGAAGTTCCCGGCGCAGGATGCACAGCTGTCCCGTGACCGCCTCCTCGCGCTCTCGCTGCTCCTCAGTCTTGGCGGTATAGGATGAGCAAGTGTTGGGCAGCGCTGGTGGCTTTCGGGGAACGAGACCTTCAGCCTTTTGGCGTTCACGGAGTGCTTTTTCTTGGCTTTTCTTGTAGCAGCGCTGCTCTTTGATGGCTTCACGGTTTGGACGTCGAGAGGATTTGCTCATGACACCACCCTCCCCGACAAGGGCTTGGTGCATAGCAGCCGGCGGAATTCCTCTTGCAGGGGTTTGACCAACACCAGTCGTGGTGTACTTCGGTACTGCTTTCCAGGCCGTGTCAGGCCTCACCCACTGGTCTCGCCCAGCAGTTCCAACCGGCGGCGCGATAACAGGCGCCGGTATATTGGCGCGGATCGACGAAGGTCTCTATCAGCAATGGGCTGAATCCCCAGCGGTTGCGCCAATCCTCAGCTACACGCCGGGCCAGTTGTCCCAGTACATGACTGGCCAGATGTGGAACCTGAACATGGGGAAAGATCAAAAATCGGCTATTGTTGATGATCCAGGACAGGTTACACAACCGCAATTGCGGATCCCAGCCGATCCACTGGTCGCGCACGACGATGGCCTTGGCGCCGCCGCCCAGCAGGATGCAGCCCAGCCTAAGCGAGCCGGAGAGAATAAAATAGCGTAACCGGTGGCCGAATACGCCCTTGCAGCCCAGTGGATGGAAACGTTCCACGTATTCATTCCAAAGCACCACCCCCTCACGTGTCGTTACCGGCTCCAGATGCACCGGATCGAGTTCGCGCAGGCAACCTGTCACCGGCGTCCCGGCACGGGTGCGCTTGCTAAGCACTACCTTTGCCTGTGAGACCGAACGGGCAGTCACCGCTCTGCTAACCGGCAATGCATCAGGCCTGCCGCCTCCAGCTTTTCCAGCAGATTCTCACAGGCGTGCCTCTTTGGCGTACCCGAAGCGGTATGCCATTCCAGATGCTCACAGACCGTGGCCGCTAGTTCTCTGCGTGACAATCCCGGCAGAAATGCCACAGTCTCTCGGATTTGGTTGATTTCTTGCTCATTGAATGCTCGACCACATTGCACCCAGTCCACAGGGAATTCAATTGTCATCGGGGAATACTCCGAGCCTGATCTCAGGCCTATTGCGTCCCCCCTATCCTGCCAAAACAGAGGATTGGAGTCTGGTGCCCTTTTGCGAGAGCAATTTTATTCATCAACTGGCAGGCCTTGCTGTGTTGGGCTTGTTATGGTCGTGCTTCAGGGCTGGAACGTGTGGGTCCGAGCCAGTGGGATCACTACGTAACAGCTGCCATCTTGCAAACACAGCACCGTGTTTTGTCCCATCATCCGTCGCGCGGTGCGCTGGCGGTGAGGTGCCAGGATA
>JAAELC010000280.1 GCA_024227135.1 Gammaproteobacteria bacterium
ACACGGGTTCGCCGATAAACAGACCATACTGCTTTTGCACCCAACAGGTATCATCCTCGATGGACTGACTTTCAGCGGCTCAAACTATTCAATGGGTGCTCTTGAAATTGAAGCATCTTCAAATCCTCTGATTACAAATTGTCGTTTCCTGGATAATGCAATTGGTATTGGGATCGTCTACGGTACTGTCCAGGATTGCTATTTCAGTGATAATGAACGTTCCATCCAGATTCTCTGGGACGGGGTAAGCGATGGAGCCATCACCGCCCGGATCGAAGGCTGTACCTTCGAGAATAATCTCAACACTCGCGCCGGAACCGCTGGCTGGGGCTCAGGAATATATCTCGGAGCCTTTACCGGAGCAGAGATCTTCAACTGCGTATTCAAGGGTAACAGCGCCGGCGCAGGCAGCGGTATAGCTACCTATTCACAAGCCACTGCTCTCGTAAATGACTGTGTTTTCGGGGGAGAAACTATCGCAGAGGGCAACAGCTCAACCGCTGTGGGAGGCGGTGCCATATTCGGGTATGACAATGCTCATCTTGAGGTCTCAAATTGTTCGTTCCAGAATAACTGGACAGAAATCGGTTTAGATGGGGGAGCAATTTACAGCCAGGACGGTAACCTCA
>JAAELC010000281.1 GCA_024227135.1 Gammaproteobacteria bacterium
GTCGTCATCAATGTCGGTGTTTCTGGCCCAGGTGTTGTCAAACGGGCCCTTGAGAAAGTGCGCGGTGAGAGCTTTGATGTGGTAGCGGAAACCGTTAAAAAGACAGCCTTCAAGATTACCCGTATCGGCCAGTTGGTTGGTAATATGGCCTCAGAACGCCTGGGTGTCAAATTTGGTATCGTGGACCTGTCACTGGCTCCAACTCCTGCAGTGGGAGACTCTGTGGCCCGTGTTCTGGAGGAAATGGGTCTGGAAACAGTCGGGACCCATGGGACCACAGCAGCCCTGGCCCTCCTCAACGACCAAGTGAAAAAGGGCGGGGTCATGGCCTGCAACCAGGTCGGTGGTCTTTCAGGTGCCTTTATCCCTGTTTCTGAAGATGAGGGAATGATTGCGGCAGTCCAAAGCGGCTCCCTCAATCTGGAAAAACTAGAAGCCATGACAGCTATCTGCTCGGTTGGTCTGGATATGATTGCCATTCCAGAAGATACCCCTTATGAAACCATCGCA
>JAAELC010000282.1 GCA_024227135.1 Gammaproteobacteria bacterium
CTCTGCCGGACCATGTGGCCGCCAATCGGATCAATGAAATTATCATCGCCGCACCGTCTGCTACCGGGAAACAGATGCGTTGCTTCGTGGAGGCCTGCAAGGCCACCGGCGTAAGGTATAAAACGCTGCCGGGAATTGGTGAAATTTTAGATGGCCGGGTAAGCCTCAAGGCTCTAAGGGATGTGAGTTTTGAAGATTTGCTCGGGCGGCCTGCTGTGAAACTGGATATGGATGGAATCTTAAGCCTGCTGAAATCTAAAAGCATACTGGTAACCGGTGCGGGCGGGTCGATAGGTTCCGAATTATGCCGGCAGATTGCTCGCTTTAACCCTGGTGAAGTCATCTTGTACGATGCCTCGGAAGAGAGCCTCTACCAGATTGAAATGGAGTTTAAACGCAATGTGCCCGACCAGCAGGTTGTTGCCGTTCTGGGGGGCGTTCAGAACGAACCTCTTTTAAGTCGGGTTTTTAAAAAGCACCGTCCGGATATTGTGTTTCATGCTGCTGCCTACAAGCATGTACCCTTGATTGAGCAGAATCCCTGGCAGGGCATGCTCAACAATGTGCTGGGTACCCAGTGTGTTCTCAAGCAGTGTGTGGAAAATAGAACCGGGCAGTTCGTACTGGTTTCCACCGACAAGGCTGTTCGTCCCACCAATGTAATGGGGGCCAGCAAGCGGATGTGTGAATTACTGGTCCAGGCTTATACGGGCAATGGTACCAAAATGATGGCTGTCCGGTTTGGAAACGTAGTGGGTTCTTCCGGCTCGGTGATCCCTTTGTTTCGCGAGCAGATAAAGCAAGGCGGTCCTGTTACCGTAACCCATCCGGATGTCACCCGTTACTTCATGACCATCCCCGAGGCCACCCAGCTGATTCTGCAGGCAGGTTTTCTGGGTGATGACGGCAGTATTTATATTTTAGAGATGGGTACACCGGTGAAAATAGCAGACATGGCCCGGGATTTGATTCGGCTTTCGGGAAAGGACCCGGATAGGGACTTGGAGATCAAGTTCACCGGCCTCAGGCCTGGCGAAAAACTTTATGAAGAGTTGATCACCGAAGGGGAGGGTATCGTACCCACCGGACATGAAAAAATCATGGTTCTGAGGGCCAACAGCGACTGGAACGGCCACGATTCCCGGGAGCAATACAGCCGCTGGGTCTTAAACGGAGTTGAAGCCCTGTACGAACTTGCCCGTGAACATGATGGGTGCGGGATCCGGGACAAGTTGCTGGAGATGATCCCGGAATACGAGCCGCAAGACTCGGAGTGCGTTGTTTAA
>JAAELC010000283.1 GCA_024227135.1 Gammaproteobacteria bacterium
CACGGAGCTATTCGGTAATCTGGGTAACGGATTGCGCAACAATGGCAATCAGGCGGTATTGGCGACGGGCAACTGGTGGGGAGCCGGTGACGGTCCCGGAGGCGACGGCCCGGGTGGCGGTACGGATCCCGGTGCGGGTGATCAGGTGGTCAATACGTCCAGCGGCAGTATCGATGCCTCGGCTTTTCTGACCGACGGCTCCGAATTCAGTTACTTCAACGCCGGGGGCAGCAATCACTACGGTTATGGGATTGGAATACCCAATGTATCAGGTGTCTCCTCCAGCGAATGGGGAGCGGGTGACTCACAGACTTTTCTCTATGAATACGATGCTGGGAAACTGACCGCTGAGTACACCGGGCTTGCCACAGGCTCGACCTACCGGCTGCTCATGACCTATCTCAATCAGGATGCCGGTGGCGGCAGCCAGAGCCTGACCGATATCAACGGTAATGGTGTTCACGAGTCCATGCCGTTACCGACGGCTTCTGTTGCTTATGAGTTCGTGGTGCCCAAAAGTTCGGTGGTGGCCGGCAATCTGAGTCTGGACCTCAACCGGGTAGCGGGAGTTCGCACCGTGGTGGCTGGGCTGTTCCTGTTAAAAGAACCATTGGTGGATATCAGCGCACCCAGTGTCTCCCTCGATGCACCCGTCGATGGGGCTTTTCTACCCCAGGGAGTGACCTGGGTGGAAGGTACCTCGGGTGACGATAGTGATATCGACCGTATCGAGCTGGGCATCAAGGCCGGCAGTCAGGATACTCTCTGGATTCCGGTCACCGATGTGTTCGGTGATGGTAGCTGGCGTTACCGCTGGAATAGTCCCGCCGATAACGACTATCTTTTACAGGCGAGAGTCACGGATACCGCGGGTAATCAGTCGACCACTTCACCGGTCGCCGTTATCGTGGACAACTCCCCCCCGGCTGCAGCAACCAATCCCTTCGTTTTCAGTATCGGCGGTGGTTTAAGGGTTTATTGGGACTTCTCCGGTGACGACGGAACCGGTGCGGATGACGTGGTGCGTTACGAGGTTTTCAGAAGCCAGGCGCAGTTTACCGGCTTCGACCAGGTAGGGCAGAAAGCGGCTGGACTCAATCAGTTCGATGACATCGGCGTCACGCTGGGCCAGTCTTACTACTATTTTATACGGACAGTGGATCATGCCGGAAACAGTACCGATTCGGTAACTTACGGCCCGGCGATTCCGATGACGTCTGTTGACTCCACACCGCCAGAAGAGGTGGAGGGTTTTACAGCAGTGTCGGTCTATCTGAACAGTACCCAGGCCTCTGCCTACATGACCTGGACCGGCAGCGCCAACACCGCCGGTGATCTGGTGGATCAACGGCTTTACATCTCCATTGATGGGGGCACGAACTGGGGGAATAACGCTCCGAGTTACAACAACGGCCAGCCCCTGAGCCTCGGACGTACACTTAGAAGTTACCAGTTGACGGGGCTGACTGTCGGGCAAACCTATAGTTTGCGACTCACGACCGTTGATCTGGTGCCCAATGAAAGTGCCGGTGTAACCCTCGACGTCACCCCACAGGGTTCGCCAGAAGAGTATGCCAGTATCGGTGGCACCCTGGCGCAGGATATGCTGCTTCAATCCGGTGTGTTCCGTATTACTTCTAATCTTCAGGTACCTTCAGGGATCACTTTGACCTTAAGTCCCGGGGTGATTTTCAAGTTTGACCCTGGCCAGTCCCTCAACGTCAGCGGTGGGTTGAATGCGGCTGGTACGGCTTTACAGCCGATCGTTTTCACTGCGTTGACTGATGACGAGTATGGCGGTGATACCAACGGCGACGGTCCGAGTAGCGGCACACCAGGTTACTGGTACCGGATTCGCTTCTACGATTCCACCGATGAATCGGTTTCGCGCCTGGATCATGTGGTGGTGCGCTATGCCGGTTCCAGTGGTTCCGGCAGTATTTATATGTATCGCGCCGATGTACCGGTGACCAACAGCCTGATCACCCAGAGCAATACCGACGGTCTATATGTCCAGGACGCTTCGCCGCTGATTCAGGGGAATACCATTACCGATCATCTGCATCAGGGAATCTACAACCGTGACGGTGCCGCTCAAATCCTGGATAACACCATCTCCGGAAACGAAAACGGTATCTACGCCCGATACAGCACACCCCGGGTGAACGATAACCAGATTACGGACAATCGCAATTGGGGTGTTTACCACTACGACAGCCAAAATGCACCGACCATGATGGGCAACACCATCACCGGCAACGATAAAGGGTTGATCGTGCCCATGAGTGCGTTACCCGATGAAAGTAATGTGCTGACGCCGAATGCCAGGCGGTATATCGGGATTCGGGGTAACGGTCTGAGCGGCGATACCCGCCTCCCCATCTGGAACAAGGGGTCGAGCGACGAAATTCACACCTATCGGGTCTACACCGGCAGTATCACAGTGCCCCAATACACCACCCTGACCATTGATCCGGGCGTGGTGATCAAGTTTGTCGGCAACCTGGGTATGACCGTGAGCGGGGCCCTGGTGGCTGAAGGTACATTGAATGAGAAGATCGTATTCACCAGTGATCTGGATGATGCGATCGATGGTGATACCAACGGCGATGGAAATGCCACCCGGCCGGTAAGGGGACAATGGTGGGGCATAAATTTCAACAACTCGCTGTTTGAGGATCGCACCCAATTGAAGCATGTCATGGTGCGCTACGGGGGTGCCAGCGGAAACGGAGCACTCTATATATACCAGGCAGATATCCTGGTGGAAAATACGGAGATCTCAAACAGCTCGAGCCATGGTATTTATGTTTCTCAGGCTTCACCCTCGCTGATTGGCAATCGTATCTGGGGCAATGGCAGCGACGGCATCCGGGTGTATCACAGCAGTTCCAATCCGGAGGTTGCTTTTAACCGTCTGTCGACCAACCTGGGCAGCGGGATCTATTTGTACAGCAGCGCCAATCCGTCACTTAGCGTATCCAACAATCAGTTCGTGATGAATCGGGATTACGGTTTATTCAACGGCACCGGTACCCCAGTCGATGCGACCAACAACTGGTGGGGTGAATCGGATGGTAGCGGACCCCTTCACGCCACGACGAATGACACGGCCACCGGGAATCAGGTGAGTAACAATGTGGTCTACGAACCCTGGTCGGACGAAGAGGCACTGGTTTACGCTTACACCGATTATGGTGAGACGATCAGCGGATTCGGCTCTCTGGCTCAGCCGACCCTGATTCAGGGCACTGGTTCCGTTGAGTGGGGTACAGACCCTGACCGCTCCATGGTGGCCGATGCTGACGCCGTGATTCTGGACTATACGGGTCTGGATACGGGTAAACGTTACAAGGTGCGGGTGAGCTATCTCAACGGTGATGCTGCAGCTGTCTGGCAGAGCTTGACCGATGGTGCCGGTAACCCGATCCACGATTCCATGTTGATGCCCACCGTTCCGGTACAGTACGAATTCAAAATCCCTCCGGCACTCTACCCGACAGGGGAGATCAGACTTCAGTTCGTTCACGATAACGTGGATACCTCTCTCCGGGGTGCTTTGACGGAACTCTGGTTGTTTGAAGATAAAGAAGAGATTGCTCCGCCACGGTTCGAGGCGGTGGAATATAACGATGTGGACGGCAGCGGGACGCTTTCCATTGGCGACGAGTACCACTTTCATTTCTCCGAGGCGCTCGATACCGGTTTGATAATCGATGGCACCACCGATGCCAATACGGTTTTGATACCCGAAGGCGGGGGAATCTACGGTACTCTCAATCAGGTCCATTGGAGTGCGGATGAACAGACGGTAGTCGTGACGCTCACCGAGGGTTTTTCGGTCACCGGCACCGAACTGGTCACCCCTGTCGAGTTGACGGCTACCAATGGCAACGCGGCCATAGGCAGCCGGTCCCTGACACTCGACGATTCTCTGGCCCCGAGTTTTATCGGGCTGATGTGGAATGACAACGACGGCAGCGGTCAGTTGAGTCTGGGCGACAGCTATGAGTTCCGGTTCGACGAGGCCATGGATACAGCGGTCATCGCCGATGGTGGTACCGGTGCCAATGCCCATTTACGACCCCAGGGCGGAACCCGTTACGGTAACACCAATGGAGTAGTTTGGTCCGCAGACGGTCGTCTGGTGGTGGTGGAGGTGACCGACGGTTACACCATCGTAGGGGACGAGCAGGTCGTGCCGAGCAGTTTTGTCACTGATATCGCGGGTAACCAGGTAACGGGTACCCAGCATCTGACAGGCAAGGATGTAACGCCACCACAATTGACCGCTGTTCGTTTCGATGACGCCGATGGTTCGGGGACCCCGACGGTGGGTGATCGCTGGTTCTTTGATTTCAGCGAACCGCTGCGTCCGCTGGCGCTGTCCGATAACACCACCGAAGGCAACCTCAATCTTTCACCGGCCGGCCGCAAGTACGGCACTATCAATTCAATCGCCTGGAACAGCGACTTGACGAGTGTTTCTATTGGCGTCACGACCGGCTTTACCGTGACCGGCAGCGAGTTGGTGGATCCCAGTGATTTGTTGACCGATCGTTCGGGCAACCCGGTGAGCAACACATTGGCACTGAATCTGATCGATGTGATCGGTCCTGAGGTCACCCGGGTACAGGCCAACTACATCAGCCCGGTAAGCGGTACCGACAGTTATCGCCTCACGGTGCAGTTCAACAGCCGTATGGATACCTCAGTCGAGCCGGTCGTCACCCTGGAGAGCAGTGGTGCAGCCGATCCGATAGTTCCTTCCGGGGGAAACTGGCTGACGACGCGCTACAACAACGATACTTATGTGACTCCCGACATACTGCTCGACAGCACCATGGATGGTATCCTCAGTGCCACCGTCAGTGGTGCCGATGACTGGGCCGGCAACGCCATGGCGGTTCCGGCAGACAATATATTCAATATCGAATTGGATGCCACGCCTCCCTCCAATCCACTGTTGAGCATTCCGGCAATCGGCTGCCACAGTGCGTCGCTGGCTTGGACCGGGTATGTCGACCCGGGCGATGTGACCGGTTTTCAGATCTATCGCAGCACCGAGGGTGAGTTCACCACCGTTGACGGGACCTCTTTTGTCAACCTGGTCGATGGTGCGTCCCGCGCTTTTGAACTGAGTGGTCTGGTTGTGGATGTTCAGTACCATGTAGCCGTGGTGGCCATGGATGAAGTGGGCAATATCACACGAGATGTGACCTCCCAGGGTATTTTTATCGATCAGGCCACACCGGCCCCGGTGGGTATTGCCGTCACGCCGGGAATCGAGCCGGATAGCACGGTGATCGATTGGAGCGGTTACGACACCAGTGACCTGTGCGGTTTTGCCGGTTTCCGTGTCTATGTAGAGGAAGTGAATTTTTCCGAAGTCTCCGGGCTTACTGCGGTTACCACATTGGGTGTCGATGAACGCAGTTACAGTCTCTCCGGACTGGACCGGTCCAAAACCTACTATTTTGCAGTAGTGGGATTCAACGGTGCCGATGAGTTCAATACGGTGGTGACGACCGCGAGTTGGAGCGATCCCTATGCAGGGGATATCAGTGTTGATACCACTATTGGCAGCGGTGAACAGACAGAGATCGATATTGCGGCAACCATGCGGATACGCAATGGTGCGACGCTGACCATCGAACCGGGTACGACCCTGCGTTTTGCCCCGGGAACCGGTATCGAAACCATGGACGGGAGGATAGTGGCACTGGGAACGCCCCTGAGCCCCATTCTGCTCACATCGGCGAACGATGTAATCGGTGGTGCACCGGCACCCGGCGATTGGGAAGGTATGACGCTGGGGCCGGATGATACGGGTTCAGAGCTGGAGCACCTGTCAATTCGCTATGCCGGACTGGGATTGTGGATCGACGGTGCCACCGCCGCAGTGGCCGGTGCACTGACGGTAGAGCACGATGCCGGGCCGGGCATCCAGGTGAGTAACGCTGGCGTCCTCGACACCAGCGCTGCGCTGCTGCAGTTCAATGCCGTGGGTGCACAGGTGGATACGGGAGGTTCCCTGACCGTCAGCGACTCGGTGCTGAAGAACAACAGCAGCGATGGTGGTGTGAGTATCACCAATGCGGTGTCGGACGGGCAGACCGACATGGTGGCCAGGAATAACTGGTGGGGTGCGCTGGACGCAGGCAGTATCGCCGGTACGGTGACCAATCATGTGGATACGGCTGATTTTCTGATCAGTGAACCGGTGCTTACCCCGGCGATAGGTACTGCCAATGGTGAGACCGATGTGATCATCCCCCGGGTGGATCTGGTACTGGCTGGGCGCCTGGCCGAGGAGATGCGGCTGAGCGAAGTTTCGAGCTTTGAAGGGGTTTTCTATGAACCTTTCAGTCCGTTCAAGAGCTTCGAATTGACGCCAAGCGGCGGGCAGAAGAGCATCTATGCCCAGTTCCGCAGCGCCACGGGGCATGAATCGATTCCGGTATTCATCGACATCACCTATTTGACCGACGGGCCGGAAATCGAAATCTTCAACCTCGCGGAAGGTCAGGTAGTCAATCGTCCTGTGCAGGTGGAAGGGCAGGTATTTGCCTCCCAGGGCCTGGCGGCCCAGGAGTTTTACGTCGATGGCCAGTTGGTGACCAGTGTCGGCTCCCCCAATCTGAGTTTCCGATGGGATGTTCGGGATTTGAGCAACGGTATCCACCGGGTGAAGTTGCTGGCCCGGGATGTCAACGGCAACCTGGCGACCAGTGAAAAAAACCTGATCATCGAGGTGTTACCGCCTCCGGCACCGGTGATTACCAGTCCGCTGGATGGACTGTCGCTGTCGGGTGGCACAGTCTCGGTAGTGGGTGCGGCCGAACCCTTGGTTCCGGTGCGTATTTACCGCAACAACTTCGTCAAGGGCAGCCTGGTGGCGTCGGCAGACGGCAGTTTCGTCTTGCCGGATGTGTCGCTGGTGGAAGGTACGAACGAGATCCATGCTGTTGCCGAGGATGGAGTGGGAAGCAGCAGTGCCTCCAACCGGGTGGGGATCACCCTGGACACCGGCGCGCCAGCGGCGGTGGAACTTATCGATGTCAGTGCCCAGGCGGGCGTGGGTGTGAATCTGCTGTGGCAGTTTGCCCCGGTGGGGGAACAAGCCGTCAGTTTCCGGGTTTACCGACACACCGCGGCATTCCAGGATGTTGCCCAGGCAACGCTGGTGGGTGACGGACTGGACCAGCTGGACTTCAGCGATACCAGCGTCAGCGATGGCATTTATTTCTACGGTGTGATCGGTCTGGATGGGGCGGGTAATCCCAGTCCGCTATCCAACCTGGAGACAGTCACCTATGACGGTACCCGGCCGAGTTTCTCGGTCACCTTCGATGCCCCCATGCCAGTGGGGACCGGCGGATTGGGCATCATGCTCAACAGCAGCGAGCCTTTGACGGGAACGCCCTCCCTGATTATCACGGCGGCAGGGTCGTCTTCCCCCATGGCAATAGCGCTTACCCAGGTTGACGAAGTCGGTTACCAGGGTACCCTGGATGTATTGCAGGAGACCCCGTCGGGTATCGCCCGGGTCTCGGTTTCAGGCAGCGACCTCGCCGGCAACAGCTTCAGTGGTGATCTTGGCAGCCCGGCATTGATGCTGGATACCCGAGGCCCGTCAGGGCAGCTCGCATTCACGAGCACACCGCCGATCCAGGTACAAAGTGAAGTCAGTGTTTCATTGACGCTGACGTTGGACGAAGCCGCGGGACCGGGCCAGATCCCGACACTCAACTTCGACCCGCCGGAAGGTGATTCGGTCACCGTCGCCATGCTGGGATCGGGTATCACCTGGAACGGTGTGTTGATTATGCGGCCCGAGATGGGCAGCGGTTTCGGCCGCTTCGATTTCAGCGTGCGTGATGCGCTGGGCAACCAGGGAACCCTCCTGACCGCAGGCGAGGAACTGGAGGTCTACAACACCGCGACACCAGAACCGACGGAGGCGCCGACCGGCCTTGCGATGACTTCCCATCCTGAAGGCATAGTACGCCTGAACTGGAATGAGGTAGAGAAGGCGGAGACCTATCGGCTCTACCGGGACAGCGGAAGTTGTGTAGCGGCCCCCACCCAGTTGCTGGCGACGGATCTGACCGCGCTGCAGTTTGAGGACACACCGGGTGTGGATGGGAACTATTGTTACGCGGTGACTGCGGAACGACGCGGCGCCGAGAGTCCGCAGTCTGACAATGTCGAGGGGTTGTCGGATCGCCAACCACCGGAAGCGCCGACTCAGGTAACGGCCGCGCTGGGTCAACGGGGAGTCGAGGTGACCTGGGTGGCATCCACCGGGCCAGAGACACCCAGTGGCTACCGGGTTTATCGTGATGGTGCGCTGATACGAAGTGTTTCAGACAGCGTGACCATGATCAATGATTATCCGTCGACTGGTGGAACTTACCGCTACAGGGTAGCGGCTGTCGATGCGGTGGGTAATGAAAGTCTGTCCGAAGAAGCAGAATTTGCTCTGCTGGTTGGTGCCGTACGCGCTTTGATGGTGACGGTGGATCAGGACTCCTTACCCTTGTTGACCTGGGAGAATTCCGATCACAATGCGGTGGGCTTCAACGTTTATCGTGGTGGCAGCCGGGTCAACGGAGCACTGGTCACTTCCAACAGTTTTG
Organism: Gammaproteobacteria bacterium; assembly: GCA_024227135.1. Lineage (GTDB taxonomy): Bacteria > Pseudomonadota > Gammaproteobacteria > Chromatiales > Chromatiaceae > JAHEHQ01. Next base: position 8,643 of record JAAELC010000283.1, read on the forward strand.
AGGATATCTACTACACGCGCAGCGGCAAGGTCGAGTATGGGGTGCGGGCGGTGGATAGTCAGGGTCGGGAGAGTCCGTCCCGTACCCTGGTGGTGTATCCCATCGCCCTGAGTGTGGTGGCAAATCCGGATACGGACAGCCAGCTTCTGCTGGCACGCTATCTCAATCAATTGCAGATATCGGTGGACAACGAAGCCGCTGTTGACCCCTTTATTTTCAGCAGGATCGAGCTGGAAGCTTCGGTCAATGGCGTGGAGATTTTCGATAGCAGTTCTGGGAGCGAGCAGTCGGTTGCAGCGGGGAGCAACTATATAGGGGATTTTGTGCTGCCCCTGTCCAGCTTGTCTCAGGATCATTTAGTCAAGATCACCCTGACCCAGCAACCCCAGCCGGGCGGCAGTGTGGTCTATCGGTACGCAGCCGTCATCGGAGCGGAGCAACCCGGTATCATGGTTCGTCTGACCATCGACGACGTACCGCTGGCGGGAGGCTTTGCCACCATACACCTGTGTGCAGCCAATCTGGGCTATCTGCCCATGGACCTGATTACCAGCCGCAAGAACGGTGCTGATCCGGGGGATATTTATGTGGCAATCAGGAACGCCGAAGGCCTTGAAATCAGCCGCGGTGCTTTCACCGGTTTTCCGGCGGGCACCCAGATCAGCGGTACCACAGGCTATGTGCGGGTCGATCCGGGCTCGGAACTCTGCGTGGATGTGCCGGTACTGGTGCCGGCCAGTCTGGAAGAGGGTGACATTCTGAGTTTCATCGGTGTGGTCGACCAGTACAGCTACGATTTGACAGGCATCAATACGCCTAGTCTGGTCAACCTGGAGGGGGCCATGCAGTCGGGTATCACCTTCTCCGAATATTACGGTACCGCCCAGGCGGATCAGAATATCTATACCGACGGTGACACCGTGGTGATCAGTGGTCAGGCGATCGACAGGGAAAGCGGCCAGGTGCGGGCTGACACGCCTCTCAAGATCGGTTTTTCGGTACGGGGGTTTAAGTGGTATCAGGAAGTGGTAACCGATGCCGCTGGTGAATACCGCTATGAGTTCAATCCCTCCCCCGGTGTCAGCGGTGAGTTCATTATCTGGGCGGCACACCCGGACGTGTACGATATTCTGGATCAGGACCGATTCCGGCTGTACCGCTTCTACAGCATACCTAGCCGGGGCGAGATACGTTCAGCCAAGGCCGACACCCTGACTTACCGGATCAGCCTGTTCAATCCGGGGGATCTGCCCCTGACAGGGTTCAGTATGGTCTTCCGGGCCTACACCGTGGATGATCAGAATCAGGAGATCGATGAGCCGCTGCTGAGCGGGGAAACCCTGTTTCCTGAAGGCTTCGTTCTGGGGCCAAACGAAAAACGGGAAGTGGAAATGACCCTGTTCGCGGCTATCGATGCGCCGGACAGCGTCAATGTGGAGTACCAGTTCCAGGCAGCAGAGGGACCGACCAGTGTGTTCTATGCATCAGTGGAACTGGCGCCAGCGATTCCGTTGGTGGTGGTGGAGTCTCCATCGGTTGGCTATGTGGATGTCAGTGTGGATCGAGGTTCCCTGGTAACGGTTCCGGTGACCATCAAGAACCTGGGCCTGCGGGAACTGCAGGATGCGGTTATGGCGTTGCCTCAGACGGAAACCTGGATTACCACCAATCTTCCGCTCGATGCAAACGGTAAAGTCTCCTTCGGCACCATCGATGTGGGTGAAGAGATCACTTTCGATGTATTGATCTCACCCCCCGCGGACGCAGATTTTGGTGTCAAAGTGGATAAGTTTGTCCTCACCGGCTCCAACAGTCCTCAGGAGTTCGATATCCGGATCTTTCCGCTGATTACATCGGATCTGACCGGCAGTGTGCTGTTCAAGGTGATCAATATCCTGGGGCAGCCGTTGGAGAATGCCACGGTACGGATGCGCAATACCTTGATTCACGAAGACATCACACCGGTTAAGACCGATGTCAACGGAGAGGTGACGGTACCGGATCTGCAGGAAGGCGATTGGTCCTATCAGGTCTCAGCGGCGGGGCACAGCACCGATGCGGGCGGCGTGAGTGTGATAGCCGACCAGACGGTCATCGAAGAGGTGTTCCCGACTCGCGCGCTGGTGACGGTTAACTTTTCAGTGGAGCCGGTGCCCTATACCGATCGCTACGAGATCAAGATCGAGCAGACCTTCGAGACCCATGTGCCGCTGCCGGTATTGGTGGTGGATCCCACATATCTGAAGTTCGAGAATGTTCAACCGGGTTTCAACGCTGAGTTCGTGGCCAAGGCGAGCAACAAGGGACTGATCAAGATCGAGGATCTGCGAATCTCCACAGGAGAGGCTCCCTGGGGCAAGCTTGAACCCATGATCAGTTATGTTCCGGAACTCAAGCCGGGTGAGACCATCGATGTGCCTTACCGGTTCACTTATACCGGGGATGGTATTGTGCTACCGGGTGACGCCGCAGGGTGGGCAGACTGTTTTACCGGTGGCTTTGCCTCCCTTGCCCAGGCAATGGTGGGACTCAACAGCGCATTCCGGGGTCGCTCCTTCTGTTTCTATACCCGGGAGGAGGCGCAAAACCTGCTGAACATCGCCAATGGGCTGATGATCGGTATTCACCTCTTCAATGCAGTCAATAGCCTTAACAGTCTTACCGGTGCCATCGGGCAGGCCTTGTCCTGTCTGGCCCAGCAGTTTATCGGCCCGGGAGGCCCCGGAGGATCGGGCCCAGGCCCGAGTACCGGCCCATCGAGTGGTTTAAGGGGGATTCCGGTCTGCTTTACCGCCGGCACGCCGGTGACCATGGCCGACGGCACCCGTCGGCCCATCGAAGCGATAGCGACCGGGGATCTGGTGATGTCGAAGGAAGGCCGACCGACCCCAGTGACCCGGACTTACCGTCGGGAAACCGATCACATACGCGAGCTGCATTACCAGGTGGTCGGTAGCGGTGAAATGCGCCGTCTCGAGACCACTGACGAACACCAGTTCCATATCGAGGGTGGGGACTGGAAAGCAGCGCATCGTCTCGTGACGGGTGACCGGATCGTACTGCAGGGCAGCGAAACAGCGGTAGTTCAGTTCACCCAGCGGTTCGAGCGGAACGCGGTGGTGTACAACTTCGATGTGGCTGACCACGAAGCCTACTTTGCCAATGGCGCACTGGTGCATCAGCGCTGTGGAGGAGAGGTCAGTGCTATCGACCGATTGGAATCTCTGCTCGATGAGGCGGCGCGGGAACGAAACCTGTGGGGGCCCAGTCAACCACCACCGGATATTCTGGCCGAACTGAAGCGCCTGGATATGCCGCAAGGGGCTGCTGAGAAAACGGGAGTAACGCCATGACACAGCGAAATAGAATGGTATTTTATCTGCTGCTGGTGTTGTCCCTGTGCACGTCCATAGCCCAGTCGGCCCAGCAGTTTCAGGGTGTGTGTGCGGTAGCCAAGATGGAGATCGTTCAGGAGTTGACCCTGGAGCGGATTGGTTTCCTGGCCACCCTGGAGATCACCAACAACGAGGGTGATGCCAGTATTACCGATTTCTCTGCCGCCCTGACGTTCGAAGATCCCAACGAAGTGATTGACGGCGAGTATAAGGATGTGGCGGATCTGTTCTTCGTACAGCCGCCGGAGATGGAAGGTATCAATGCCATCGATGGTACCGGGATTATTCGACCCGGTGAGACGGCGGTGATCCGCTGGTTCATCATTCCCAAGATTGCTGCCGGTGGCACCGTACCCGAGGGGGTCCGCTATCTGATTGGAGCGACGCTGGCCGGCTCGCTCTACGGGGAAGAGGTACCGGATGAATTGTTTACCGTTTATCCCGATACTATTTTCGTGAAGCCTGAGCCGCAATTGGAAATCACCTATTTTCAGCCTCGGGATGTGGACGGGGACGATCCTTTCACGGTGGATACCGTTGAAAGCCCCATCCCGTTCACTCTTGGGGTACTGGTCAAAAATGCCGGCTACGGGGTGGCCAACAAGATCAAGATCAAATCTGAACAACCCAGGATCGTGGAGAACGTCCAGCAGTTGCTGTTGATCGCCCAGTTGCTCGGTGCCCGGGTGGATGACGAGCCGACTGATTACGCCAGTCTCACACTGGATCTGGGAAATATCGATCCCGGGCGCTGCCGAAAGGGCGCCTGGGACATGCTCACCAGCTTGTCGGGTGAATTCATCGAGTTCAAGGCCTCTTACACCCACGCTTCGGAGCTGGGCGGTCGCGACACCTCGGTGATCAAGGACCTCAACGCCTGGTTCATGGTGCACGAGGTGATGAATGACCAGCCGGGACGGGACGATCTGCTGGATTTTCTGGCGGATACGGAAGAGGACAACCGCCAGCTGATTCCCGATTTTCTCTACGAGTCGGATTGCAACATCCTGCCGGTGAATCGGCTGCCGGACGTGGAGATACTGGATTACAATGCTTCGGCACGAACCGCCGAAGTACACGCGGTGGCCGACTTCGAAAACTGGGTATTCATCCGTGCCGACGATCCGGCCCAGGCAAAGCTCCCGATTGCTTCGGTGGTGCGATCCGACGGCAAGGTACTCAACCCGAACAACTACTGGACCCATATCCGTTACCGCAAGTCGGACAACGCGAAACTGACCTGGCTCAATATTTTTGATTTCGTGGCGTTGGGGGAGTACAGCTACACCGTGACCTACGAGCCACCGGGTTTTGATGCCGATGCGCCGGTGACGACCCTGCGATTCAGTGGTGAGGCTCAGGAGCGGGACGGTAAACACTACATCCTACCGGAGACCCAGATGTACTTTACGGTGGAGGATATCAGTCCGGTGGGCAGTTTCTACCGGCTCGATGGTGTTGGTGATTTCCTGCCAGCTTACCCCTTCACGATCAGTGAGCCGGGTGAACACCTGATCGAATACTATTCAAGGGATGCGGCTGACAATCTAGAGACGACCAGGGTGGCAACCCTGGTGCTTTCCGGGGCCTATCCGACAGTCGAGAACCTGACGCTGGACAGCGGCAATTTGTTCATCGCCGGGGATGCGCTTTCGGTTCGCCCGACCGAGGTCAATCTTGGCTTTCAGGGTGTGTTGACGTCGGCACGGCTGGATGCAGTGGCCGATGTATTCCAGGGTGTCTATGGTTTTCCGAGGTTGTCCGGGATTCCCTCTTCGCCGACCGCTTCGACTGAAGCGATGCTGACGGTGAGTGGTGAACAAGTGGACTACTATCGCTACCGGCTCAATGGCGGCGACTGGAGTGCGCAGGCGGCGGTGAGCGAGCCGCTGGTACTCAGCGGATTGTCCGGTACGGTGCAGCTGGAGGTGCTGGGGCGTAGCCGGTACGGCAACTATCCGGAACCCGAGGATGCGTTGTCGGTGAGTTGGTCGATAGCGGCAATGGTACCTGCTGTGGTCAGTGGCACCCCGGCCAGTCCGGGGCATGCCACCGACGCCATCCTTCAGGTCGATGTGGTCGACCGCTATTGTTACCGGGTGGATGGCACCTATTATCGGCCTGATTTATCGCCGACCGATCCCATCGAATTGACTCAGTTGATGCCCGGCGAACATCGCGTGGAAGTGATCGCCAGGGCCGATGGTCAGGCCTGTCCGGGAGATGTTGCAGGTGATACCCAGGTAAGTTGGGTGATCGATCACGACTACGGTTATGCACTGCCAGAAGAGCAGCAGATTCGCCGCACTGATCTGGGGCGGGTGGACGACACCGCGAGTCTCTACACCTGGGACGGCCGGGACGAAAATGGTGCTGTGGTGGTCCCGGGGTGGTACAGCGTTCGGATTCTGTTGACCGACGGTTTGGGTCGAACCGCCGCGGCCGTGCAGCCGGTGAAGGTGGGGGATATGTTGGCAGACGGCAGCCTGTTGGCCGATCCCGATGGTGCTGCGCAGCAACATGCTCGCAGTTTCGGCAAATGGGTGGTATGGCAGGATCAGCGTGCCGGCAATTGGGATATCTGGGGCTTGAATCTGGTGGATCCTGTCGGGACACCCAGACAGCTGACCGACGGCCCCCTCAATCAGGAGCGTCCGAGCACCGATGGACGCTATGTCGTCTGGCAGGATCGTCAGCCCGACGGCACCTGGGATATCTGGGTGCGCAATCTGATAACGACGGATTCAGCAGAACCGGTAACGGCCACCCCGGCTTACGACGAACAGAAGCCGGTTATTGATTGGCCCTGGGTGATATTCCAGCGTAAGCCGGTAGCCAACCCGGATGCCCCCTGGCAATTGTTTGCCACCCATCTGATCGATGGCCAGACCGAGGCTGTGGATGCCACGACACAAGACCAGCTGGATGCAGCGATTCACCGACAGCGGGTGGTGTGGCAGGACTTTCGCGATGTGGGATTTGGTGAGATCTATATGAAAGATCTGCGTTCCGGGGAAGTATCGCGAATCACGGACAACACGGGGGGCCAGTATCATCCCGATATCTTGGATCATTGGGTCGTCTGGTCAGACAACCGGGTAGGCCTGCAGCTGGATCTATACGGCTACAATCTGCGCCGGGGTGTCGAGGTGCAGTTGACCGATACCGAAGAAGATGAGAACCACCCAAGCCTCAACGGTTCCTGGGTCGTGTACGAAGAGGATGCCAGCGGTGAGCAGAAAATCAATCTGCGGCTGTTGCATCTGGGTAATCTGGCGAGTGTGCAGTTGACCAACACCGGGACCGCCAAGGAACAACCCAGCCAGGCGGGTGATCGGTTGATCTGGGTGGATGCCGATAGTGGCGTGCGCCAGGTGATGGCCGGTTCGCTGCCTGACCTGCAGCCGGTGTTTCACAACCGTAACCTGGTGGCAGTGACTCAGGGGATGGTGGATTACCAGGGGAATGCCTTCAATTTGCTCGAACTTTGGCACGAGCAGGCGGGTGTCACAGCGATCACTCGGTACAGCAGTTTGCTGCCGACACCGCAGGAAGAAACCGCCGATTGGTCGGGGGCCCCGGCAGGGGAGAATTTTGACCTGACAGCGGGGAGCTTCCTATCGGTGAAATTCGCCGATATGCGGATTCTTGAACTGGGGCAGGGTGGTTGCAGTGCACTGGATCTGGGAGAAGGACCGACCGTGTTCAGCTACAGCTGTTTCCCCGATCACTACAGTGCCTATCGATTGATTCAGGAACTGGGCACGGATCAAGTGGTGGCATTGAGGGTCCTGGATGCTTCAACCGGCCGTTGGAAAGTAGCTAATGTTGATGGTGACACCATTGTGGGTGAAGACTTCCGAATACCGACCGTTGCCGTGGTCATGGTGGAACTGAGAACAGCGGTGACCCATTGGATACCGGGAGAATAGAGATATGAAACGACTACTCGTCAAGGGCGTTCTGGTGCTGTTTGTCGGTTTCAACACAGCAGTACATGGATTGGGCGTAACGGAGTTGAATGGCTTGTTAGCAGGGCCGGAAAAACCCACATTGATCGATATACGGGCCAGTTCCGAGTATCGCCAGGACCATATTCCGGGCGCAATCAATATTCCGGTCAGTCTGATACCACACAAGCGGTTACCACCCTTGGGTCATGTCGTTGTCTACGGGGATGGTCTGGACCTTGATGCAGTTGCGGCATCGGTCGAGTCATTGAACGAAAAAACTGGAATCGAGGCGGAGTCGCTGGAAGGGGGGTTCGGTGCATGGAGCACGGAAAACCTGCCGAGTACCCGTGCGCGGGGGATGCAGCGGGAAAAGTTGCGCCAGTTGAGTTATCAGGAGTTACAACGTTACCTACCCACCAACGGGGAAATCACTCTGGTGGACCTGCGGCGTGGTAAAGCCGAGGGCCTCAGTGATATTGCTTCACAGTTTCCTGAAGCGGTGATCTTGAAACGGCCCTCGGAAAGGGCGACGCGGGGAGCTGGTATGCACCGGGCCAGGCGTGCGTCAGGTGTTGAACCGGCCCACAACGGATTTGACAAGCGGAAGTTGTATGTACTTATCGATGACGGAGACGGTCGTGCAGAACGCCAGGCGCGGCGGTTGCGGGCTGCCGGGGTAAAACGTATTGCGATATTAGCCGGTGGCGAACAGATTCTGCAACGCCAGGGACGTCCAAAGCGGCAGGTGCAGGTGCTGACGGAGGGCGGAAAGTGAATAGTTGGTATCACAAGCTGGCTGGTTTCGGTTTGTTAGCATTGATGGGAGCAGGTGCCCAGGCCCAGTTGCAACTCGAAGCACTGCAGGTCAGCGATGTAACCCCCAGTGGATTCACCCTGCTGGGTCATGCCAGCGAAGTGTCGACTGCCCGACTGAGGATTTACAGCGATGAAAACGGGACTCAGGAGATTACCTATCAGCTGGAGATGATCACAGGGCCGCTGCACAGCGGAGACCCTTTAGCCGAATCCGGTTACTACCGTGATGAGTCCCGGTACGATCTGCAGGTTCAGACCGAATCTAGAGGTCTGATCCATATACGAGTCGAGGGGGCTCAGCCCCAGACTGATTACTACTATCACCTGATCGCCGACAATGGCGGCAATCAGGTGCAGTGGCCTTCCGGTTTGCCGGCCAGGGTGACCACAACCTGGGAAAACAGTTTTGTTGCCGGTGCCCACCAAGTGTTGTTGACCCTCAATGCCCCGGATCCCAGTGGCTGGCTGGTGACCATCAAGGGCAGCGAAAATGACCACCCGGTATCAGCTGTAGTGGGAGACGGCACGGCACCCAATCAGGCTTATCTGAATCTCAGCAATCTGTTCACTGAAGGACGCAACTGGCAACCGGAGGGGGACACCGAGCTGACCCTCGAGATCCGCCGAGGCTGGCAGTCTACGGTGACCGAACAGGTGACCCTTGGGCTGACTGGTGGGTTCGGAGTTTCCAGCCTGTACCCATTGGCCATCGATCTCTTGGGTGGGCCGCAGCTGAATTTGTTGCTGCCCGCTCTTGCCAATTATACCACTGGCGAAGCTATCACCATTGGCTGGACCGATGCATCCGATGCCGATGCATTGATCGGGCTCTACCGAGACCAGGACGGTGCCGGAACCGGCAGCGTATCGATCGTGGATAATCTCGACGAGAATCCTGACGATGGAGCGGATCAGTTCCTTTGGGACACTATTGGTGTGCCCGATGGGGTCTACCATATCTACGGAGTGATCAACGACGGCAGTAGTTCGGCAACCAGTTATGCACCTGCCCGAGTGGCCGTTGATCGCAGTGGTGTCGACAGTGAACCGGACACACTGCCCGATCTCTGGGAGCAGTTGCATTTCGGCGATCTGGCGGTGAGCCCGGACAGCTTCACAGATCGGGACTTGGATGGTTTGGCCGATGGCCATGAATTCGGCGAGCGTACCGACCCGAACGTGGCGGATATTCGCCTATCCCTGGGGACTGGGCTGAATCTGGTCGCGCTACCGATGACGCCATCAAATGGTCTGACCTCACTGCAGCTGGCCCAGCGTCTGGGACCGAACCTTGTTCGTATCAGCCGCCTGGACCCCGACACCCGGACGCTGCAGATCACCGAGGTGGTGGGCGGCTTGGCCCAAGGGAGCAACTTCCCGATTCTTGCTCGTGAAGGTTACAGCATAGAAATGTCGGAGACCCAGGAATTATTGATTCAGGGCGTGCCAGTGACCGGGGGGATCGATCTTCCAATCGGCATGAACCTGGCTGGGTTTACCCATATACCCAATGATACCACTGCGTATGGTCTGCTCGAGGCAATTGGTGGTACTGAATCGATTGCCAGCATCCGACGTTTCGATAGGATTACCAGCCGTTTCCAGACTGCGGGTTACCGGGAAGGCGTCAAGGTAGGACCTGACTTCGCGATCAGGCGCGGAGAAGCTTATCTGTTTTCGATGCGGCAGGCAGTTATGGAGATGATTCTGCCCTAAGAGCAGATTCAAGGCATGGATTTGGGCGAACAGCCGCTCTATGTAACCCTTTCCACAACGCAGAAAAATCTGTCTGGAACAGAATTTCACGCCAGCCCGAAGGGCGAGGCTCAGGATGAGCCGAGTAACTTGGGCCAAAAGACGAGTAAGATTGGATATTTCATGTTTTCCGTGGCCCTGAGTCTGAAAACGATTAAAGTCCAGGCCTGCACGGTCGATACTTTTAGTTATGATGTTCAGACGCATATTGACAAATAAACGAAATTTTAAATCCCCGGATACACAAAAGGGGAATTTGAAGGCGCTTCGGCTATCCAGAAAATTTTTCGGTGTACAGATTCATCAATGTGGCTGTAAAGCAAGCTCCAGGTATGCGGGAAAGTTTTTCAGTTTTAAAAAAGTACCCTCGCTTCCGGTTTCCGGTTGTGATGCAAAAGAGTGCCAATGTGTCTACCTCGGCATTTCCAACCGCCGTAGCGGAGTAGACAGGCGTGCTGCGTGTCCTATCGACATAAAAGAAAAAAGGCGGAAAACTTTTGATCGTCGAAAGGGTCTTGATGTCTGGAGAGGAGTCGATAAGTAGTTTTCTACACTGCTGTATTCTTCTTGGTTTAAATGAAATAGCCGCGACGCTATGGTGTGACTTTTATTGACAGCATCATTGTTTTGTAGTGTCTGCTCACCCCCCCCCATGGGCGATCTGTTCCGGAAGACGTCGCAAATACCTCCCTGTAGACTTGGCTTTGGCATCCCTG
>JAAELC010000284.1 GCA_024227135.1 Gammaproteobacteria bacterium
AATGGTGGCGAGTACGACTCGAAGGAAGCGCGGGATCATATCGAGCGTAAGTACGGGCATACGAAATCCTTTGCCGACAGTACCGAGCAGTTTATCGAGTACACGGCAACGGAGAGCAGTCTTTCCGGATCCCCTTACCGGGTTCGATGTCAGGGTCGGGAAATGCTAAGTGCCCGATGGTTGCTCGATGAGTTGGCCGAGTACAGAGCAAATCACAGGGTTGATTCAGAAAACCAGTAGTGTCGGGTGCGCGTAAGGGCCGCGGAAATTAATGGTTACCCAAAAATTGTGCCGGATTTTGGTCCAGATTCAAGGCGCGGCAAGGGGCGCATAGTTGTTCTATGTAACCCTTGCCGTAACGCAGAAGATGGACCAAAAGACCAGCAAGATTGGATAAGTATTTTTTCCGCGGGCCTAAGAATACCCCCCCCATGGGTGGTCTGTGGAGGAAGTGTGTTTGGCAGGAATGCCAATGCCAGGTCTACGGTACTTACGACGTCTTCCGGAGCAGATCACCCTTTTGCAGCTTGGACCTGAACCAGAGCCCCCACCATGCCTGTATCGTTATCAGTCTCTGGGGCCCTTACAGAAATCAAAGGTTCATCCGACTGCCATGATGAATGAGTACTCGGCCTGGAATCCCGGGCTGGAATCTGATATTCCCCCCCCATATCAACAGATGGAAACCATCTATCGTCCGGAGAATGTCAGCTCCCGGTTCCCGGATGTTGCTGAAGCTTCAAAACAGACAGGTCTTAACCCGCGGGAACTGGTGGTGTTCAAACCCGAACGGCTGATGTTACATGAACTGATCATTCGGGTGACTGCCAGTGTTGTGGTACCGGAAGGTCATGACGAGACCGAGCTGGGGAGGAATTTTCGCCAGATTACCTCCACTATTCTGAAGCACTCTATCCAACCCCGGATGGAAGAAGTGACCGATGCTTATGACAGACTCAATACCGAAGTACGCGATCGGGTAAGCCACGAGCTGATCGACAGTCTTTTCACAACCCCTGAACCACAGGCTGTCAGGAAGCGGTTTTTTTTCCGGGGTTTTTTTCAGAAAGCTGAATCGTCGCCATCCCATCAGGAGTCGATCCTGGAAAGAGAGTATCGGGTAATCGCCACTTTCAAGGAGAAGGGGCTGGCAGCGAATGAACCTTTTTCCCGTGTTGTCTATAAGGGGCTGTATCGGATTCTGGGTTTGATAGCGGGGACACGGGGTTACCTGGGGCCGGACAGAGACTTCCTTATCGATATGGTTTCCAACTATGTCTGTAACAGTTATGGCAGTCGTGTGGTGGGTGGTGTGATTGCCCCTTGGGTGGATAAGGCGATCGCAGAACAGGGGTATTCCCGTGTTTCATACGCTGACAATCCCATACTGGTTAGTTTGAAGGGGGCGTCTGCTGCGGGAAAGAGTTCACTGCGTCCTATGCTGAAGCGGATGATGAGTGAGAAGGGAATGCGGACTCAGGGGTATATGACGATAAGCCCCGACATATGGCGCCGGTTACTACTTGATTATCACTCCCTGGGAGAAGCTTTCAAGTATGCAGGAAGGCTGACAAGTCATGAAGTAATCATCATCGATACCAAGCTGGATCTCTACCTAAGAGAGCAGGCCAGTCAACGTGGCTCCATACCCCATCTGCTGGTAGACCGGTTTCGCTTCGATAGTTTTTCCAGTGAGGGAATATCTCGAATTTTGCACGATACTTACGTGAAGTACGTGGATACCATGTACATGTACTTCGTCATTACACCACCCCATGCAACCGTGGAACGGGGCTGGGAGCGCGGCTTGACGACCGGGCGATACAAGTCGGTGGAGGATTTTCTTGATCACAGCGTAGAGGCCTATACGGGTATACCTAAAATGCTGTTCAAGTGGCTCGCCTGTGACAGGCCAGTATTCAGATACGAGTTTCTTGATAACAGCGTGCCCAAGGATACCTTTCCCAGGACTGTCGCCTACGGGACCCGGAAGGAACTCAGTATAATCGATTGCAAGGTGCTGCTGGAGATAGGGCGCTATCAGAAAATCAATATTCGTGCCCGGGCTCCCGAGGAAGTCTATCCGGAGGCCGATCCCTCGGTGGCAGGCAGTATGGGTTTCCTGAGGCAGTGTATAAAGCGAATTCCCCGGGTCAGTTTTATCGATGAAGCAACGGGTGTCACTTATGCAGGGACCCATCGGGGAAAGTTTCAGATTATTGATGCCGCGATGTTCACAGAAAAACTGGGCGACAGGCAGTTGGCCGAGATTTTCGAACTGCTCACCTCCGGCTCATCTTAGGACCGCATAGGACCGCGGAATTTGCCAAGTATCCAGAAATTGCGCTGTATTCAGGTTCGAGTTCAAGGCGTGAGTAGTGGTGCATGGGTGCACCGTTCACGAAGCCAAGGATACATAAAGTGGTGCATGGATGCACCGTTTGTGGTTGCTCTTATGCAACCCTTTTCATATCGCTATTCTCCGCGCTGAATCCGGGCCGAAAGATGAGCAAGACTGGATTATTGTCTTTTTCCGCGGCCCTAAGGTATCAGGGTAGGGACCGGGCAGTACAGACCACAACCCAGGCTGCCAGAGATCGGGCTCAGTGCTCTTCCTGAGTCTCTTTTCCAATCAGACGATAAGCCCCCGCACCCAGCAGAGCACCAACAATGGGTGCAACCCAGAAGAGCCACAATTGGGCTGTTGCCCAGTCGCCGACGAACAGAGCAACCCCTGTACTGCGTGCCGGATTCACCGATGTATTGGTTACCGGGATACTGATCAGGTGAATCAGTGTAAGACACAGGCCAATCGCTATTGGTGCAAATCCCTGGGGGGCCCGTGAATCCGTTGCCCCGAGGATGACCAGCAGAAACATCATGGTCATGACGATTTCGGCTGCCAGTGCGGAAAGCATTGAGTAACCACCGGGTGAATGCTCACCATAGCCATTGGAGGCAAATCCGGATGAAAGATCAAAACCTGCTTTACCCGAAGCGATCAGATAGAGAACGGCACCGGCCACAATTCCACCCAGCACCTGGGCGATGATGTAGGGGGCAAGCTCTTTGGCCTCGAAGCGACCGCTGGCCCAGAGTCCGATGGAAACGGCCGGATTTAAGTGACAACCGGAAATATGTCCTATGGCATAAGCCATGGTCAACACGGTCAGGCCAAACGCGAGAGAAACGCCGAGCAGGCCGATCCCAACTTCAGGGAATGCCGCCGATATTACGGCACTGCCGCAACCGCCCAGCACTAGCCAGAATGTTCCTAGAAATTCAGCACTGTATCTGTTCATGGTTTTCCCCGGTGTCAGGCCAGTTTAATGTGAGCCGTTGAATATCAGTTTGACAATAACGCGAATCAGCGTGATTCGATGGGACACTCTAGCTGATATCACCGTTGTGAACTGTGACAGATTGTGAACTGAGCCAGGTTTGAGGTAACGCTGTTCTGGTGACCGAGATATGATCCTGTGGAACCTTGCTCTGGCATGGGGTGGCACATTCCGAATGTAGGACTATGTGTATCGGACCGAGGATAACGGCCAGTATCGAGATCAACTGAGTGTTGCTGTCCGACGGCACGGTGTGCAGGTGAATGGTGCTGGAAATCTGGAGCGAATGTTCCGCAATCGTTGGCGCACCTGTCAGATATCCTATCATCATCCCAAATGGATCGAACTCGATTATTCAGGCAGCCAATGAACAGACCGAGATGGAGGGCAGGTGTTGACCTTCTGCCTTGAACGGCCTGAGGGTGCGGGATTCAGTTGAAGTACGAACAGGGGGCGGACAGCCTGTCAATAAGCTGCTCCAGCATTGCCTCGGGTACTTCGTTTTTCTCACAGCTGGAGATACACAGATTGGCCCCGGTGATCGTTTCCTGAGACCTTTTATTAAACAAATTTAATGCCGGCCCCTCGCCGTTGATGATGTCCGCTATGACCAGTGGAGATAACATGCCGGCTTGCTCCTGCACATGCAGGTTGGCAACATTGTGCAATGCGGTGAGGAGTTTCGGGCCGATGAACTGAGGTGGCAATGTACCCTGGTTCTGCATCAGCAGGCGTGTGGCAGTCTCGGTGTAAAACTCGAGAAAGGCATTGCCCTGGCGGAACATCAGAAAAGCATTGTGGACTTTCTTGTAGGCTTTAAGTTTTCCGTTTGAATGGGTTTGAACCCACACTTCGCGGCCCACCGCATAGGGTGTTTCGGGAAGAACGAATTTATCGGGATCAAAGATGAAAAAATCGGCGTCCAACCAGATAACGGTGTCGTAGCCATTATCAAGCGCCTCCTGGAGGATCAGTAATCTTGCCAGGTCTGTCGCCACAACCAGTTGCCGGCGGGTTTTTGCCCGAATCCGGCTCGGCACACAGTCGAAAATCTCATCTCCCCTGAAAGCATAGTCCCAGGCATTGGATTTGCACCAGTGGCGGACAGATTCGAGGCAGGGTTCAATCCAGCCGTAAGGCAAGGGATGGCGGTGTGACTGAATGACGAGGGTATTCCGCATTGGTGGTGAGGCCGGTTGGATATTCAGAGAATGAAGCTGACAGTCCGGTACTGCTCCGTTCTGGTGGTGATACCTGGGTCCTTCCGTGTTCCGTTGAGGGCGTACTGTCGTTCAATAGCCAGGCATGACGGCGGTGTAATCATTGCTCCTTCGTAACTGCTCCCCCCGAGATTACCCCCATGGGGGTGATTCGATACACTTCCGGACAAAAGGAGCACAGGTTCCATCACCCCTGCCCACGGAGACCAAGCTCATCGGCGATTTCCCGCATTCCCAGAATTGTCTCTGAAATCAGTTCTCCACGTTCCATTCCAATCATTCCGGCTCCACGGTCAATGATGGAGCGATCGATTTTTGCGGCGAACCGTTTGTCTTTCCATTTCTTTTTTACAGATTTGGCCTCCAGGTCCATCAGGCTCCGGCTTGGTCGAACCAGGGCGGCGGTGGTAACCAGTCCTGTCAGTTCATCGACGGCATAAAGCACTTTCTCCATGTCAGATTCCGGTTCGACGTCGGTGCAGATGCCCCAGCCATGGCTGATGACGGCCCGGATATACTCTTCCGGCCACTCGTTCTGTTGAAGAATTTCACGGGTTTTTGTGCAGTGTTCTTCCGGGTAGCGATCCCAGTCCAGATCGTGTACCAGGCCCACTATTCCCCATTTCTCCTCGTCCCCGTTTCTCGCCCGTGCGAAATGACGCATCACCGCTTCTACCGCCAGCCCGTGTTTGATCAGACTGTCGGTTTTTGTATATTGCTTGAGAAGAGCCAGTGCCTCGGCACGGGTTGGTGCTTTCTCCCCCATGGGGTGATCCTCCAGTCAGTGGTTGGGTGCATTCGCCGGATATCATCTCAGGTTTTCAGGCCCGAATCATCATTCGGTCCGCTGGCGGTAAGATGCTCACCATAGCCGGAATTTCCGATCGGAGATGGGAAGGGGAGGCGGGATGCGGGTATGTCAGCCAGGCGCCCCGCGATAGTAGTGCCATAGAAACAGGGAGCCCACGCTGCGCCAGGGTGACCAGTGTGCCACGAGTGCTCGGGCCTCTTTCGGTGTCGGTTTGTCATCCAGTCCTTTGAGCTTGCCCAGAGATATTCTCAGTGCCAGGTCACCTGCGGGAAATACATCCTCCCGCCGGAGTGAGAACATCAGGTAGATCTCAGCGCTCCAAACCCCGAAACCATGCAATGCGGTGATAGCGGATACGACCTGTTCATCGGTCTGGTCGGGCATCCGGTCGATATCGAGTCGACCTTCGATGATGGCCTCCGACAGACCTCTGGCATAGTCGATTTTCCGGTAGGACATTCCCGCTTTCCTTAATGCTTCCGGATTGATGTTCAGCAGCGCCCGGGGTGTCATCTGATTCATCAGCGCCCTGACTCGTTTCACTATCGCCCCAGCTGCTTCGGTGGATATCTGCTGGCTGACGATCGTAGTGAACAGCGTCTCGAAGCCTGCCGGCCTTAATCTGGGTTTGGGAATTCCGATTTGCCCGACAGCGCCGGCTATGTCCCTGTCCAGTGCTGTCAGGGCCTTCATTCCCCGTTTTATGACGAATTTGTCCATCCGGTAGTTCTCCTGGCTGCCGCTTATGGGATCTTAGTGATGACAAAGGTCGGTTTGCAACCTGTGGTGCTGAACATATTCTATGGGAGGCGGGAAGTACTTACCGGGTCAGTGGAGGTTCGGGAGGACCTGTTGCATGCAGGTTGCGGGGCAACGGGGGTTATGATAAACCTCAATCGTAACTACTTACGCCCCATGGGCGATCTGTTCCGGAAGAGGTCAGGCCATTGCTGGATGAGAACTCAGCACTGAGCATATACCACAGCGAAAACCACACTGACACTACCGGGGTTCTCTATCAGCAGCCAGCCTTCGAAGGCATCGCCCTGTCGTCTACCCGTTATGAGGTGGATCTGGAGGAGGGACGGCATGGTTTTATCATGAGTTTAGGGGGTACATGGGGCTGACCGATATATCCTGGACTTTGATCGAACTGGCAATCGTTCTCGGGCTGTTGATCTATATCTATTCAAGGAATTTTGTGCTGAAGCGTTACAGTCGTGACCTGCAGTGGGCAAAAGATGAATCCCGCCTCCAGTTTCTCGCCAGTTGTGATGCGTTAACCAAGCTGCCCAACAGGCGTTTCCTGGTCAATCTTCTGGAGTTCCGCCTGGAAGAGCAGGGTGGAAAAGTGGAAATCGCCATGCTGTTTCTGGATATCGATCTGTTCAAACAGGTCAATGACAGCCATGGCCACCGGGTGGGGGATTTATTACTGCAGGAAGTGGCTGCTCGAATCAAGAAAACCCTGCGTAAGGATGATCTGGTCGGTCGACTAGGTGGTGATGAATTTGTGGTTATGCTGCCAGGCGGTAGAACAGCAGCAGTGGGCCCTCGACAGCCAGTTTCAGGGGTGTGGTAACAGATAAGTCCCCCTGGATTGCGCGGAGTATTTGGTTTTTTCTGCAGCCCTGACTGCCCCGAAATGCCGAGGCCTGGTGAGATGCTCAGGCAATGTGATCTACCCTCGATGAATGGGGTTGTTAATCTCCTGTCGTACTTTGCCTGGTATACCATCCCGAAGCGCTTCCATGAAACAGCAGCAATAGTGCGGCAATGTACAGCACCAGCTGCACCATGCCCAATGATGCATGAATCGGGTTGATGGAAAAGGAGTTGATTGTCGGAATAATGGTCAGTGGCAGGTGGATGATAAATATAGCGATCAGTGCCCAGCGTGCCCAGTTTTTACCTCTGCCGATCTGGAAAATCAGAAACACAGATAGTGCGTAGATTGTAACTTTCGCGTAGATCAGGAAATCCGGAGATCTTACCTCCAGGTGGCGCATGATCGTTATGACAGTTCGAACGATCCCCAAGGTTACCACCAGATAGAGTAACTTTACTGCCAGGGTGACTTTTGCCGGTCGTTCTGAGAGTTTGATGGTTGACGACATGGTTCTGGCCCCTCGGTGCTGGTCAATGACAGATCTGCTGGTTCATTACTTGAGTCTGGTGCGGCGTTGCCAATTCTGGTTTTTCGTATTCAGGCGGTGCAGTTGTCCACACCGGATACATTATCCTTGTGTACTCAACTGCCCGTGGTGACACTTTATATTTTGATTGTCCCTTAATAACCCATTAAATTGTCAATCGATTAGATACCCCACTGGTGTCCAGGTATCTGGTACTGGTTAAGGTACAGGTTTCCCAGTGGTGGAGTCAGGAAGCTGATCCGGGTGACCGGTAGTTCCTGCGGCTCCTCAATACCTTCTCACGGTGTAACTGCTCACCCCCAGAGATTACCCGCCGTGGGTGGTCTGCGGAGGAAGTGTCTTTGGCAGTGATGCCAAAACCAGGTCTACAGGGAGGTATTGACGACGTCTTCCGGAGCAGATCGCCCATGGGGGGGGCAAGTGGATACCTCAAGGCCTGATTTCTATAGGTGTTCCCGGGTCCACAGCATCCCATACCCGGTCCATATCCGAATCGCTCAATGCCACACAACCGTCTGTCCACGAAAAGAGCTGTGTGATGGGAGCAGCCCAACCATAGCCGTTGGTTTGCCCGTGAATCATGATGTCCCCACCGGGGTCTACCCCCATTCGCCTTGCCTTTTCCCTGTCCCTGGCGTTTGGATAGGAGATATGGATTGATTTATAAAATTTGCTGTTACGATTCTTGTAATCCAGAAAGTAATGCCCCTCAGGGGTACGTTCATCGCCCTGTACTTCTTTATGCCCAACGGGATTTGCACCGAATGTTGCTCTGAATGAAGCAAATGATTGACCCTTCTTCATCAGATACAGGCGGCCCTCATTCTTGATAACGAGCACCGCATCGGCCTTTTGTCCACTCCAGCAGGCACCGGCGGTTATCAAGGACAGAAGCAGTACTCCAAGCAAAAAAGATAAAGGGGGTTTCATGGACGGCTATTCGTCTTCTTTATCCAGGTCATTGATAACAATTACCGCGGTACCGACGGGGGTCCAGTCAAACAGTTCTTTCGCATGGTCATCAGTCAGGCCAACGCATCCCTGGGATCCAACGCTGTCGGTAAGATAGGTGTGGAGATAGGAGCGAAGGGTAGCCATTTGTGTTCCGTGTATGGCTTTGCCGTCCTTGGTGAAAAACATCGTGTACGGCATCTCCGAGCCATAGGTCTTGCTGGTGTATTTTTCGTGCTTCCTGAACACACGGTACTTGCCTGTCGTTGTTTCTTTGCCCTCACGCCCGGTAACAATATCGAAGTTATAGACCTCCTTGTCGTTTTCCAGGGCAATCAGTTGCTGTTGTTCAATATAGACTTTGATGACTTTCCCGGGTTCAGTATCATCGCCCCATGCCAGGGGGGTTGCTGCCAGCAGGACCAGTAGAAAGGAAAGACTGAAACGCTTGTAAAAAAGGTTCCTTAGTATCTTCATATTCATTCAATCTCTTTCAACACAGGGGGAGGCAGGGGGCGACGTACTTACCAGTCAAATGCTTCCCCTTCTCTGGCCAGGAAGAACTCCGGATCACCCTTGCCGACCCCATTTTCGGCCAACGCTTTTGCGAAAGCGCTTTCCAGCGCTTCATCGCTGCGGGTGGGTTCGTGGTGGGTGAAATAACAGCGTTTAACCATCGCTTCCCGTGCCAGAAGGATTGAACTTCGGAAGGTACCATGCCCCCACCCCTTCTTGGCAGTGTATTCTTTCTCTGTATAAGCAGTGTCGGTTATGAGTACATCTGTTCCCCGAATAAAATCGATAATAGCACATCGCTGTTGTGCAATGTGTACTTCAAACTCGTTGTAGTAGTCATCTTCGGGCTTATAAATATTGATTGGCCACTCGTGATCACCGGTAAAAAACATGGATTTCGGACCACATTCCACTTTATAACCAAAATTAATGACGGGATGGTTCATTAAAATATTCGTGATCCTGGCGGAGCCAATCGCCACGGTCTGGCGTTCTTTCAATGAGATGTAGTTCAGCTTCGCTTTTAACTCCGCTTCCCGAATAGGAAAATAGGCATACTCCATTTGCCTCGAGAGAACTTCGCTCAACTCCCGCTGAGTAATCGGGTCCTGAGGACCATGAATGTTCACTGTATTGCCGGGAATAAAAACGGGGGTGAAGAAGGGCAACCCCTGGATGTGGTCCCAATGGGTGTGGGATATGAAAATGTTGGCAGTCAGGGGAACTTCAGGAAGCAGTTTATGGGAGAAAGGGAAAATACCGGTGCCCGCGTCCAGGATGATCAGGTCGTTGGTGTCCGACCTGACTTCGATACAGGTGGTGTTTCCGCCATACCTGACGGTGTGTGCACCAGGTGAGGGAATGGATCCCCGCACCCCATGGAATCTTATTTTCATCGACTGAACTCGCTGTTGTTCTGCGGTGACCCCATTTCAATATCCACGAAGAGCGTCAAAGCCGAAGGAACAGCCTGGCTTTGTCCAAGTCATCGTCAATATCTCCCAGTGCATCGCTTAACTCGTCCCGGTCCATTCCGAAACGCTCGGATGTTCGGTTGGGCAGATTCTCAACGACCGGGTTGCCCGCATTTCCGAACCCCTTTTGCTTGATAATGAGATTCGCAGCGATGACGCAATCACACATTTGAGCCGCTGAACTTTCTGCCTCAGCGGAATGATGATCCTGAATACAGATGACCAGGTTCGGGGGAAGCTGCCACTTCTCCCCCAGCATGCCACCGATCTGGGCATGATCAGCGCCGATTTCCAGTTTTTCTGCTTCATAAAGTGAGATGCCGTCCATTTCAGCTCTTTGCATCGCCTTTTCAAATTCTGTGGGCATAAACTGGGCAAAGACAACTTTACCAAAATCGTGCAACAGTCCTGCGACGAAATAACCGGATACTTCCAGGGGTGATACCTCCAGGCGCTGACCCAGAAGTCGCGAAATCGTCGCGGTACCAAGGGAATGAAGAAGAAAATCATTCATGTTCAGGCCGGCGCTGGTTTCCTTCGGCAGTCTTCCTATCGTGGCTACCGTCAACGCAAGTTGCTTGATTGTATTGACCCCAATAAAAACCACACCTTGTTTGATGGAAATTATTTTCCTGGAAAGCCCAAAGTAAGCAGAGTTGACCAGTTTGAGGATGTTCATCGTCATTACCGGATCGTGATCGATGACATCCACAATATCTTTTGGAGAGCAATCAATGTCCGAGGTCAGCTGCATTATCCTTGTAACGCTGTTGGGGAACGCGGGCATCTCGTTCACCACCTTTTCCAGTTTGTTTTGCAGATCTGCCATAATGTCGGAAGTGGCTCTGGAGTAATCGGGTGGGTAATCGATGGGGTAAAATCCCAAGCGTCATAGTAAATAAAGTAGCGGAACGGGGCATACAAAACAATGGAGAGGGCGACAAAATTGAAGACGGACAATTTGAAACTATCCGTCTTGCCAGCATGGGCCTGGGGGGAGCTTGCCCGGGTTACTTTTCAGTTGGTGCAGCCCTTAGTGCCCCCGCCGGGCCATTGTTGCCGTTCGGGTCCCAAGCTCGATAAGGGCCGCGGAAATTAGTAAGTATCCAGAAATTGCGCTGTATTTTGGTTCGGGTTCAAGGCGTGAGTAGTGGTGCATGGATGCACCGTTCACGAAGCCGAGGATGCAAAAGGGGCGCATAGCTTTCCTATGCAACCCTTTTCACAACGCTGAACCCGGGCAAGAAGACGAGCAAGACTGGATACTCCATTTTTTCGCGGCCCTAAAGCCTTGGACATCACTCCCCGATCATTGTGATTGGCGCCCCGCATCGGGTTCCAGAAGACTCTTTCCTCCAACCTTCTGGATCCAGGGAAATGAGGTTCAGGTACTTGATCAGGTTCTCTGTGGTGATGCAGTGCTGCAAGGCGGTGGGAGGGGTTGGGTGTCGCGCTGGCAAGGGTCATGGGATGGGCGGCTGGTTCACATTTGGGTTGTCCAGGCCTTTCGAGGTGGGATCTGGGTGGCCTTGTTGTTTGAAGTGAGGCCTGTGGAATAGTATCCATTGGCCGAAAACGTTAGCAGTGGGCGTGGTAAGAGCGTGGTAAGAGCGTGGTAAAGATGGGTGGACGTTTGGTAGTGGTGTTTTAGCCTGGTACGGGCTCAAGGTGCAGAAAGGGTGCATAATACTTCTTTACTTCGTGACCCCAAGAAATCTCTGAACGAGTTCAGAGGCTCAGCGGTGAAGGGATGTGCCGCTGTTTCAACGGTTGTAACTCATTGAAATGAAAGCTGTCGAAATTCAGATTTTCTGGCGGCTGTTCTCTGGTAAGTCCTGGATGGGCTGATTCAGAATTTCCCCAAGTTGCTGAACAAAGGGCATCCGCCGTATGACATCTTTCGAAACCAGTCGGAAACAGCACTCTGAAAAGGGTCGTGATGAGACAGTGATCACTCCAGCCGACTTGACCGCTGAGCTGAATGCCGTCAGTACCCCTCCACGGGTAGAAGAGAGCAGTTCGCCCCCCCCAGACAGCACCTTGCTGGTATCTGACAAGGAGGCGCCAGAAGACCCCCTGGACAGCACTGCGTCATTGCACCCGCCAGAAATTGAGAGTACCAGAAAGACGGCGATAGAAGGGGACAGGACAGCAGCAGCTGGGGAGCCAACCAGAAATCCTGACCCGGAGCCTTATGATGCCTTTAAGTCTGAGTCTGAGGGTGAAACCGTGGGGGTCGGGTCGGTCCTGAAGGATCGCTTCGTGCTGGAGAAAATCCTTGGAAAGGGAGGAATGGGCGTTGTTTACAAAGCTCGTGATTTAAGAAAAGTCGAGGCCAGGGACAAAGAGCCTTACATGGCGGTTAAAGTTCTGACCAAGGACTTTCAGGCGACACCGGACTCGTTTATCGCCCTCCAGAGGGAAGCCAAGAAAGCCCAGCTTCTTGCTCATCCCAATATCGTGACCGTCTACGATTTCGATCGGGATGGACCCAATGTCTATATGACCATGGAGTTATTGGAAGGAGAGCCTCTCGATACCTTGATTCGGCGTCTGCAACCGAAGGCTCTGCCCCCTGAATTAGCCAAGTCGATTATCGTGCAGATGGCGCGGGCTCTGGCCTACGCCCACAAGAACAAGATCGTCCACTCGGATCTCAAACCGGGAAACATATTTCTGACTTCCAACAACGTGGTCAAGGTCGTCGACTTCGGTATCGCAAGAGCCGTGCAGAAACCGGAATTAACGGCTTCGGACGAGACTGTGTTTGATCCCGGTTCACTCGGTGCATTGACGCCTACCTATGCCAGTTGTGAAATGTTTGAAAGAGCGATTCCAGACCCGAGGGACGATGTTTACGGAATGGCTGTGGTGGCTTATGAACTGCTCACCGGCATACACCCCTTTGAGAGAAAGCCGGCAATTGTTGCCCGTAATTCCGATTTGACCCCCAAGCGGCCGAAAGAGATGTCCAAGGATCTCTGGAATGCCATTTCCGGTGGTTTGGCATTCGATCGGGAGAAGCGCACCCTCGATGCCACGATGTTCCTGCAGCAAATGTCCGGACCCCGCGCTGACCGGGCATCGACTCGGAAACACCGGTTGGTCACCCTGACTTATGCCTTACTGTTTTCAACCGCGGTAGCGGCTTCTCTGTATTACTACTTCGATTTGGGTGAGCCGGCTCAGATACCACCCATCGAGCTGGAGGATACCTCGGTTCTGGAGCCAGCCACTCGAGAGCGGGTGGAGGGACTGCTTGAAGTCGCTGAAGTGCATCAGCTGGTGGGACGCTACCTGGATCCACCGGGGGGAAACGCATATGAGGCCTATCAATCCATCCTCAGGCTGCACGAAAACAATCGGGAGGCCTATACTGGGCTGGGTAAGATCGGTGATCATTTCGAAGCGGTGGCAAGGCGGCATCTCGATGCAGGGAAAACCGAAGAGGCCAGGGCTGTTCACGGACGGGGTATCGAGGCGGTTCCCACTCATCCGGGATTGCTCAAGCTGAAGGAGGAACTGGAGGAACGATAGCCCCCTGCTTGATGAGCGATCAGGGAGACCAGGCACAGTTTGAATTCAGGCAGGACAGAAAAGGTTTCCATATGGTCTCCCAGCAGCAACTGTGGTCAAAAGATGCCCACTCAATGTATTGCGCGCTGGGCTGTTTTCGGGCTGCGGACTGGATGATCCGGGATGGAACGTTGCTATCGAGTGCCCCCGCCAGATGGTACTGGTGGATGGTTGAGTTCAGCGATGCCCGCTCGCCTGGATTCAAAGAGCCGGTCAAAGGATCGTAGTGGTGATGGGACGTCCAGGCTGCGGTATCGAGATTAGCTGCCACGGTGACCACAGATCGGGTTTCGGGAAACCTTTCGGCCATCAGCATCGCCAGCACCCCCCCCCCGCTGTATCCGATGAATACCACTTCTTCGTAGCCTTTGTCTGCCATGACCTTCCTCAATGCCTGTTCCATACTCCCGACCACCCGTTCAGAGTAGCGGGCGTTGGTCCAGAGGTGGGGGGTACATTCGCTGTCGGAAGCGTGCCCGTGGTAACAGGGGCGCCCCAGGTAGATTGCCGGGTTGCTGTCCAGCGACAACAATGTCAGGCCGACCGGCACTCTCGGTGTGGGGTCCCTCGATTCCCATCGTCCCCTGATCCAGGGCAGTCCATCGCTGCCCAGATAGACATGCAGGCGACGTCCCCTGTTAACGTTTGGGCTGCTGTATACCGCGTGGGTGAACTCCAGACCTGGGATGTCATTGCGGGTGAACCCGTACTGCCCGGCTGTTTGTTGAAAGCGTGCGCTTGGGCCGGCACAACCTGACACAACGAGTATTATTAGTATAAAGTACCCGGGTTGACGGCCGATGGGGCATTTGTGCTGACGGTATTTCACTAAATTGTCTATCCTTGAGTATGAACAGGCCATTTTAAATGGAAGGGAGTCGAGATGTTTCACTTGTTGCCAAAACAGCCCAATAGCTGGATTCGAATAAAAACCGTTCTTCTGGCTGCTGTCATGACTGCCGGGCTTTCGCTGGCGGGATGCCAGTCCAATGCCACGAAAGATTCAGTCGTCACCGGTGCAAATGCCGGTGATGGGGATGAGTTTCTGATCATTGACTGCCTGCTCCCCGGGCAGGTTCGCAAACTGGGAAAGAACGCGACCTACGTTACGCCCAGACGACCCATAAAAACCACCGCATCCGAATGTGAGATCCGCGGGGGCGATTACGTATCTTACGATCGTGCGGATTTCCGAACCTCCCTGAACGTATGGTTACCGCTGGCGATGGAGGGCGATCCCCAGGCACAGAATTACGTCGGTGAAATCTACGAAAAAGGTCTGGGTGTGCAGCCGGACTACGCCACCGCCATGGCATGGTATCGGAAAGCGGCAGATCAGGGTAATGCCCGGGCCAAACTCAGTATCGGTTTCCTCTACGAAAAAGGGCTGGGTGTCAAAAAAGACCTGGCACAGGCTTTGAACTGGTATCGCAGAGCCTCGGGTCTTGAAGAAGAGAATCTTCAATTCGCCTCTTCTGTGGAAGTTTCCCCCCAGTCAGATAAGGAAATGCGATTGTTACGGCAGCAGGCAGCTCGGGAGAAAAGCCGCTCCAATCGTCTGCAGAGTCAGTTACAGAGTGCCCAGGGTAGTCTCAGGTCGCAACAGCGCAGCCTTGCCAGGGCGGAAAGCGAACTCGAGGTGCTGAAGGGTCAATATGAGGATCAGCGCCGCTCCAGTCCATCCACCGGTACGGCCGTGGATGACAAACAGATTGCCGAGATTCGGAGCCAGCTGAACAGCAAAGAACGGGAAGTTCGGCAGCAGCGTGAACAAATCTCGCGACTCGAGGGTAATCTTGCTGAACAGCAATCCCAGGCGGTTGATGAAAGAAAGGCATCTGGAGAGGCGAAGCGCCGCCTCGAATCTGATCTCCAGGCTCAGGTAGATGAAAATAGACAGTTGAGCCAGGATTTGAATCAGGCAAATGCCGGGTTGCAGCGGTCGAACCGGCAACTGGAGGTGAGCAGGGGCCGACAGGAGGTGGATCAGCGTCAGCTTCAGGCGGCGCAGCGCTCACTGGAGGAAAACGGTCAAACCGTGTTAAACCGGGAACGGGAAGTGGCCGGATTACGCAGTGATCTCGAGAAAAAGGAGAGTCAGCTGGGTGTTCAGGGAGCGACAACTGCCAGGTTGCGGGAACAGGCCGACTCGTATCGCCGGCAATTGGATGAGTTGCAGAAAGAGATCATCACGGAGCGTTCCTCCCTGAAGGCTGATGTGTCAGGGCGTGAGCGGAAGATCGGTGATCTCTCGGAGAAGCTGTCAGTGACCCAGCAGGATCTTGCAGAAAGCCAGGCCAGTCTGGCCAGGCTCAATCCGGCGCTTGCCAGAGAGCATACGTTGCTGGAACAGGCCCAGAAAGATCTGGAGCATGCCAGAAGTGATACCCGCCAGAAGGAAGCGGAAGTGGCTGATCTCAGAGCATCTCAACAAAAGAATCTGGCGGAAATCCAACGCCAGAGGGAGCAGATTGCTCAATACGAGTCCGAAGCAAAAGGCTACAAAAGTGAGCTGTCTGAACTCAAATCCAATCAGAGCGCCATGGAGGCGAGCCTGGCTGCTGTGCAGTATCCCGGTCCGTCGATTGAAATCCTCGATCCGCCACTTGCCCTCACCCGGGGAATTCCGAGTGTGAGATTGCGATCCGCTGCGAAGCAGCGACTGATTACCGGTAAAGTGACTGCCCCGGCGGGTCTTCTCTCTTTTACCGTTAATGATACAGTGGCAGAAACCGACGAGTTTGGTACCTTCAAGACAGCGATTGCCATCGATAAGGAACAGACATCGGTAAAAATGGTGGCGGTGGACAAAGCTGGTCAGCAGGCCACGGTTGAGTTTCTTCTCATACCCAAACTTCGTCATATCAAAAGCAGTGAAGAATTCACTGCAGACAGGGGTGGATCGTCCCGTTCCGCCAGAAGTTTCGGCAGCATCGATTTTGGTAACTATCACGCCCTGGTAATCGGTAACAATCAGTACAAGCATTTCCCAAGCCTGCGAAGCGCCGTTCAGGATGCACGGCAGGCGGCTGATATCCTGAGCAATAAGTACGGATTCCAGACGACGACGCTTATCGATGCCACACGCTATGATATGTTGTCGGCGTTGAATACCTTGCGGGAGCGGTTGACCAAAAAAGACAACCTGCTGATCTACTATGCCGGACACGGAGAGCTCGATCGGGTAAACCTGCGGGGGCACTGGCTTCCCGTGGATGCGGAACCGAACAATACCGCAAACTGGATATCCAATACGGCTGTAACGGATATATTGAATACCACTTCGGCGAAGCATGTGCTGGTGGTTGCCGATTCCTGTTACTCCGGGTCTCTTACGCGGTCCTCTCTAGCACGGCTGGATGCGGAAATGTCGGATGAGATAACGGCCAGGTGGTTGAAGGTCATGGCCAAGACACGTTCCCGGACCGTGTTGACGTCCGGCGGGTTGCAGCCGGTGCTCGACGAAGGCGACGGCAGACATTCAGTTTTTGCCAATGCTTTTCTCCGCGTGCTGGATCAGAATGATTCCATACTGGAGGCCTATAAACTGTATCGCGGTCTGGCCAAGGAAGTTCAGCAGTCCGCCGCTGAGTTTGGCGTCGATCAGATCCCTGAATACGCGCCTATCAGGCACGGAGGACATGAAGCCGGGGAGTTTTTCTTTATACCCCAGGGATAGCGCTCAATGGGTATCTCTCTGGTAAAAATGCTATTGACCTGGATTGCAGCTGCTGTTAAAACACATACCAGTGGTACAAAGGATACATTAGTGGTATAAAGGATACGCGTTGGGAGATAGTCCTGATCACCGGGCTTACCCCGGTGATTTTCTTCACAAGCGGCAAAGGAACCAATCCTTCGAGGTGCCGTTGTTCATTGCGTCGGGTCTTTAACGTTCAATCAAGAAAGGCCCGGACACAGGCTTTTCCGACAATACAGCGAGATAACAGCTAGGGGGATTCTGGGGATGCAATACCGCCAAGTGCCTGCTGCCTTCGGTTTCAAGACCAGGGCACTCATTTATACCAGTTTATTTGTTCCTTTCCTGATGTTGGCGGCCGGGTCGGGTCTGGCGGAAAGTCAAGTCAATGGTGCATTGCTGGTCAGTCCTGGATCACTTAGTTTTAATGAGGTTAGGGTGGGGGATACCAGCTCGACGCAGATGGTGACCTTGACAGCCCAGGGCTATGATTACGGCTATGACAGTGAGAGTTATGCCAGTGACGGTCTGGTCAGCACCAACAGTGAATCACGATTCGGCTATGTAACGCTGGGCGCATTTTCTGTTTCCGGTTCTGCTGATTTCAGCACGACAGACAACTGTGACAACACATTGGAGTACGGTGACAGTTGTCAAATCTATGTGGTCTTCAAGCCACGCACGGCGGGAAGTCAGGAAGCCCAGCTGATCATCCCCTACGAGGACTATGAGTACGGTTCTGGGATCCGGCAGGTTCACTTGCACGGCGTGGGCGTAGCAGCAACAGAACCCCCCATGGAGCCGCCTACTGAAGAGGAGGTAAATGAAGTCTTGGAGCCTTTTGCCATGGGCCAACCCAGTGCGGAATCCACCGTCAAAGTGATTTCAGATGCCTGTGTCAGTGGTCGCATAACCGAACGTATGCAGAAAGACTGTAACGAGCTGGTGGTGTCTGGTGCCCAGGGAGACCCATCCGTGACCGCTGCATTGGAGGAGATTACTCCCGACCGGGCCACCAAATCCAATCAGACTTCCAGGCAGGGGGGTAACACCCAGTCGGGTAATATCACGAACCGCCTGCTTGGCTTACGGGGAGGTATCACGGGGATTTCCCTTCAAGGGTTGACCCTGCATGCCCAGGATCAGACAGTACCTATCGGGCAGATGTTCGGTTCTCTGCTGAGCGGTAACAAGGGTAGTGGCGCCAGTGCCGACGACCCCCTTGCCGGATCGCGATGGGGGGCATTTGTCACCGGAGACTATAACTGGGGTGATAAGGAGAGATCCTTTCTGGAGTCCGGGTTCGATTTCGATACCTGGGGCATTACCGCCGGTGTGGACTACCGTTTTACCGATCAATTTGTACTGGGTGGTGCCGTGGGTTACATGGATACCCGGGCCGATATGAACAATAATGGTGGCAGGCTCGACAGCACGGGATACAGCTTGAGCCTCTACGGCACTTACTACAGCGAGAAAGACTTCTTCGTGGATTTCTCCGCCACCTACGGCGACAACGATTTTGATCAGAATCGCCGCATCAGTTACCAGCTCAACAATACAGTGACCCAGGAAGCCAGTGCCAGTTACGATGGCCATATGTACGGTTTTTCCGTTGGTACCGGATACGATTTTTTCCGAAAAGGATGGACCTTCGGCCCCCGCTTGGATCTGGACTACCTTAAATCGAAATCCAACGGCTTCACCGAGCGTATGTCCAACCCGACCGCAGCGGGAGGGGGCTGGGCAACCCAGATCGACGGCAGCGAACAGGAGTGGTTAACGATGCAACTGGGCGGAAGGGCCTCCTATGCCCATAGCACGGAGTGGGGGGTAGTGATTCCCTACGGCCGTCTGGACTGGCTCCATGAGTTCAAGGATGATGCCCAGGTCATTACCGGTCGATTCACCAATGATCCGGGCGGAAGCAATCTGCAGATTTTTACCGAGGATCCGGACAGGGATTATATGGGGTTGAGACTGGGTGTTTCCGGGCATTGGAAGAACGGTATCGTGGGCTTCGTCGACTACGGCACGATACTGGCCAACAGTCGGTGGACGAGCCATACGATCAGTGCCGGTCTCCGCATGGAGTTCTAAAGCCGTTTTTCTTGATTCGGTGGGATTATCCAGTATCACTTTCAGTGGACTGGAATCCCTGTTGGTCCGGAAGTAAGTGATCTGTTTCCCTCGTTGTTCTGCGGGGAGACAAGTCACTTCTGACTTTGAAACGCCTCTGATTCCCGGGATAGCGGACCTGGAGAGAGGTTGCGCTGCAGAAGCAGGGGGCAGTTAATTGTTCCCCGGTTTTGGAAACGACCCGCTGATATCCCGTTTTATACCTGACTCTCTGGCGGTACTGGACAGTCCCAGAACCCACCAGAGCAGCCAAAACCCAGCAGGTAAGGATAAAACTTCGTCCGTTTCCGTACCTGGTGCTGACTTTTCGGAAAGCGTTGAGTCAGTCGACCCTTGACTAACCGCCTGTTTCCAAAGCGGAAAGATCCAGTCCGCCGTCTTTGGTGGGTGGGCACCAGAAATAACTGCCACTGATTGGATGGGTAAATTTAAACAGAGCATCCACGATACCGTCGGTCTCACCAACCATATTCCTGAGCTGTGCCTCAAACGCATCGAAAGTGTGTCCGAAAGCCACGAATACCAACCCTGCTCTGGTCTCGTCTGCCCATGGCATTGAGCGTCTGACCAGGAAAGCTTCGGGATCGAAGGACTCCTGTGCGGTACGTTTGACATGTGCTGAGTCCGGAGCAGTATCTATTTCCTCGTTGTCTGCGATGCGTCGACCGATGGTGTTGTCCTGTTCCGTCCGGGGCATGGCTTGAAAATGATCGAGATCGTGAACCCACTGCTGGACCGCCACGAAACTGGATCCATCGACACCATTTCCTTTTCCCTGCACGATAGCGGCCTCGACCGCATCCTCGTCTTTCGGGTTCTCGGTACCGTCTTCGTAGCCGGTCAGGTCGCGACTGTCTTTGTATCTGAAGGCGTCGATTGCCCGGTCAAGGTGGAATGCTTCGGATAACGATTTCTCGATGGCTCGGGACAGGTGCAGTAATTCTCCCCGATCCTCTCCGCGCAGCCAGACCCAGAGTGCGCTGGGGGTACCAGGCACCTCCAGACCGGGGCCGGCCAGGGTGGGGAAGGTTCTAAGGCCATCCACCTTTTTATCCAGTGACTTGATCAGCGACAGTCCCAGTCCTATCACAACCTTATCGTTCCACGGGGTTTCGCCCAGTGTGCGGAGTACTCCAGCGGGTTGTGCCCCGGTTTTGAGGGAAAAAAACAGATAGCGGGCGAGGGGTGGGACGTCGGCCAGGATTCCGGATTGTGAGTTGCCCATGTTTATATTCCCTGTAGATTTCGACCTGATTTAGATCCGGATCCCGATTTTACCGGCTTGCAGGACGCTTTTCTATCCTGAATATGGGGTGGTAGTACAGGTAGTACGAAAGGGTGGGAGCCTGGACCACGAATGCCGATAATGTTACGAAACCGGTCACAGGCGTGTTGAACGAGTACGGATTCTCCTTCAATATCACGATGAAGGAGCATTGGAAGATGAAGACTGTTTTACCCCCCCGACAACGATCCGTATTCAGAAATGTTCTGCTGTGGTTGATCCGTGGTTACAGCTATCTCATCAGTCCTTTGCTGGGAAACAATTGCCGTTACTATCCCACCTGCTCCGCTTATACCAGGGAGGCTATCGAGCTGCATGGTTCCCTGAAAGGATTGTGGCTGGGGCTGAAGCGGATTTCTCGATGCCATCCATTTCATGAGGGGGGATTCGATCCGGTACCTGGCATTGAGGATGATGGGAAAGGCTCCTAAGGACTGTCCGAGAATAGTGAGCCTACTGCGGAGAGGCTGGATTTGGCCAGATTCTCCGATCATTTTGATGTGGCACACCCCTACGCCGTGAAACCCTTGATATTGTTCAGCGGCTCCCTGGAATCAATTCCAGTATGCAGCCGATGTGAAATTGATGGGGAACCAGTGATAGACTCATAACCTATGGCGTTTTTCCTTGAAAATACGTTACAGCTGGCACTGGAATCGGCACCCTGGCTGTTGCTTGGCTTGATAGCGGCGGGTCTCATTCGTGCGTGGGTGCCACTGGATTTGGTGGGTAGGTCTCTGGGTGGCAGCGGATGGAGTCCGGTGACCAGGGCTGCGTTGATTGGTGCTCCTCTACCCCTTTGTTCCTGTGGCGTGCTGCCAGCAGCCATGGCGCTGCGTCGGTCGGGGGCATCCCGGGCTTCCACTACCGCTTTTCTAATCTCAACCCCGGAAACGGGGGTGGATTCAGTGGCCTTGTCCTGGGTTTTGCTGGGACCTTTCATGGCCATCCTGAGGCCTGTCTCGGCCATCGTTTCGGCTGTTGCCGCTGGCATGCTGGTAGGTTGGACCCAAGTGCGCGAGTTATCCAAATCCCTCTCCGTTCCGGTAGCG
This sequence comes from Gammaproteobacteria bacterium, assembly GCA_024227135.1. Taxonomy (GTDB): domain Bacteria; phylum Pseudomonadota; class Gammaproteobacteria; order Chromatiales; family Chromatiaceae; genus JAHEHQ01. The sequence goes on from JAAELC010000284.1 coordinate 21,722, forward strand.
ATCGGAGTGGCGGGTGGGGAATGTGCTGCGGGTTCTGCGTGCTGTTCAGAAGCCACGCCTGGCAATGAAGGGGACCGCCAGGCCGGGCTTTGGGTACGTACCTGGGATGGTTTGAAATACGCTTTCTCAGATCTGATCGATGATCTGGCCATCTGGCTGGCCGTTGGCATTCTGGCCGCCGGAGCAGTGATTACTCTGGTGCCTCCCGGTATGCTCTCCAGTTGGGGCAGCGGGCTTGGTGCCATGCTTCTGGTGATGCTTTTTTCAATTCCGATGTATGTTTGTGCGACCGCCAGTACCCCGTTGGCCCATGCGATGTTGTTTGCCGGTGTGTCCCCTGGAACCGTTCTGGTCTTTTTACTGGCAGGCCCGGCCAGTAATATCGCAAGTCTTGCACTGGTTCGCCGGGAGTTGGGAAACAGGGCGCTGGTGGCCTATCTTGGTGGAGTCGGGGGTATGAGTATTCTATTGGGGCTGGGGCTGGACGCTCTGATCGACAGCGCCAGCCTGGACCTGATTTCCCAGATGAATTCAGGAGGTGGCGGTGAGCACGAGTCGCCGGTAGTCATTGGGGTGCTGAGCCTGTTGGTTATTCTGGTAGTGGCGATCAGGCCGTTTCGACGCTACCTGGTGAAGGGTAAAGTGGACGAAGAGGGGAGTTGTTGTGGTTGAACGAGCTGCCGTACCAACAGTTATTTTGTTTTAAAGGGTAACCGGTTCTTCCGATTCTTCATGACTCCCCTGCCTTTTTCTTCACCTGCTGCGTTGCGGCGCTCATTCGAAGCCGGCCTGTCCCGGCTTCTCACCGACTACGATGAGCTTGGCACTTATATCCTGGTGCTTGCCAATGCCGCTTATGATAAACAGCTCTGGGCAGCGTTGGGTGAGTCCCTGGGGTACAGGTTTGAACAATTCGCCAGCAACATGTCCGGGCATTCTACCTCCGGCCTGGTACTGGATGACGCCATGGCTGACCTGCATGTATTCCGGCAGTTGTTGAAGGTGGGGTTCGATCGGTTATCCACTACCGAATTCCGTCAGGTGGGCCCCTGGGAACTACAGTACAACCAGTTACGCTCTTTTCGGCCGCCCCGCCTGAATGGCAAACAAGTCAGCGGAATTACGATTCCTTTCGATCACGCCGGATTTCATTTCAATAAACTGTTTCTTCGTAAGGAAATACTCTGGCAGGGGTATTTGCAGGGACGGCGTGCGGCGCTTTTTTACAATAAGTATCCCTTTGTGGAACTGCATGGCTTGTTAGTGCCCGAACCGCGCCGCGAGCTTCCCCAGTTGCTGACAGAGGAAGACAATGACTATCTCTGGCGGTTGACGACCGGTTTTTCCATGGATCTACCGGGTGTCGGATTCGGCTACAATAGCTATGGAGCCTGCGCTTCAGTCAATCAGCTGCATTTTCAGATGTACCATCGTGACTCTCCGTTGCCTGTGAGCAACTGCTGTTGGCGGCATAACGGTGGTACTCTGGAATTCCCGGTACCCTGTCACAGGTTTGATTGCCGTGGAGACACCTGGCGTTTTATCGACAGGCTCCACAAAAGACAGATCAGCTATAACATGCTGTATCTGCCGGGGCATGCCTATTGTCTGCCGAGGCGAAAACAGGGCAGCTACGCGTCGGCACCCTGGATCAAGGGCCTGGCCTGGTATGAACTGGCTGGCGGTTTCACGTTGTTTGATAAAGCTGTTTTCAAACGTCTGGAGCGGATAGAGCTGGAATCAGAACTTGCCCGCTTGTCTCTGGAGAATTAGGAATCCAGCCATGCCACGAAACCAGTTCTTTCTCCTGGGTACCCGCCGATTTCTGCCTCTATTCGTTACCCAGAGCTTTGGGGCATTCAACGACAATCTGTTTAAGAATGCGCTCGTGATTCTGATTACGTTTGAGTTGGCGGAACAGTCCGGCCTGGATGCCGGGGTGATGGTGACTGCAGCAGCAGGTATATTTATTCTGCCATTTCTTCTGTTTTCCGCGACAGCCGGTCAGCTTGCCGACAAGTACGACAAAGCCGGGATGATTCGACGGGTGAAGCAGGTGGAAATACTGCTGATGTGTGGTGCTGCAGCGGGTTTTTACCTGCAGAGTATCCCTGTGCTGATGGGGGTGCTTTTCTTGATGGGTACCCAGTCAGCATTTTTCGGACCCCTGAAATACGGTATTCTGCCGGATCATCTGCGGGAGCATGAGCTGATCAGCGGTAATGGTCTGATTCAGGCAGCGACTTTTCTCGCTATTCTTCTGGGAACTGTTGTCGGCGGTATTTTTATTCTTGCCTGGAAAGGTACCCTGGTTATTTCAGTACTTGTCATCGGGGTGGCCATCAGTGGCTGGTTTTTCAGCCGGTTTATTCCGAATACGGCCCCGGCCGCCCCTCAGTTGAAGATCAATATTAACTTTTTGACTGAAACCTGGAAGATCATTCGTTATACGGCAGAACGGCCGTCTTTGTTTTATCCTGTTGTTGCCGTGTCCTGGTTCTGGTTGGTCGGGGCGACGTTTCTTGCGCAGGTACCGACCCTGGGAAAGGTGTCGCTCAACGGAGATGAGAGCCTCGTGACTCTGCTGCTGTTGATCTTTTCCGTTGGTATCGGTATTGGATCACTGCTTTGCAACCGCTTGCTGAAAGGTCAAGTCCATGGTGCTTATGTTCCCTATGGTGCACTCGGATTGTCCCTGTTCGCAGTAGATCTGTACTTTGCTACCCGAGGTGGTTTGGTTCAACAGGAAACAGCACTGATGGGTGCGCTGCAGTTCATGGGGTCGTTGTCCAACTGGAGAATCCTGGTGGATTTTTTGTTGATTGCAGTTTTTGGGGGAATCTATGTGGTGCCTTTGAACACTATGATCCAGGCCCGCAGTGAACCTTCTCATCGCGCTCGTAATATCTCCGCCTTGAATATTCTCAATTCCTTGTTCATGGTGATATCGGCATTGGCCAGCGCGGTGTTGCTGGGCCTCGGGTTTACGGTTCCCCAGATTTTCCTCTATCTGGCGATCCTGAATCTGGGGGTGGTGTTTCTGACCATCCGGTTGAAGTAACTCGGGATTTTACCCCGTTGATGTGTCAGCTCGGGCATTGCCTTCAATTGATCCCATCCCCGGTGTCGTCAGCGGCCCATCCATGTGCTGTTTCTCCCGCTTCCCCCGGAATGGAATGACCAGTGGGTACCTCTTTTGGAGACCGGGGTGGCCCCAGGCTGCTATTGGGAATGGCCGCTCTCGCTACCGGTGCGGCCTGCTGGTGAGTTCACCCGGGACGATGTTCTTGGGGTGGCCCCGTCACCGATGGCAAACTGCGCCAGGTGTGAAAGCTGACACAGTCCGCAGATGGCCATACATCATCCCCGGCACACTGATGCATCAGATGTGATAGCTGAATACACCCCGCTCGGCGGGAGCCATCAGTTCGTGGAAATGCTCACCGGAGACCTTGATGAGGTTTTGATGGTCACCGGCTTCGAAATAAATCCACTTCTCTCGGCCCAGCGAAGTGCTTGGATCCCAGATGGTCTTGATACCGTAAGCGTGTCCCAAAGGAGGGGCCGCGCCCAGTTCACAATCCGAAAAACGACTGCCCAGTTCCTCTTCCGAGGCAAGTTCGACCTCTTGTCGCAGAAAAGTTTTCAGAGATTCCAGGTCGATGTGATAGTCGGACGGAACCACGACCAGCAGGTAGTCATCGCCCTTTTTTACCAATACGCCTTTTGCCAGCGCATCGCCGGAAACATGGGCCTGCTCGGCGGACTCCATGCTGGAGCCCGTGGGGGTATGAGGTTTCAGCGTAAACTTGACACCGCGCTCTACCAGATAGGTTTCCAGTATTTTTGAAATCGACATGCTCTATCCTCCACGTGAACGATCTGGTATGCGAATCTGTTGATTACCGGTCCGACAGCGGCAGTTTCCGATGCGGTATCGCTTCTTCCTCAAAATGGGGTTTGTGGAATCTGCTTTTCCGCGGTCGCTCTGCCAGGAATACTGCAAACTGTCGGATACACAATTATTACATTGAGAAGCACCAGAATGAACTGCCATTTTCAATCGTGCAAGGGATTGGAAACAAGAGGGTGTCAAGGGCGGGTTATCCGGAAGACTTCGAATCATCCATTCGTTGGTGCGTGAGACCGGGTTCAAGGTGCTCCTGGTAGCAGCAGCGTTGGCGATCACCCTGTTTGACGGCAGTTGGTACCCTGTCAGATTGCGCTTGGGGCTGGATGGCCGGGTGTCACCAGATGAAGGCGTAATTCGCCTTGGGTTCCGGGGTATAGTGTCGCAGGGGCGCGGTTGGCTCAGCCCCAGGGAATTTGGGGTAGTTGCCAATCCACCTTTCAACCCGGTTCCCGGCGTCATCGGGTCTGAATTTGTATCCGGGGGCGGGCTTCCCTTGAGGATAGACAGACCAGTCGGGTGTGTTTCCGACGCCGTACGCGGAGAGACTATCCGGGGATGGGAACTCGGTCTGGTTTTGCCGGGTGGAGGGAAACCCGTAACGATTGGGTGAAGGGGGCTTTCTCCGTGCCAGCGCTTGTGTATCAAGGGGACGAAAATGGTAGCGGGGGGAACCAGGACTGATCCCACCATAAGCTGGGTGACCAGAAGGATACGGGCTTTCTCTGTGCTGGCGTGGGATGCCGTTTCTGAAGGGATCGGCGGATCTATGAATACTCATTCCCTGGGGAGCGCTGGAAGCGGTTGGGACAGGGTGGCCGGTGTATCGATCCTTGATGGGGCGATCAGGTTTTGAGGTTGTCTGTGCAGCCTGTTCGTCCCCAAACCAGTAGTACAATCCGCCAGCAAAGATGAAAACTGCAATCAGCCAGAATTTTGCCATGATATCAGCACCGTTGGTCACGATGACAGGACAGGTGTCCAGAGGTATGTGCTATAGCAGCCAGCCAGACAAACTGCACCATCATCCTGTTTACAGATATTACAAGCGATATGCTCACTATAGTTGATTTATTAGAATATTAGAAGAGATTAAAAGTTGAATTGTAACTGCCCACCTCCCTGAGATTACCCCCCATGGGCGGTCTGTGCAGGAAGTGTCTTTGGCATGGATGCCAAAGCCAAGCCTGCAGGGAGGGTTTTACGGCGTCTCGTGTAACAGATTGCACGTGCGGGGAGAGTAGTTACGTTGAAATAAAAACATTTGAAAACCACATTTCTCCATGGCGGTTCTCTGGCAGGCACAGGACGGAGATACACAGAGTCTCCTCAGCGTTCCCAGTGTCGATACAGCATGCTGTCGATGGCTTCCCGGTAAGGCGTGTAGAACGAGCGGACTCGCAGGGCCTTCTGTTCGCGGCTGAGTCCCTGGTTGCCTGGAACAGGCACATTGTCGCTGACTTCGGGTATTGCTGAGGGATCTTCCAGACTACGGTTTAAATCCACCAGAAGGCGGGAATAGCCGGGATCCCCCTGGTGAAACAAGGGGGATCCAAAGGCATCAGGCACGTCGGCGCAGGGCAATGATAAAGTTACCCTTTGACCAGGAATTCATGTGTGATTTCAATGGCGGGTACCGTTGCGCTTCGCGTCGATTTTTTGCTGGATGGCTTCCAGAAGGGAAATTATCTGTGCGGACAATGGTTCAATGTCGCTGAACGGAATTTCGGCTTCTTCACTTTTTCCCGATTCCTTAAGCTCAATGATCTGCTGGATGTGGTTGTGCATTTTCTCGTGAGGTGCTTCAAGTGCTTTCATTTCCGGCAGGTGGCCAAAATGCTTCAGCCCTTCGGTGTAGTACCATTTTCCCAGTATGCAATGATGATGGGAGGTGGCCTGTTCTTTGGTAAGACCGCCATTGCCGTCGAGATAGGTACGGAGCTTGCCGATCCAGGCCAGATGGGCACTTTTCGCCAGTTCCAGCTCCAGTCCGTCATCTTCGGTTTTGAAATGACTTGATTTCTCACCCAACGCCCCGACGCCACTGGCGATGCGTCCCGCCGCTTCCAGATTTTGCTCTGCCGACGAACGGGTCCTTTTTGCCAGTTCAGCAATTTCAACGATGCGTTTATTCATGTCTTCGGTTACCAGGCTCTGCTCTTCGGCGGCAGTGGCAATTTGTGTATTCATCTCGTTGATGGTTGATATGGACTCTGCGATGAGATTCAGGGAGGCATCCGCCTCCACAACCTGAGTGACTCCTTTTCCTGCCTGCTCCAGACTGACATCGATGGCGGTGACCGCTTCCTGTACTTTGGTTTGAAGCTGTTGGATCATGGTTTGGATTTCCTGGGTGGATTCCCGGGTGCGTGCCGCCAGAGCCCGTACTTCGTCGGCGACCACCGCAAATCCTCTACCCTGTTCGCCAGCTCGTGCGGCCTCGATGGCAGCGTTGAGAGCCAGTAGATTGGTCTGTTCTGCGATGCCGTTGATAACGTCAAGAACCTTGCCGATTTCCTGGCTTTCCGTGTCCAGGTGAGAAATCACACCGGAAACCACTTCCACCTGGCTGTTCAACTGTTCGATGGACTGGGAGGCATTGCCCATTACCTCCCGGCTGTTAACAGCCTCCAGATTGGCCTGAGAGGCGTGTTCTGCGGCATGGGTGATATTCTGGGCCACTTCCTGGACCGTAGCCGACAATTCGTTCATTGCGGTGGAGACTTGCTCGATCTGCTGGTATTGGCTTAGCATCCCACTGGCATTGATCTGGGAGGCAGAACTCAATCGCGAGCTTTCCGTACCCACCGACGCGGCACTTCGGACAACGGCTCCGACCATGTTGGAGAAGCTGTCGGTCATGGCGTTGTACGACTGGAAAGCCGAGGCCATTTCATCTTTACTCTCGCCAATGGGTAGTGACTGGGAGAAATCCCCCCTGGCTCCCCGCTCGAATGCGGCTTCCAACTGGATGATTGGCCCTACCAGACGGTTGCTTACGAACAGAAAAATCAAGAATGAAAAGAAGAGAATGAGCATTACCATGAAAACGGCATACCAGGCTTGGACAATAACCGCCTCTTTCGAACGTGCCTCCATCAGCTGTACTGTCTGATTCATCTCTTTCAGCACCAGGTTTGAGGCTTCCAGAATACCAGGGAGTCGTCTGGTATCCCGATCCGAAAGATAGCTGGACAACTCCTGGTGGTGGTTCTGCCAGAGGACCTTGATTTTCTTCAGTCGTGTCTGAATGGTCTGGTCGGAACTCCTGTTGATACCTGCAGCGGGGTCGCCTTTCAGGAGTTTATTGTGGGAGTCGACGAACAGAGATGCAGTTTTCTCGATCATTGCCCGGTCGCCTACTCCCTGGGCCACCATGAGTGTCTCCTTGACAATACGCTGACTTAACATGCGCTGCTGTCCTGCCATGTTGATGGTCGCCGCGTCGCTCTGTACGCTCATATAGACGGACCCGCCTGCTGCCAGGCCGATAACCAGCAACAGAATATTCAGTATGAGTAACTGGGGTTTGATTCTAGTTACGCCGATCGAGCGGAAAGCGGTTTGAATAATTTTGACGGGTAAATTCATGGTTTGGAAGCCCTGCTCTGGTTTAAGACGGAAACAGCGGAGTGGAGCGCTAATGCCCTTTGCTGGGTATCGGCACAAAGTTGCTGTGGTTTAGCCTGAACAGTGGTACTGCCCGATGAACCGCAGTAGCCGGGAGGAGGCGCCCCTGTAGAAAAGCTGTAAGGGGGCATTTTTTCAGTTGTGATCAGTTGTTCGGGTGAGATCGGGCCAGCAGATTCCAGCAACCGGGATTCGATGGATCCGGCCAGGTTGACCGGAAGGGGGACTGTAGGAAACGGTTGCATAGCTTTTCTATGCAACCCTTTTCATAACGCTGAACCCGGGCCAAAAGACGAGCAAGACGGGATACTCTATTTTTTTTCCGCGGCCCTAAATGCCTCCCTGCAGACTTGGCTTTGGCATCCCTGCCAGAGACACTTCCTTCACAGACCATCCGCGGGGGGTAATGTCTGGGAATTGAGCAGTAACAACCTATACTAAGGTCATACTGTGGCTTGGGCCTACTTTTTCTTCTTTTTCTTGTCCTTGGATTTTCCTTTCTTGTCTTTCGACTTGCCTTTCTTGTCTTTCACCTTGGTTTTCTTGTTGTCGGGTCTGGTGGTGATTGGAACGGCCACGAAACGCTCCTCAGCCGTATCGAACATACCCTTGCGTATGTTGGCCCTGATTTCGTCGTCATTAAGCTGGGACTGGGTCGTGCTGGGGCTGAGTACTTTCAAAACACGATTTACCGAGTCAGCCGTCCAAGGGGTTGTTCCATCCACCGTGGATATACCCCGTTTGTTGAGCTCGCTTGCCAGCTTCTTTGGTGTATAGGGCTCGCTGGTCAACTCCTCTATGGCGTCGCGGATGGATTCGAAATAGCTCCATTGGCGTAAAGGCGCATCCGCTCTGAGTGGTTCCTCCTGTCCAAGGGCGCCGGTACCGGCGCTGCTCTCGGGTTGCAACTCGGGGGTACCTTTGAGATTGGCCGAATTTACGGTCTGCAGGTTCAGCTTCTTCAGAATTCGGCGAATGGAGTATTTGCTCCATGTTGCCCCTGTCAGAGATTCGACTCCCTGAGTGTTAAGCTTTTCCGCCATGGCCAGTTGGGTGAGACCTTTATCCTCCGCATCCCGGTAAGCGATGAGTTTCTGCAGGATCGGTCTTAAGTTTTCAAGTGTTTGGGTCATAGTTCCTCTTTTCGGCTGGATTTTTATAATGGGAATCTTGCGCTCCGCCGGTTTGATAGTCTCGGATTCAACAAAGGTTTTTGGTTCCTCACCAGGCGCGCCTCAGCCCCTAAGCTTGTCGCCCTGGCCCGGGGTGGGGAGCAATTCATGATTATTGAACCCCAGAACAGCAGGTTGACGGTGCACTGGTAGAGGATTCTACATGGAAAGGCGGTGTGGGCGTACCCTCAAGACGATTACCCATCATAAGGGCGCCCCTGTGGGGTGCCGGGGACAATGAACCCAACTCTCAAGGTTTCCCCCGTGTGGGTACCAACAACGACCTAATAGGGTTTCAAGGCAGCTTATGTTTGGGGAATGACTATTGATCAAGTATCGAACAATCATCATAACTGATTGTATTATTTAGTATATTACCTGTACTGATTGGGAAGCATTTGTACTGGCAGAAGGGGGGGGTATGATAGGCAACTTATTCCGCGCTTACCTGTCTGACGCCTTATGAAACCAGTCAATTTCCTGATTTTGCCGCTTAAATGGCTAGGGCGCCTCTTGTTGCTGCTGTTGCTGTTACTAATCGGTCCCTTGGTTGTCCTCGGGTTTGGAGACCTGGATCTGGATACACACTGGAGTGATGCCAGCATGAGAAGCAGCCAGCAGGCGCCCAGACCCCGGGATCATAAAGGGGCTGTGGTGCAGGTCTATGGTGCCCGGGCCTATAACTGGCGGGGGGCGTTTGCAATCCACACCTGGATTTCAACCAAGCGGAAGGGGGCTGATCACTACAGTACGTATCAGGTGCTGGGCTGGAATCTCTACCGGGGGAACTCGGTGATCTCAGTGACGCACCGGGGGATTCCTGACTTTCTCTGGTACAACGCCAGGCCTGATCTGCTGGTGGATCATCGTGGGGAGAACGCGGAGAGTATGATAGACGCTATCGAGATGGCAGTAGCCGATTATCCATACCCTTACCGATATCAGGTATGGCCGGGGCCCAACAGCAACACCTTTACCGCTCATGTCGCACGCCGCGTACCCCAGCTGAACCTGGATTTGCCTCCCACAGCGATAGGCAAAGATTACTTGCCCGATGGGGCGTTTTTTGACAGTACCCCCAGCGGTACCGGCTGGCAGGTATCTCTCAGAGGCCTGCTCGGCATCAGCCTCGCCCCTGTAGAGGGGTTCGAGTTCAATCTTCTGGGGCTTGGATTCGGTATGGACTTCGATGATGTTGCGCTGCGATTGCCAGGGTTCGGCCGTGTGGCACTGATCTCAGGGCAGTGATGGTGGTAGTCCTCCCCGAGGGGAGGACCGTCCGCGTGTCTCACGCACTGCGAAGCGCGGATTTTTTCCACCAGGGATGACCGGTTTCGGTGAACTGGTCCCATTGCTGATCGAAACCATTGAGCAGGTAATAGAACTGGCAGGTTCGCCATCCCACCAGGGCACCGGCATATTCCAGTAATTCATGCTCATTGGAATCCGCCAGCAGCACTTCCAGGAGATTGTGCATGATCGAAACATCATTCATCACGCCCAGGATATCCTGAATGCCCTTGAGATGTGCGATGAATTCGGACATCTCATTGAAAATGGGCTGGAAAAAATCAGCGGCATAACGCAGTTTCTTGCACTCGATACGTAATCGGTGCATCTGTTCCGGGGCGTGGCGGTCGATATTGCTGCCCCGGTTCAATACCACCCGTTCCTGTTTATCCAGTAGATCCCGGGCATACTGCACCAGGTTGGACTCCAGGTGCTTCCGGTGTTTGTCCTCCAGGTCGGCCTGTTCCCAGGCTCGGTTGCTGTACCAGGCAATGAAATCGGCCTTAAAGCGGGCATACCGATCGCTGTCCAGCATTTTGCATACCTGGTCGCGGTAGGCTTTCTCCCGGTGCTTCCGGGCCAGTAACATCAGCCGTTTCTGTCCTTTAAACGGGAGTTTTCCTTCAATAGCGCAGAGTCCTTCATCGATAAAAACATCGAGATCTCTAGCCAGCCCGAGTTGTCCTGAAACCCACTGCAACTCTTTTCTCAACGTCTTGGTTGCACTTTTCGGAATGGCTGTTCTGAACAGGGTGATGGCGGAGCGGATCCTTCGCAGCGAAACCCTGACCTGATGAACGCCCTCGATGTTCTCCCATGAGCGGGCTGTCTGTTCCCATTGCAACAGGTACTCCATGTTGTGTTGCAGGATCATGGCGTAGCCGGCACTGGTGGTCAGTTCGGGTGTCAAAGGGGCGGGAGTCTTTGATTTTGTAGGCATAAGAGATTCCATTGTCTAAATCACTTTTTGGTTCCCGGTCTGCTTCAGCCGACCGGCAATCTCAGGATCGGTTTATTTTTCTCAGTGTCTGATATCTTGATCGCTGAGCGGTTGGCGCAAGAAAGAAAGGAACAATAGCATCGATATCGGTTGCTGTGATACCAAGTGACTCCAGCCCGTTGTTGCCGCATGTCGAGTCCACCTGCATGGAGAGGTAATTATCCATGCTGAAGGGTCGTCCGGGCATTTTCCCCAGGATTATCGCCTGTAACCGGGACGATTTGTCGTTCAATTCGATGATCCGCTTGTCAATACCCACCTTGCGGGCGGTATATTCCACCAGTTCTTTGAGTGTAAAGCTCCTTGGACCACACAAATCATAGTGTTTTCCCCAAGTGCTTTTATCATCGATCGAATGCACGAAAGCGGCTGCCACATCGCCAACGTACACGGGAGCGAAACGGGCGTGGGAGCAGGCGAGTGGGAAGGGGCCTGGTATTGTTCTCAGCAGGTTTGCAAATCGATTGAAAAAACTGTCGTCCGGGCCAAAAACCACCGATGGGCGGAAGCTGGTGACTTTTATTCCGGGTTGACCCAGTGTGTGAACGAGTTTCTCTCCCTCGCCTTTGGTCTTGAGGTAGGTTGAAGGGCCGTTAGTGGGATCGGCGTTGAGTGCGCTCATGTGCAGCAGGCGGTTGACTCCGGTCTCCCCACAGGCTTCCACCACCCGGTTTGTCAGTTCTACATGTACTTTTTTGAAGGTTGCATTCTTAGCGGTTTCATTGAGGATACCGACAAGATTTATCACCACCTGGGTATTCTCGATCGCTGATTTCAACTGGTCCGGGTCAAAGGGATCGGCTGCCACCAGGCTGACACCCCTGCCAGCCTGAATCCCACGATATCGATGCAGTTTTTTTGTTATTATCCGGCACTTCAGGCCAGCGTCTGCAAGCCGGGCAGCTAGATGCCGCCCGATGAAGCCGGTGCCACCCAATATAGCCACATTAGTGATGTTCAAGTCTCCGCTCCTCCTTCTGTTTGAACATGTTGTTTGAATATGAATTTCCAGACTTTACCATAGTGTCGGTTTAACTGTTGTTACGGATGCAGGGGGTGAGTTCGCCTGGTTCCGGTTGTTCAGCGTGGATCGATGAGTTGGTAATGGGGCGCGTCTGAAGAGCAGTAAGTGCCCCTGATGGTTTCGTAGAACCAGCTTGCCTCTGTGCTCGGCATACTCGTATTGCATGGCGTTTCCGGTGGTCGGATCGGTCAGAGTGAGTCGGCTTCCACTCTGCAGGTCGATTCGCCCTTCCCTGTTGGTGCTGCGATCCCTGAAAATACGAAACCGACCGTTGTAGACGATCAATCGCTCTTCGTGTTTTCCCTGCCAATGACCATCCAGGGCTGCTGTGATGCTTGCGGGCCGCTGAGGGGCATCGGGGTGTAAACCGGGGCGTAAACCGGGGCGTAAACCGGGGTGTAAACCGGGGCGTAAACCGGGGCGTAAGTCGGGGCGTAAGTCGGGGCGTATACCGGGATTGGGGATTGAACCGAACCCAGGCAGATAGCGGGAAGGGTCCGGGTATCCCTGAGGCCATTGCATCGAATTCCAGCCCCAGGGTGACATGCCCATGGACCATGGGGTGTGGCCCGTCATAGGTGAGGGAGTGCTGGAAAATGGCAGGTTGCCTGTTGTGGGTGCGGGATAGTTGCCAGGGGTTCGGGTATCGTCATTTCCTCTCTTCCCGTATTCGGTTGAGAAGGCGTCCATCATGTCGAACATGGATCTGGCCATGGTACCGAATCGGTTGGTTGCGGGTTGTTCTGCGGGGGTGCTGTTGGTGGTTATCAGCAGTACCGCAAAAACACTGGATATGGCCTTAGGTCGTCTCATACGGGCAGTTTCGAAAAAAGTTGATCCACATCCCGCTTGAAAACCCCTGAGCGAGCCCATCCTGGACTTTTCCAGAGTAGGACAATCGAAACATGCTCTTTCCGATTACTTTCATTTCCACGATTTACCGTCGTTATGTCGATATATAGTCGTTATATAGGGGCACGTTCTTGTGCCGTGGGACCCCTGAAGCCGTTCAGAGGTTCCCCGAGGTCAGGGTTGGTTGCAGATGGTTTACGGGTCCCCCCCATTGTATTCTGTCGGTGCCGGGTATCCCCAGCACAAGGGTAGAATTCAACCTGTTGCTGATTCGTAGCGTATCGGTCGGTGTTATCTTTGCTTGTGCAGTTCCGGGGGGCTGTGTCATATCCCGCAAAGTGCGGGTATCAATTGTGCTCTGTCGACTGCTGATTCGAGTTAAAAACTTGCCAGTTGGGCTGGATGGTGGTTAGCTATGGGAATTATCGCACTGTTTTCGGGATCGGGTAAGTATTGGAGCCCGTTTCGAGTGGTGATACGCTATCGAAAGCACAAATTCAAGTAGATACAGCTTGGCAGGTCTGGTGGAATGAACAATCAGAAAGAGGAAGCATCGGAGCGGCGAACGCGCACCAGGGATATGATCGAGAAGTGGATGGAGGAGCGCCAGCAGATGCTGGTGCTCTACTGCCAGCTTGCGGGACTGGAGCCCTATACCCCTGATCGATCGAATACGCAGTTGCTCAGGGATTTCTGCCAGGTCCTGGTGGACTACATTGCATTTGGCCACTTTGAGGTGTACGACAGAATCAGTCGGGGTGATGAACGGCGGTCCGGGGTGCGGCAGATCGCACAGGATGTTTACCCCAAGATACTGGAAGTGGCAGATCTGACGGTTGCTTTCAACGATAAGTACGATTCCTCAGATCACGAGCTGGATCTGGAAAATCTGGATACCGATTTGTCACGCCTGGGTGCAGAACTGGCGACTCGGATCGAGATGGAGGATCGGGTCGTTGCTGCTCTACTGCGTTGAACATGCTGAAGGCCAGCCGTTCCCAGCCGGTGGGTAGCTGGTTCCGGGAGATCTTCTGACCGGAAAGCCGGGAAAAACTGCGTAAATCAGGGAGGATAATGCTCTAAACCCCATTGGTCGGCAGGTAAGCATCCGGGTTTATGATGGGATGCCGCTTGTGGTCATGCGACGGATTTCACAGGGGAATGGAGCAGACTTGCATCGCCAGGTGCGGACCCGATCCTGATTTTGGCGGTTAGAACGAGCTGATATCTATGTTTGAAAAGCTGACCAGACGCACTTCGTGGCAGCCCCATCTCAAGCAATTCCTCGCTCCCCTGCATGCTTACCAGCCTTATGAGATGCAGCTCTATCAGTATCCTAAAGGCGTTGACAATACCCATATCGACGTTACCCTGAGCCCGGAATTCACGAGTCGGGCGGAGTTGCTGGTCAGGCGTACCCTGCTCTACGAAATCTCTGAAAACTATTGGGGCAAAGCAGTGTCGGCACCGGCAGCATCCGAGGTCCAGTCGGTCCAGGATGCCTATACGGGAATGATGGAAGTGGCGGTGGATAAGAGCCGTAAAAGTGTGGGTCTGTGGCATATTCAGCTTCTGCAGTTGAGTATCATCAAGTTTATGCTGCTACTGGTCACTGATGAGATCGAGCGATTGCGGGTCCAGATGCAGCGGGCTCGAGACTTTGGTGCCGCACAGTCGGCCGGGCGTTCGGTGGAACTCTATGAGCGGTTGGTGGTGCTGGCAAAGGATGAACCGATCATTCGATACAGGCTTACACGCCGGCTTTTCAAGGAGCTGCTGAAGCTGGAAGATGTCCATCTGAGTAAACTGAGGCAGTCTGTGCTCGGGTGTGCCTGGCCGTTGCCCAGAGAACTGCTTGCCAATCCGATGCTCCAGATCCCCTCACTCTGGGCGGATGAACAGCTGATGCAGCATTACACGCTTGGCTGTACCGACAGGGATGACCAGGTTGCCTTCAAGAAAATCAATCAGCTGGTTGTCGGACTCTTTGAAAAGTACCTGCCCGATTCTGCGCAACCGGTTGATCCCATTACCACCCCAGCAACCTCGATCGACGGAGACGACTCGGGGGGGGGAGGCGCAGATCAAAGGGAGCACAGCGTCCTGCCAGGGTTTTACGAGGTGGTCACGCTTCTCAGCAGTTCCATGCAGCCGGCGGAATACGAGAACGAAACCACCACCTGGCTCGACGTGCCGGAGAACATGGAACATCTCCTGTTCTCGTTGCCCTGCGCCGGTTCGGATATTGCCTCTGAAAAGAAAATGGATATTCGATGGGTGGAGTTTCGCCAGCAGCTCGTGGATGAGCTGTTCAGAGCAGTAAGTCGAAGCGGGCTGGAGGACAAAATTCTGGCCTGCCATGAAGCGTCGTTTCTGTACAAAGAACTCAATGGCGGTGTTCCGGTTCGGGTGATCTGCCAGTATCTTGAGGGTTCGATTCGGCGCAGAGAGCTCCAGCGTAAGCTTGCGAGCATCCAGCCCCCGGCAGATCAGGCTCGGGTTCTCAAGTTACTGGATAAAGCCATCAGCGATTTCAAGTACATGGCTGGAAGCAAGAAAAAAGAGATCGGGTTGCGTTTTCTGGTCGATTTCACTGTTTTCAGGCGTGATCTCAAATTGGCATACAAGGCCTATAAGGCGATCAACGGCATTTGTTTACTGAAAAATTCCAGGGATATTGAACTTTCATACAACAACGGTACACTTCAGGAGTTCGTGCTGCGGGATGAGTTGAAACCCCGTAAGCATGCCATTAGAAATCATGTGATCTTGAAGGCTGATCTCCGGGGTTCCACGCTTATTACCCAAAAGCTGCGTGATAAAAACCTGAATCCTGCCTCCCATTTCAGCCTGAATTTTTTCCGTCCTATCAATAAGCTGCTTCCTGGATTCGGGGCAAAAAAAGTGTTTGTCGAAGGGGATGCCGTCATCCTCAGCATCTTCGAGTATGCCGATATGCCCTTTCAGTGGCTTTGCGTATCCCACGCCTGCGGTCTGGCAAGAGCGATTCTGAAGGTCGTGGATGCTCAAAATATGCAGAATCGTTCGAACAATCTGCCTGAGCTGGAGCTGGGGATGGGGATTGTTTTCAGCAATCAGGCACCCACTTTTCTCTATGACGAAGAGCAGGAGATTATGATCTCTCCTGCCATCAACCAGGCAGACCGGCTCTCCTCCTGTTCAGCCATACTGCGCAGCGCGGGCTTCGGTGAGAAAGGGCGTGGTGTGGAGGTCGTTGCGGTAACGGGGAAGGACTTCATCGACAAAGTACGGGGAGACGAGCGGTTGCGATACAACGTCAATGGCATCGAGCTCGATACTCATGCGTTCAATAAACTCAGATCGGAATTGACCTTGACTGTTCTCGAGGTCGATGAGATGTCTGATCTGGCTGAGGGTCGTTACTATGTCGGCCGCTACCCGGATATACAGGGGAAAATGCACTGGCTCATCGTGCGGGAAGCACCGGTACGGGTCTGGGAGGGCGAAACGGCGATAACAGGCCAGCAGTATGGTGACAGATTCTACCAGGTTCTTACCGATGATCGATTGATCGGTGAGTTGCTGCGAAAGGTGAGTACTCAAGACCAGTCGGGTGGGAATGGCGAAGACGGGTTACCTTCTCTGGCTGGCGGGTCTGCCACTGCGTCCTGACAGGTTCCAACGCACCGGCTCTCCCTCCACGCACCGATACCTCCTTAACGCACTGGCACTTTCTCAACGCAATAGCGATGCCCATGGGTACCACGTTGGTGGAGTCGCCATGGTCCCTGTTTAGAGTCTGCTCAGTATCCGCAACACATTGATAGTAATATAATAATAACGCAGACGACGTCCATGGATGGACTAGATTTACGCGAGGCAGGATGCCGGTAGTGATAGCTGAGGTGAGAGACCAGCAGGATGGGATGATTCATTTTTTCCGCGGTCCATAGAGCCTGGACACCTCCTCGGCCGAGAGCTGCTGGTGAAGACGTTCCAGGTCGATCTGTGTGAAGTCCTCATGGAACAGGTAGCGGCCGTAGAAGTTGATGTGCTGCCAGGCAACTGGGGAGACGCGATTGAGGATCTCCGCCGAGGTGGAGTCTCCCCGCTGTTGCAGCTCGGCCAGTGCCTCGGACAGGATCATGGCGTTGTAGTAGACCACCGCGTTGCCGACGCAGCAGGTCCACTAGTACGCGCAGGACATAAACGGGCCGGCCGGAAATGCGGGCGGCTTGGCGGGCATGCGCCTCGAGCAGGAGCCGTTCGTCCAAGGCACACAGACGGTAACGGAACAGCCCGAGGATCGTCTCGACATGACGCTTGCGGGTATGGTCCGAGACTGTGAGATCAGCAACCGCCCTGTTGTCGAAGTAGCGTCGGCGCAGATAGTCGACGTCGTCG
>JAAELC010000285.1 GCA_024227135.1 Gammaproteobacteria bacterium
AGGTGCGCGCGGATAAAGTCTGCCCAAGTTGTAGTGCGCTTGCGTTCCTGCGCCGGTGGAATACCATGGCGCTGTAGAATATTACCCACCGTTTGATCGGAAAGCGTGTCCAATCCATAACAATCCTTACCGTCAATTCAAACCTATCGGCCAATTGTAAGCCTGGATTGAGACAAGACACAAAGGTGTTGCCGCGCCAACCACAGCTGCTAACATGTTGATATATCAATACGGATTAGTTTTTTGACCACAAGGGAATAAATAATAATCCCTCCGTCACCTTTTGTTCTTTAAACGTAGTGTCTGAATGAGCCATACGCTGGACTCTCAGAGCAGGAGATCCCACTGTCGGGCCAATCAATCCCTCAGTAAGGCATTCCGAGAATCGAAAGGAGACTCCTCGATCACAGTTGCCTGATACCGTTCCCCCAGTATCTCAATCTCCAGTTCAGTTCCGATGTCCGAGAATGCTGGCTTTACAAGACCCAGTGCCAGAGATTTTCCGGTACGCCAACCGTACCCTCCCGAAGTGGCACGCCCAACCAACGCCCCATCCTTATAGATCGCCTCCGATCCTCGCGCATCGGCATCCTTGATGCGGTGAACCTCCAGGGTGACAAAGGCATTGTCGAAGCCTCGATCTTTCCACCGAGCCAGTGCCTGCTTGCCAATAAAGTCGTTCTCCTTGTCCAGCCGCACGAAACGATCCAGACCCGATTCGAATGCGGAGTACTCGATGGACATTTCACGGGCAATCAGCCGATAGGACTTTTCCAGACGCATGGAATCCATGGCGCGAATGCCAAAGGGCTTGATATCGAACTCAGCACCTGCTTCCATCAGCCGGTCAAAGATATAGTTCTGCATCTCGATGGGATGGTGCAGTTCCCAACCCAGTTCGCCGATGAAGTTGACTCTCAGTGCATGCGCCTGGGCGTAGCCCACATTGATAACCTGACCCGTGAGCCATGGAAACGCCTTGGTAGAGAGATCAACATCGGTCAATTTCTGCAACACTTCCCGGGATCGGGGGCCTGCCACGACGAACACCCCTCGCTGGGTAGTCATCTTCTGAAGATCGACACTCCCATCCATGGGTTTCAGTTTGTCCAGATAGTCGAAGTCATGGCATTCGAAAGCGCCGGCAGACACCAGGTAATAGTGTTGGGGCGCTGTTTTGAAAACGGTAAACTCGGCCCGCACCCCACCATTCTTCGACAGCATATGACACAGACCGACTCGGCCCACTGTTTTTGGAATTCGATTGGCAAACAGGTATTCCAGCCAGACTTCCGCACCCGGTCCTCCCACGGTGCATTTGGCAAATGCAGACATATCCAGTAAGCCCACCTTACTGGAAACATGCAGGCATTCCCGGCCTACATACTCGAAATAGTTTGAACGACGAAACGAGTTTTTCTCCACAATTCGGCCATCGTCCAACGGAGAGGAGTGGTTTTTGTTCAACAGTACATCGGCTTTGGCCAGGTCTTCCTCATCCAACTGATAATCCACTGGAGCGAACCAGTTGGGGCGTTCCCAGCCGTACACCGTACCAAACACTGCTCCCAATGCCTTCATACGATCGTAACAGGGAGATGTCTTTAACGGCCGGGCAGCCGAACGCTCTTCATCCGGGTAGTGGGTGGTAAAAACATTGGAGTAAGCTTCCTCATTCTTATGGCGGAGATAACCACGGGTTGCGTAGGGACCGAATCGACGGGGATCCACGCCCATCATATCCACGGTGGGTTCACCCTCCACCATCCATTCTGCCAGCTGCCAGCCTGCTCCTCCTGCCGCAGTAATGCCAAAGCTATGACCTTCGTTCAACCAGAGATTTTTGAGTCCAGGTGCCGGTCCTACAATTGGATTTCCATCAGGGGTATAGGCAATGGCGCCGTTATATACGGTTTTGATGCCCACCTCGCCGAATGCAGGCACCCGTTCCATGCAGGCATTGAGGTGGGGCATGAGACGATCCAGGTCTTCGCCGAACAACTCGTATTCGCTGTCACTCGCCGGTCCATCCACATAGCAGCAGGGAGCACCCTTTTCGTAAGGCCCCAGCAGCAACCCTCCCGCCTCTTCCCGCAGATAGTAGCCCGCATCGGACTCACGCAACACGCCCATTTCGGGTTCACCCCGACTATGACGGGCCTGTATTTCCGGGTGTGGCTCGGTCACGATAAACTGATGTTCCACCGGGATTACGGGAATATTCAACCCCACCATCTCTCCCGTCTTCCTGGCAAAATTCCCGGTACAGAAAACCAGATGTTCGCAACTGACCTCCCCCTTGTCAGTCTTCACCCGCCAGGTACTGTCGGACTGCTGCTCGATCCCGGTAACGGTAGTAAAACGATGAATTTCAGCACCACGGTCCCTCGCGCCTT
Source organism: Gammaproteobacteria bacterium (assembly GCA_024227135.1). Classification (GTDB taxonomy): domain Bacteria; phylum Pseudomonadota; class Gammaproteobacteria; order Chromatiales; family Chromatiaceae; genus JAHEHQ01. The sequence goes on from JAAELC010000285.1 coordinate 2,397, forward strand.
TCGCCAGCGCCTGGGTCAGGTCGGCAGGCTGAATATACCCATCTTCAGGGTGACGGATGGCCCCGACCAACCCGTCGGTATTACAAAGGGGCCAGATCGCCTTAACCTCTTCGGGGCTCAGGAAATCGACCTTCACACCGACGGTCTTTCCCACGCCGTAGTAGAACTTATACTCATCCATGCGGTAGTCGCAGTTGGCCAGGCGGATATTACTCACCTTGCTGAAACCGACATTCTGTCCAGTTTCCTCCTCCAGCTCCTGATAGAAACGGACGGAGTACTGATGCAGTTTTCCCACCGAATAGCTCATGTTAAAGAGGGGCAGCAGACCGGCCGCATGCCAGGTTGAGCCTGAGGTCAATTCTCTGCGCTCGAGCAACATCACGTCCTTCCATCCCTTTCTGGCCAAGTGGTACAGGGTGCTCACACCCACCACGCCCCCACCGATGACAACCACTCGAGCGGTAGATTTCATTGTGAAAACTCTCCTCCGGAGATCCGGTAACGATTCGGGTATTGCTTCCCCCGGATGGGTATACCCGGTCAGCAGAACACAGGATTGAGTGTAGCCAGTGGTCAAACCAATCTGCGGTTTTGTTTGCGACAGGAAGGTGTCAATATGCGTCGTTTTTCAACTGCCCGGCACCCGACTGTCTACTATCCTTCCATCTCCAGAATCCTGACTATGACGCTCAGACATAGATCTGTGTCGCTCATAGATCATTCAATTCCCTCCCCGCCAACCATACTGGCAAGCAGATAAGTCACAACAGCCGATACCCGGCAGTTCCCATAATCGGGGCTCAGAGTCTGCACAGATCGTGGGACAGGCGTATCAGATGACGATGGAGTCAAGACCAATGACCGACACAAAGGCAACAGCCCGCGTAAGACGTAACCGTCGGAACAGAAACATCCCCGGAGCAGGTCAGGTGCAGAAAGCCGTTGCCACCGCACCCTATATCACCCGCAGGATTCCCTGTTACGAAGTACTGGATGAGGAAGGTCTGAGCCTGATTGAACGAAACGCCGACACCATTCTGCAAGAAATAGGTATTGAGTTCCGGGATGATGCCGAAGCGCTGCAGGTCTGGAAAGATGCGGGTGCCAGTATAGAAGGGGAACGGGTGCGGTTTGATCGGGGAATGTGCCGTTCCATTGTCCAGGCCACGGCCCCCCGTGAATACACTCAGCATGCACGAAACCCGGCCCGCAATCTTCGGATCGGTGGTAAAAACACCGCTTTCGCTCCTGCTTATGGCAGTCCCTTTGTGTTCGATCTGGATAAGGGCAGACGTTACGCCACCATCGAGGATTTTAAAAACTTCGTAAAGCTGGCCTACAGCTCCCCGAGTCTGCATCTATCCGGTGGAACGATCTGCGAACCGGTGAACCTGCCGGTAAACAAGCGCCATTTCGACATGATCTACACCCACATGAAGTACTCCGACAAGTGTTTCATGGGGTCGGTGACTGCACCCGAGCGCGCCGAAGACACGGTTGAAATGGCTAGAATTCTGTTCGGGGACGGCTTCACTGAAAAAGAAACCGGCAAACCCAAAACCGTCGTGACGAGTCTGATCAATGCCAATTCCCCCATGACCTTCGACAACACCATGCTGGGAGCGGCCAAGGTATACGCTCGCAACAATCAGGCCTGCATCATAACGCCATTCATTCTGGCGGGAGCCATGTCGCCGGTCACTGTGGCCGGCACCGCTGCTCAGTCTTTGGCTGAAGCGTTGGCGGGCATGGCCTTTGTGCAACTGGTCAACCCCGGTGCACCCGTGATCATGGGCAGTTTCGCGAGTTCAATCTCCATGCAATCCGGCGCACCCACTTTCGGTACCCCGGAGCCCGCGCTGGTGCTATATATCATGGCATCGCTTGCGCGTCGCCTTGGGGTTCCCTTCCGCTCCGGCGGTGCCCTTTGTGCAGCCAAAACACCCGATGCCCAGGCGGCCAGCGAATCCGCAAACACCCTGATTCCCACTGGGTTGGCGGGGGTAAACCTGGTACTGCATACCGCTGGCTGGCTGGAGGGAGGCCTGGCCATGGGTTACGAGAAATTCATAATGGATACTGATCAGGCCAGTATGATGGAAGTGATGTTGAGAGGAGTCGATCTGTCCGATAACGGCCAGGCAATGGAGGCTATCCGAGAGGTAGGCCCCGGCAGCCATTTTCTGGGTTGTGCCCACACCCAGGCCAATTTCAGAACGGCTTTCTATCGCTCGCCAATTGCGGATAACAACAGCTTCGAGCAATGGGAGTCAGAAGGCAGCAAGGACCAGGCTCAAAGGGCAAACGAGCGCTGGAAAAAGCTACTCGACGAATATGAGCCACCAACGATGGACCCCTCGGTAGACGAAGCCCTGATCGACTATATGCATCGCCGCAAAACCTCGTTCCCCGATTCAAACGTGTAGAGGGAGACAACTCGTACAGGGGGAGACAGCCTACAACTGCCCCATAACCACACTAAAAGGAGGGATAGTCACCATGGGGTGATTATTTACAGAACCTCCAGCGAAGATTATGATAGCCTGAAATACTCGGTGTTTGGATACTATTCTGTTTTCCCTCAACGAAGCGGGATGACATGCCATCTGAGTCCAGAACAAACTCTCCAGTACGATTCGGGTTTCTACTGCTGCCCCAATACTCGATGATTGCCGTCAGCTGCGCCATCGAACCCCTTCGCATGGCCAACCGACTTGCAGAAAAGCAGCTGTATGACTGGCCGATTATTACCATGGACGGCGAGCCTGCCCCCGCGAGCAACGGGCTCGTTTTAAGCCCTCACCGCTCAATCGACACACTACCGGAACTGGACCTGATCTTCGTCTGTTCCGGGCTGGATGTTTCACGGGCCTTTTCAAAAAAACTACAGAGCGTGCTGTGTAGACTGGCACGCCAACAGGTGAAGCTTGGTGGCCTCTGTACCGGCACCTACTTGCTGGCCCGTGCCGGTTTGCTGGACGGATACCGCTGCACCATTCACTGGGAGAACATGGCCAGCATGCGGGAAGAGTTTCCTCTGATCCAGCTCAACGACGAACTCTATGAAATAGACCGCGACCGTTATACCTGTGCAGGAGGCAACGCCTCCATGGACATGATGCTGCATCTGATTACCGAAACTAACGGCAGCAAGCTCTCGGCTAACATCTCCGAACAGTTCATGTGCGATCGTATTCGTGGCCATAACGACCACCAACGAGCACCATTGCTTCATCACCTGGGTACCAGCCAGCCAAAACTGACCGAGGCGGTTACGCTGATGGAGGCAAATATCGAAGAACCCATGAGCCTTCATGAACTCTCTCATTATGTGGGAGTCTCGCGCCGTCAGCTGGAACGACTGTTCCAACGGTACCTCAATTGCGTACCCACCCGTTACTACATGGATCTGCGACTCCACCGTGCGCGCCAGCTGCTGCTGCAGACCAGCAAATCCATCGTCGACGTGGCTCTGGCCTGTGGTTTCGTTTCAGCTCCACATTTCACCAAGTGCTATCGGGAGCTGTTTGGGATCCCCCCACGGGATGAGCGACGCCAGAAGCAATCGTCCCAGCCCGATCCTGACTAGGAGCCTGTCCGAGAATAGTGAGCCTACTGTGGAAAAGCTGGATTTGGCCAGATTCTCCGATCATTTTCGTTAAATATGCCCAATATTCGCCTCAAATGATCATAAAATCTGTCTCAAACCAGCTTTCCCTCGCTACGACCGCCATGGATGGCGGAAGTGCCGGTTTTGCAGGAGCAAAAACCGGTCGGCCCCTGTTCTCAGACAGGCTCCAAGAGGCTGCGAGAGAACTTCTCCCAAAATCTCATTTCGCAGGTACGCTTTTTCTGACACCAGGCTTTCTCCGCCTGCCCCGATTCGTTCCTCTTCCCATCGAGACGACTCCCCGCCCTTTTTCCGGCAACCGCACCACCCGACCCAACTGCTCAAATGAATCCAGTCGATGAGGCAGTGCCAGTGCATTAACGAAATGCTCCTGGAATCGGGGCTCCATAGCCGTTTCGACTTTCTCCACTTGTCCCAGCAAGGTTTCTATCTCAGCCCGCTTACCCTGGTTCAATAAAGCAATACGTGCTCCCGTACCGGCGGCATTCCCCAACGAACTGACAGCTGACAGATCGCAGTCGGGAATCAGCCCGAGCACCATGGCATATTTCACATCGATATGACTACCGAAGGCGCCGGCAAGACCGATGCGCTCCACCCTGTCGACACCCAGGTGATCCATCAGAAGACGTACACCCGCATAAAGCGCGGCTTTTGCCAGCTGGACGGCGCGTACGTCGTTCTGGGTAATGCTCAACGTCCTGTTCCCTTGGTGCAGCAGATAGCTGAAGGTTCGACCTTCTGCCACAATCCGCCGACTTCGATTGGCCATCGTGGGGTCGATCAGCCCCTGGAGATCGATCACTCCGGCAAGAAACAGTTCTCCAATCAACTCGATAATCCCCGAACCGCAGATACCAGTGATACCCGACTTCCCGATCTTGCGGCTGAAACCGGCTTCATCGGACCAGAGATCACAACCGATCACTTTATAGCTGGGTTCCAGCGTCTCATGGTCGATTCGCACCCTCTCAACAGCGCCGGGGGCGGCGCGCTGACCACAGCTGATCTGCGCCCCCTCAAAGGCCGGTCCGGTAGGACTGGAAGCGGCCAGCAGACGACGACGGTTACCCAGTACAATTTCCGCATTGGTGCCCACATCCACCAGTAAAGTGATTTCATCGGCCAGATCGGGCCGCTCCGCCAGAATCATCCCGGCAGTATCCGCTCCGATGTGCCCGGCAAGACATGGCAGCACATAGACTCTCGCCTGGGGATGCAGCATAAAACCCAGCTCACAGGCCTTGAGTAACACGGCCTGATCAAACACCAGAGTGAAGGGCGCGGAACCCAAGGGTGTAGGATCCAGACCCATCAGCAGATGATGCATGACCGGGTTGCAAACGACAGTCATGTCCACTATCTCTTCCGGGGTGATTCCTGCACTCGCAGCAGCCTCATGGGCAAGCTCGGATAAAGCCTCCCGAACTACCCGGGTCATCTCCTTGTCACCGCCTTCATTCAGCATGACGTAGGAGACTCGGCTCATGAGATCCTCACCAAACCGGATCTGAGGATTCATCCGGGTTTTGGTTACGATCACATCACCATTCGACAAGTCGCACAGGTGCACAGCTATCGTAGTGGATCCCAGATCCACTGCCAGACCAAACAGGCGATCTCTCCAACCGGGCCAGACAGCGATGATCACTGAATCCCCGCCAGGAGACCGATGGACGGCCACCGAGATTTTCCAATCACCCGCTTCTTTTGACCGCTTCAGTTGTTGCAGCACCGAGAGTTCACAGGAGAGATCACAACGCTTGAATTCCACTTCCAGCACCTGAAGCAGACGACTGAGATCCGATGTCTGATCATGAACATCCGGAGGCGGCATTCGGATCTGGTAAAGCGTAACTGCCGGATCGAGGTCTATACCACAGTGAGTCACTTCCTTTGCAATATGCTGCTGGTGAACCTGGCTGTCGGGGGGAACATCAATCACCGCATCACCAAGAAGCCGGGAGGCGCAACCCAGGCGTCTTCCGCGCTTCAGCAGGTCCGATCTTTGGGCCTTTTCCAACTCAGTCGGCGGAGAGAGGTCCTGGATCCGTGAGTTAATCTGAAATTTTGGAAAAGCACCGATACTGTGTTTCACCTGGCAACGTCCGCACTGCCCCTGACCACCACAAACGGACTCCAGGTCCACTCCCAGTGTTCGGGCAGCCTGCAGAACGCTGGTACCCGCCGGAAACCTTCCTCTCAGACCGGAAGGGATAAAAACCACCGTAACCTCATCACGCACGGCGGCGACGGCTCTGGCGACGACCCCGGGCCGCGCCTTCTCCTGTAACCGGTGGTTCACGAAATCGCTTTATCCAGCGTGCACAATCGGGATCACGACCCATCAGTACATCGGCTCCCAGTGTGGCGTTGACCACTTCCCTGTGCAGCGGGTTGGCAATCGCCGAGGTCATGCCCGAGTGGATTGCCATGCTCAAAAATGCCCCATTCACCCCATCCCTGTTGGGCAGACCGAAGCTGATATTGGAAGCACCGCAGGTCGTGTTCACCTTTAACTCCGTGCGCAAACGATGAATGAGCTTCAACGCCTGCTGGCCAGCCGAGTTTACTGCCCCGACAGGCATCACCAGCGGATCTACCACCACATCACAGGCCTTGATACCGAAATCAGCCGCTCGCTCCACGATTCGCTTCGCGACTTCAAAGCGCACATCGGGATCCTCGGAGATACCGGTTTCGTCATTGGAGATAGCGACCACCGCCGCCTCATGCTTTTTAACCAGCGGCATGACCTGTTCCAGTTGCTCTTCCTCACCGGTGACGGAGTTTACCAGCGCCTTGCCCTGGTAAACCTCCAATCCCGCCTGCAACGCCGCAACGATGGAAGAGTCGATACAGAGTGGCGTATCGGTAATAGACTGCACCAGCTGAATGACCTCAGCCAGAATTCTGGGTTCATCCGCCAGGGGGATACCGGCATTGACATCCAATGCATGGGCACCCGCCGCTATCTGGGCACGAGCATCAGCTTCGACCCGGCTGTAATCCCCTTCTTTCATTTCAGCCGCCAGAGTTTTCCGGCCGGTGGGATTGATGCGCTCCCCGATAATGACAAATGGGCGTTCAAAACCGATGACTATCTCTTTTGCTGCCGAGCCGATGATGGTATCGGTCATGATAGTGCGCTCCTGTACCTGTTTGCCTTATCGCGGCCGGGGTACCAGGGTACCCGGCCTTCCAATACGCCCGAACGATCGATGATCTCGGCCACCGCCTCTTCCTGACGATAAGCCATCACATGAACACCACTCACACCTTCGATCTGTCGAAGTTCCTGTATCAATTCGATACAAAGCTGCTTGCCTTCTTTTCTGGGATCCTCAGCACGGGAAAGTCGCTTGATCACACTGTCGGGGATATGTATACCCGGCACATTATCCCGAATCCAGGTGGCTGATCTGGCAGATGCCAGAGGTCCGACACCCGCCATGATAAAACACCTCTCGGAGATCCCCATGTCCCTCACACGCGCCATGAATTCCCTGAATCGGGACAAATCAAAACAGTATTGTGTCTGGATAAACTGAACACCCGCGGCAACTTTTTTTGCCAGACGATACGGACGATAATCGTAAGGGGGGGCAAAAGGGTTAGCTGCAGCGCCGAGAAACAATTTCGGAGCTTCGGTCAGCTTTCGACCACTGAGAAACCGGTGCTGGTCACGCATGGTACGTACTGTTTCGAGCAGGGATATGCTGTCTAGATCGAACACCGGTTTTGCCTCCGGCTGATCACCGGCCTGTACTCCGTCACCGGTCAGGCAGAGTACATTGGTCACCCCCATGGCGGCAGCTCCGAGTACATCGCCCTGAATGGCAATACGATTCCTGTCCCGGCAGGATATCTGCATGACAGGTGCATAGCCGATACGAGTCAGCAAAGCACAGGTTCCGACACTGGACATATGGCAATTGGCACCAGAACCGTCGGTGGCATTGATACCGTCCACATATCCATCAAACACCCTGGCTCGCGCGTATACATCATTCGGATTGGCGGAATCAGGTGGGGCAAGTTCTGCGGTAACCGCGAATGTACCGGAGCGCAATACTCTCTCGAACCGTCCCGGGGATGAGTGCCCGGGAAGTATCGGCAGGGGTTCGCCCGGGCAGGGTTCATCAGGGAGTATCATTGTGTGCGCCCGGGAGTCTGCCGACCACGTTGTCCAACCCGACGTGCCTGTCGCAACCAGGATGAATGCCCCTGAAGTCGCGCATCCATCGGCTTTTGTATGGTCAGGATTCGATCGCCCCGCTTCATCTTTCGGCTGCCGTTCCATGCGTCCACCCAGACACAACGCCGCTCAGGCTGGACTTCGCAGTTGCCGTTTAATCTCACTCCGCCACAAGGACCGTTTCTGAGGTGTTTGGGGCAACTCATGGAACAGGACATACCAGTGGAACTGAGGATGCAGTCACCACACATTCTGCAGTCAAAAAGTAACTCCTTGAACAACTGTTCAATCAATCGAACGGGTTTTTCAACCCTTTGATAGCCCAATGCGCTCCATACAGGATTTAACCTGACCAGCACCGGCTCGAACAGGCTATAGAGAATCTCAAAAAGCCGGGCATGACGAACCGACCAGCGACTAACGGAATACACTCAAACCTCCTGCTGCTCTGATCCCTGTCGTGAATTCATGCCACCGGTATCAGGGAGCCTGCCTCTGTTTGATCCAGTGACAAGCTTTCGGTTGAAGCTCACCAGCGAATCCCCCAGACCACCGCATCCCGAATAGTGGTATTCATACACCAGGCCTAACCTCTCTGCTGCTGCCATCGCCCGTTTCTTCAGCATCGGATCATCGGTCTGCGCCAGATAGAGCAACTTACGATAGTGACCGAAATAGAGGGGCTCCAATTCCGGCTTTTCATGTAAGCCCAGCCCCCTGATCACCAGCCGATCAAAATGGCGTACCAGAAAATCGGTAAGGTAGAAAGTCCCGATCTCTTCCTCGCCGAAGCGGGCAAACTGATCTTTGCCGCTGAAAAACTCATAACAGTGAGCACCCGGTATTCGCTCTACGCCTTCTGCCTTCAGTAACACGTCCAGACGTCCCCCCGTTCCACAATCCCCGTAGGCGACAAATATCTGTGACCCCCTATTCCTGGCCTTGTCGATGGCGGCTTTTACCGCACCGGGAATCTTTTCCGGACGGCTGTGCAGTTCTGCCGGAATGCACTCGACCCGAATATGATTCCATCCATTGGCCCTGGATAGCTCATGAATTTCTTTCATCAGGGCCGAGCATGCAATGACCACCGTCGAAGGTTTTTCCCGCTCTCCAGGCAAAACCGAATTCGATACGGGTGTCGTACCAGAGATACCCTGATCGAAGTCCATGGGGGAGATCCTGAAGTGTGGATTCGTCGGCATAGCAGAATTGTCAGCCAAAAGCAGCCTGTGCCATTCCCCGGCGCTCGGCCACCAGCGACTTGGCGATATCCACCGCGATGGCGGCATCCCGGCAATACCCGTCAGCGCCCACCGCTTCGCCAAATTCTTCGTTGAGAGGGGCACCACCGACGAGTACGATATAGTCATCACGGATACCCTTCTCTTTCATGGTGTCTATCACCACCTTCATATAGGGCATAGTGGTAGTCAGCAGCGCTGACATGCCCAGGATATCCGGCTTGTGTTTCTCCAATGCCTCCAGGTAGTTTTCAACCGGGTTGTTGATACCAATATCGATGACCTCAAAACCGGCACCCTCCATCATCATGGATACCAGGTTTTTACCGATGTCGTGAATATCACCTTTGACAGTACCAATGACTATTTTACCAATGGATTCGACACCGGTTTCCGCCAGCAACGGCCGTAACACGGCCATGGCACCTTTCATGGCATTGGCCGCGGAAAGCACCTCAGGTACAAAAAGAATACCATCCCGAAAATCCGCCCCGACGATGGCCATGCCTGCCACCAGCACATCATTCAGCACCTTGTCCGCCGCCCAACCCCGTTCCAGCAGTATGTCCGTCCCCTCAATCAATTCATCGTGGAGTCCGTTGTACATGTCATCGAACATCTGCTCCACCAGTTCGTCGTCTGTGAGGGTCGACAGATCCAGTTCCTCTTCGTACTGCAGTTCTTCGACATTAGACATGGCCAATCCCCCAGGTGAATTAGATACTTCTCCGCCAACACGGAATGTTGATTAAGATTATGGTGGGGAGGAGTCTGCTGCTGATATCTCTGCGACATAAGATTGCCGAAATGCGACAATCACGACATGTCAGAAGAAGCCGGCGGAAATTGCGACGGAGCCGGTTTTGAGGGGATTAAGGCGCACCGCGTGAGCAATGGAATACGGCATGCCTGAGGCAAAATGCAAAGCCAATCACAGGACGAGTAGAGCAGGAATGAAACGGAAAACACCCTCTGGAGCTTTTGCCCATGACTTTAGCTATTCAATAAAACTCGTATCTACTCACCCCCCATTGGTGATCTGTTCCGGAAGACGTCGTCAATACCTCCCTGTAGACTTGGCTTTGGCATCCCTGCCAAAGACACTTCGTTCACAGTTCACAGACCACCCATGGGGGGGTAGTCTCTGGGGGGTGAGCAGTGACTAAAACTCTTCCACTGCATCCAGCAACCAAAGCCCCAGGTAATCAGAAAAACTCCGCCTGACAACCAGTTCATAGGTCGGAGGATCCCCCGTCACACTGAGCAGCACACCTGTTTTCCCCAGAAGAGTTTGAGCACAATCACCCGGTCTAAATACGCTGGGGTGTAAATCCATGGGACAACCCTTCTGTATCAGTGTTCCTGCATCGGGACCGGTAATGCTGATTATCGTCTGTCCGCTGCTTATATCAATGACCGAGGAGAAAAGGCCCTGCAGCGCCTTGTCAAATTCTGCTTCCAGGTCGGCCTGCCGTTCCATTGGCGTGATGATCAACCATTCATCCGGTCCCAACCAGTACATTTTCAGTGAATCCACAACCTTGTATGTGTTGGGTCTGAGGGGCGGCGCAAACCCCAACACCTCGATCACAGCATTTGTAAACCGGGATTCATCGGGGCGTCCTCGCAGGTTCAAATGACCTTGAAAGGGCAGTTCCTGAAGATTGACCCCGGATGCGTTATTGAAAATGCTCCAGTCAATCCCCGTCAACGGGCTTTCAGCCTGATCCGTATCAGACATTCTGGCGTTCTCCGTCGGGATCATAAAAAACCGGGTCACTGATTCTGGCTGGAATCACCCTCCCCTCAGCAAGAGGAATATGCACGATCTCACCGATTCGGGAACGCCCCCCTTGCACCAGCGCCAGAGCAATTGAGTGGCCGAGACAGGCGCTGTAATAGCTGGAGGTAACATGACCGATCATCGGTACCGGGATTGCAGCATCAGGATCCTCCACAATCTGCCCCCCTTCCGGCAGGACCTCTGTCCTGTTGATTGTCAACAGTCCCACCAGCTGTTTGCGGTCTTCGCGCATACAGTCTTCCCGGGCCAGGGATCGCTTGCCAAGAAAGTCTTTGGTCTTCGACAGCGCCCAACCCATGCCCAGGTCATCAGGAGTCACAGACCCGTCGGTATCCTGTCCCACGATGATGTATCCTTTTTCTGCACGCAGTACATGCATGGTTTCAGTACCATATGGGGTGATTCCAAACTCCTCACCCACTGCCATCAATACTTCCCACATAGGTTTTCCAAGATTGGCAGGTACGTTCACTTCGTAGGCCAGCTCACCGGAAAAACTGATACGGTTTATCCGGGCCGGAATACTCCCCACAGTACCTTCACGGGAGGACATGAAAGGAAATGACTGGGCAGAAAAGTCAATACCCTGGCAAGCTCCCATCATCACCCTGCGACTGTTGGGCCCCACCACTGCGGCGGTAGCCCAATGATCGGTGACAGAAATCAGAAAAACCTGCAAGTCCGGCCACTCGGTCTGCAACCAACGCTCCATCCAGCTATACACGCCGGCAGCACCACCAGTGGTCGTGTGCATGTAATACCGGTTTTCACTCAAGCGAATGGTCACACCGTCATCCATCACCATACCGTCTTCACCCAGCATGAGCCCGTAACGTGCCTTGTCGATGGCCAGTTTTTTCCAGGCATTGGTGTAGATCCGATTCAGGAATTCCCCCGAGTCTTTGCCTGTGATCACGATTTTACCCAGAGTGGATACATCGATGATCCCCACACTTTCACGAGTTGCAAGGCATTCCCGGTTTACCGCCTCCTGCATGGACTCACCTGACTTCGGATAGTACCAGGGACGTTTCCACTGACCCACGTTTTCAAAGGCTGCACCCCGAGCCTGATGCCATTCGTGCAGCGCTGTCTTGCGCACCGGTTCAAAGAGTTTTTCCCCGACTTCCTGGCCAGCTATAGCCCCGAAAGTGACCGGTGTGTAATTGGGCCGGAACGTGGTCGTACCGGTATCGGCGATAGTTGCCCCCAGACTCTGGGCAAGAATGGCCATCCCATTGATATTCCCAACCTTTCCCTGGTCTGTACCGAAACCCAGCGCCGTGTAACGTTTTACATGCTCAATCGAATGATAACCTTCTCGTGCCGCCAGTATGATATCCGCTGCCCCCACATCGTTCTGCATGTCTACGAACTGTTTCGGGCCCCGTCCCGGAGCGTACTCCGAAGGTACCAGCCACAGAGGTTGAACTGGCTCTTCTAGCTGCATGGAGCTGGAGGGTGGATCGGGCTGGTTGTCCCATTCCCAGCCAGCGAGACGGGCCGCTTCCCTGCCGGCGAACGACCCTTCGGATAGACAGGCATTCAGACTGAAACTGCCGTTCGCGGCACCTGCTGAGCGCTCTTGCTGCACCGGCATACCTGGCAGAAAACAGGCCCGGGCATCATCCCATCGTGCTCTGGCACCGGACTGGGAACTTAAATGAACGACCGGACTCCAGCCACCGGACATGGCCAGCAGATCACAATGGATCAAACGCTTTTCGCCTTTCAATATCCCGTTCTGCGCTGGAAGTTGCATCACCTGCGCAGCCTTCACGCGATGAGTCCCTTTGACATTCACCACCACACTGCCGGCAATGATTTCCACACCTCGTTGGCGCAGCCGTTCGGGCAAGACCCCCCGGGGACGCGGCCTGCAATCCACCACGGCCTGAACCTGGATACCTGCATCCACCATGTCCAGTGCCGCCCCATAGGCGCTGTCATTATTGGTAAACACCAGACAGCGACTCCCGGGAGCAACCGCGAACCGATTGATATAACAGCTGACTGCTGATGCCAGCATCACTCCGGGACGGTCGTTGTTACCAAACACCAGAGGACGCTCCAACGCACCGGATGCCAGTACCACCTGCCTCGCCCGCACCTTCCAGAGACGTTCCCTGGCACCCCGGCATTCCCACCGGGGCAGATGGTCGTTCAGCCGTTCGGCGATCGTCAGAAAGTTCTGGTCGTGATAACCGAATACGGTACTGCGGCGCAGCAGTTTCATCTCTTCCATGGATTCCAGCTCCTGCCATACCCCGGCAACCCATTTCATGGCGGGAAGACCCTCGATGGTTTCCCGGCTGTAAAGCAGGCTGCCACCTGGTTCACTCTGCTCGTCAGCCAGTATTACCCGGGCTCCGGTGCGGCCTGCCGCCAATGCGGCCATCAGGCCGGCAGGACCCGCACCCACGACCAGCACATCGCAGTGAGCATAAGTCTTTTCATAGCGATCAGGGTCCGGCAGATTCGGGGACACACCCAGACCGGATGCCCTGCGAATGGCCTGCTCATACTTCATCCACATGGATTTCGGCCACATGAATGTCTTGTAGTAGAAACCGGCAGGCATCAAGCGGCTGAACCATCCATTGACCGATAACAGGTCATGTTCGAGACTGGGCCAGCAATTAACACTGCTTGCCTCAAGTCCCTCATAAATCTCCAACTGTGTTGCAAGAACATTGGGCACAGTGCGGGCACCGATACCCAACTGTACGACAGCATTGGGTTCTTCGGTACCGCTGCCCAGAATGCCCCGGGGACGATGGTATTTCCAACTGCGCCCGACCAGATGGATGCCATTGGCCAACAGTGCAGAGGCCAGTGTATCCCCCTGGTATCCCTGAAGCGTTTTTCCGTTGAACGAAAACGTGATGGGACGAGAGAGTGTAATTCTTCCCTCGGTCTCGTTGGTCTTGAGTCTGCCCGCCGGCATCAGATTTCACCTTCAGGCGGTTGCTCACCCACCCTGTAGGAGCATTCGATTCTGTAACTGAGGGTATCCCGCTTCACATTGAACCAGCGTCTGCAGCCGTACACATGGTGCCACTGCTCCAGGTGGGGTCCACGAGGATTTTTTCGCATGAACAGGTAGTCTGCCCAGGCCTCATCATTGAGCGCTTCGGGGTTTTCCGGCCTCACGATATGCGCCTCTCCTCCATAGGAGAATTCACTTTCGCACCGCAGACCACACCAGGGACAAGGTATTTCTAACATAGTCTCCTCCCGTTGACGGAGTGCTAGTGGGCGACTCCTGCAGCGCCATGTTCATCAATCAGGTGGCCACTGGTAAATCGTTCCAGTGAAAAGGCTTCATTCAGGCTGTGGGGACGTTCCTGGGCCAGGGTGTGTGCAAACACATACCCGGAACCCGGTGTTGCCTTGAAACCACCGGTGCCCCATCCACAATTTATGTAGACCCCTTTGACTGGCGTTCTGCCGATGATGGGACAGGCATCCGGAGTCGTATCCACGATACCGCCCCACTGCCGGTTCATACGCACCCGGCTGAATACCGGGAAAAGCGCCTTAATTGCAGCCAGGACCCCTTCAATGACTGGAAAGCTGCCCCGTTGGCCGTATCCGTTGAAACTGTCGATACCGGCCCCCACCACCAGATCCCCCTTGTCGGACTGACTGATGTAACCATGCACAGCATTGGACATCACCACAGTATCGAGTACCGGCTTGAGAGGCTCGGAAACCAGAGCCTGTAAAGGATGACTGCTGATGGGAAGGCGGAAACCCGCCAGACCAGCCAGTACGCTGGAGTTTCCTGCAACCACGATACCCACCTTTCCAGCACCGATAAATCCACGATTGGTTTCAACACCCGTCACACAACCATTGACCTGGCGGATTCCAATTACTTCGCATTGCTGAATAATATCCACCCCGAAGCTGTCGGCACCCCGGGCAAACCCCCAGGCAACAGCATCGTGTCGTGCTGTGCCGCCTCTGGCCTGGAATGAGGCACCGAGTACCGGATAACGACTATTGGGTGAAGTATTCAAAATGGGTATGCGTCGTTTGAGTTCGATACCATCCACCACCTCACCGTCGATACCATTGAGACGATTGGCATCGACCCGACGTCGAATATCCCGCATATCCTGGAGATTGTGGCCCAGGTTGTAGACACCCCGCTGGCTGAACATCAGGTTGAAATTCAAATCCTGACTCAAGCCTTCCCATAGCTTCATCGATGCTTCGTAAAGGTGGGCAGCTTCATCCCACAGGTAGTTGGAACGAACGATCGTTGTATTCCGGCCGGTATTCCCTCCACCAATCCAACCTTTCTCCAGGACCGCCACATTGGTTATACCGTGCTCTTTCGCCAGGTAGTAGGCAGTGGCCAGACCGTGCCCCCCTCCTCCGATGATAACCACATCATACTGTTTCCCGGGTTCTGGACTGCGCCACGCAGGGGCCCAGCCCTCATGATGCCCGAGGGCATTTCGTACCAGATTAAAAAAGGAGTACTTTGTCATCATGTCATAGATTCGTCAGTCAGGAGAAAGACCCAATGGATTCCATGATTGTTTCCGCAGCCCTTGGTATATTTCTGGAATCGTATCTACTCGCTCCCCATGGGTGACCTGTTCCGGAAGACATCGTCAATACCTCCCTGTAGACTTGGCTTTGGCATCCCTGCCAATGACACTTCCTCCACAGACCACCCATGGGGGGGTAATCTCTGGGGGGTGAGCAGTTACCTGGAATCTCAAACCTGGACGAATACCGGGCCATCAGAACAAGCCCTCGACATAGCCTGCCTCATTGATATGAATGTGTTCTGCAGTGGGTACTCTGGGCAGACCGGGCATCGTCATGATGTCGCCGCAGATCACCACCACGAATCCCGCACCGGCCGAAAGCCGAATATCGCGTATCGGTACCACGTGGCCACTGGGAGCACCGCGCAAACCTGGATCAGTCGAGAATGACAAAGGTGTTTTAGCGACACAAACCGGGAAGTGGCCATAACCTTCCTTGTCCAATTCAGCAAACCGATCTCTGATTTTCTTATCGGCAATAATGCCCTGAGCACCGTATATTTCCTGAGCGATGGTTCGTACCTTGTCCCACAGCCGCATATCATCATCGTACAGAAATCGAAAATCCGCCGGCTCATTGTCGATCATCTTGATAACCTGTTTCGCAAGATCAACCGTACCCTTCCCGCCTTTGGCCCAGTGATCGCAGACGACAGCACTGACTTCGATTTCAGCGCAGAGTTGACGTAACAGATTCAGCTCTGACTTGGTGTCCGAACTGAAACGATTGATGGCTACAACGACGGGCACTCCAAACTTGCGGGTGTTTTCCACGTGCCGCGCCAGGTTGTCGAACCCCTTTACCATGGCACTGATGTTTTCCTGCTTTAACTGTTGTTCGCTGCAACCACCATGCATTTTAAGTGCTCGTACAGTACACACAATAACTGCAGCGTCCGGTTTCAAACCCGACTTGCGCATCTTGATGTGAAAAAACTTTTCAGCTCCCAGGTCAGCACCAAAACCCGCTTCGGTAACCACATAATCCGATAGTTTCAGGGCGGTTGTAGTTGCCAGTACCGAGTTACAACCATGGGCTATATTGGCGAAGGGACCACCATGAATCAGCGCCGGAGTGCCTTCCATGGTCTGCACCAGATTGGGCTGGATGGCATCCTTCAACAGCACGGTCATGGCTCCCTGGGCCTTGATATCACGGGCATAAACCGGCGTTTTGTCACGACGATGAGCGATAATAATGTTCCCCAGGCGTTCCTGCAGATCATCGATATCGGTGGCCAGACAGAAAATCGCCATGACCTCCGATGCCACCGTAATATCGAAACCATCGGTTCGTGGAAAGCCATTGGTGATGGGCCCAAGACCGTTTGTGATCTCCCGTAATGCCCGATCATTCATGTCTACAACCCTGCGCCAGCTGACACGACGCAAATCCAGTTCCAACTCATTACCCCAGTAGATATGGTTATCGGTCATCGCAGCCAGCAGATTATGGGCAGCACTGATGGCATGAAAATCTCCCGTAAAATGTAGGTTGATATCCTCCATCGGCAGTACCTGGGCGTAACCTCCACCCGCCGCACCACCTTTCATACCGAAACAAGGGCCGAGAGAGGGCTCACGCAGGCATACCGTGGTCTTCTTGCCAATCTTCGACAGCGCATCACTCAGCCCCACGGACGTGGTTGTTTTTCCCTCTCCCGCTTTGGTCGGGGTCATTCCGGCAACCAGTATGAGCTTGCCGTCCGGGCGATCCTTCAGAGATTCTATATAGTCCAGCGAAATTTTCGCCTTGTGATGACCGTGGGGAAACAGGAATTCTCCCGGGATACCGAGTTTTGCTGCGATCTCTTCAATCGGTCGTATCTGTGCTTCTCGCGCTATATCGATATCTTCTTTGGGTTGACTGTGCTGAGATGCAGCCATGAATCAATTACTCCTCGATGCAGGTCGACATATCGCGACAACATCTGAAAATAGTGTCTCAAGGTGAAAAGGGAAAACATCGGTGAGGCGACTCAAGAGTGTCTAATAGCGACATCCTCCCCGACATATCTGAAATGCCAGTACATGACCAACGTGGTTTTGAACGGAGTACCGATGGCCAGATTTCAAACAACAGCCTGTCCGTTTTAGTTCTCCAGGCACAGAGTAGTTATCCAGACTTCGCTGGTCAATGGGAGTGCAATCCGCCATAATTGCCATCAAACTCATACGCTGTTGCGCCCTGTCCCTTTCGGAAGAGACATTCGAGCACTCGGCATTTTGAACCGGAGTATCCGACCTGAGGAGTATAAAAAAAGGGGCAGATTGAAGTCTCTTTCGCAGTAACCGGAATCATTCAACACTGATAGCGACAGCCTTCACAATGGGTTCCGAGTGTCACAACCCGGAATACAGTAAGAGTATTTGCTGAATTGCATAACTACTTTTTTAGGGTTGTTCCTGGAAAACCCACTCGCCACAGAGGATGCCGGATAAATTTACTATAATCTAATTGCTCCAGGCCATAAAAAGGACAGTCAGATCAAGCACTCTCTAAACAACAGCATTGCAGTACTCGACCCGCAGGGGGTGTATGCGGAGCAGCTGTCTGGGAAAAGTTTGTATAGGTGTAAACTGGTCACTACCGAGATGCGGAAGCCCGATAGCGCCGTTCCCAAGAAAATACTTATTGCACATTTTTGATAATTCTATTCGGGGGTTCTGCTTCGGTGCCCCGACAATCGATCGATACCCGAATATCGTAACTGTGTTTTTATCCAGATATCAGACGGGAAGGGATCAAGCCTTGCCAAGTGACCTTTGCCGCAATGCCGAACAATTCACCTGGAGCTGGTTTGTCACAACAGCGCCCAGACCGAAGCAGACAGCTGCGTTGAACCAGCTGGCCAGGAAAACAAGCAACACCGGGGTAGATTCTCTAGCAACCCCTAACGAAAAACCAGAATAACAATCCCGTGCAGCCGCCTGAGGAGGCAACTATGAGCAGAAAGGATCCACCAAACAACGAACAGGACTCTGATTATGAAATAGGCCAGGACAATATTCTGGTCATGGGTTTGGATATTCACAATCCCGTTTTTGTGTTTTCCGTCATCGTCATTCTGGCCTTCTTAATAGGCTCGGTGGTTGCGGGTGAATCGGCGGCTACGTTCTTCGGTGATCTCAGAAAAAGCATCACCTCCACATTCGACTGGTTCTTTCTGATTGCCGCCAATCTTTTCATTTTTTTCTGTCTGTTCCTGGTGGTGACACCTTTGGGCAAAATCAAATTGGGAGGGAATGACGCTAAACCGGAATACAGTACGCTCTCCTGGTTTGCCATGCTGTTTGCAGCGGGAATGGGCATCGGACTGATGTTCTGGAGCGTGGCAGAGCCGGTTGTCTATGCTTCCGGCGTTTGGGGATATGCACCACTCGGGGTCAGTGAAAGCAAGGAAATGGCCTTTGCGACCACCATATTTCACTGGGGACTGCATCCCTGGGCAATCTATGCAGTCGTGGGCCTGGCCCTGGCTTTTTTCACCTATAACCGCGGACTGCCACTGACCATCCGCTCCGCCTTCTATCCTATATTCGGCGAAGCCGTCTGGGGGTGGGTCGGACACGTCATCGATACACTGGCTGTATTCGCCACGATTTTCGGCCTTGCCACCTCACTGGGCCTGGGAGCACAGCAAGCCAATGCCGGCCTTAACTACCTGTTCGACATTGAAGTTGGCGCGAGTGTGCAAACCATTCTGATCGTCATAATTACGGCTGCTGCGCTTACCTCGGTAGTCGCCGGTCTGGATAAAGGTGTCAAGCGGCTCAGTGAGTTCAATATATCGCTGGCGATATTACTCATGATCGCGGTAATTGTCCTTGGGCCGACCATCGAAATCATCACTGGTTTCTTTACCAACACCTCATCATACCTGCAGAACATCGTACCCCTGAGCAACTGGATCGGCCGGGAAGACTCCGGGTTTCTCCACGACTGGACAACATTCTACTGGGCCTGGTGGATCGCCTGGTCCCCCTTCGTGGGAATGTTCATTGCCCGGGTCTCCAAGGGTCGCACGGTCAGGGAATTCGTTACCTGTGTATTGATCGTTCCCACCATTGTATCAATCCTTTGGATGTCCGCGTTCGGAGGATCTGCCATCGACCAGGTCATCGATCAAGCGGGTAGCCTGGAAAATGCCATTGTAACCGTGGCTGCACCAACTGCAGACGACCCCGGGGCGACCACCACGGTGTTCAACAGTCAACTCGCCGAGCAGGTTAACAGCGCCTACGAGCAGGCCATGTTTACCATGTTCGATGGTGGTTTTCCGATGGCCGGACTGCTGTCCTTTATCGGCATCGTCCTGGTGATCACTTTCTTTGTCACTTCATCGGATTCCGGATCGCTGGTGATAGATACCATCACAGCGGGGGGGAAAATCGATGCACCCGTTGCCCAGCGTGTGCTCTGGTGCCTGCTCGAGGGTGCCATTGCCATCGTGCTGCTCTGGAGTGGCGGGCTGACAGCCCTGCAGGCCGCATCTGTTGCGACAGGCCTGCCGTTTGCAGTGATCCTGTTGTTTATGTGTATTGCGCTGTACAAAGGACTTAAAAGCGAACAGCGATAGTCCGATGGGGTACGCCCAGGGACTACCCCCCCATGGGTGGTCTGAGGAGGAAGTGTCTTTGGCAGGGATGCCAAAACCAAGTCTGCAGGGAGGTATTGACGACGTCTTCCGGAACAGATCGCCCATGGGGGGTGAATGGATACCCGATGGGTTGTTTGGATAAGCCCGATAGTGCCAACCGTACCCGATCGGCACTATCGGTGCTGTCATAGCCTGGACCGGGGAGAACGCCCCGCTCCCCAATGGTGTAATTCTCAAAAACCCCGAGCTTGTCAGTCAGCCGGGACAATTGCTGAGCACCCGGGTGTCTCTATCAGAGGGGTACCCGATCAAGAACCTTTGACCCCGGGTTGCCATGAACGAATCAGTGGTAACCCCGGTGTTACATCCGAACGCGGGTATCTCAACGGGCCGCTCTCCTCTTCTCCCTCCCGGGTGCCGCTGCGGGTGTCATCCCCTGCCACATACAATCAACTACCTCATCGTAGAATTCAGTCAAAGGCTCTTTGATAACTCCATCGAGTCGAAGGTGGATCATCCTGATGGCACCTCCGAATACCGATGCAGCGATAACCCATGGGTCCCCGGAACGAATCTCCCCACTGTCGATACCCTGCTGCACAATATTTCTCATGGCTATGAATGGTGCGGAACTGCAGATCGGTGGCTCGTCAGGAAGAAATTCCCTGTGCTTGGCATACAACATATAGGAAACGATGTTGCGCCTTGATTCGGTGTACGAAAACAGCAGGGCGATGATTTTGTTGCATCGCTCCCGACTGGTCAGATCCTCTTCCGTCACGTCATTGACCATCTCCTCGAACTCATTCAGCAGATGGTAATAAAGTGCTTTAGCGATACCTTCCTTGCCACCGAAATGTTTGTAGATAGAGCCGATACTGACATTGGCGTCTTTCTGTACATCGTGTACCGAAACGCTGTGAAACCCATGTTCTACAAACAGATTCAGTGCCGCGGTCAATATACGGCAATCCATCGGCTCGGGTATGGGGGTATCTTTTTTCAGGTAAGACATCTCAGCTTCCTGGTTTGTTGACTGAGGGATATCTGGTCTTCGTCGCTGAACCCATGATACCAAGAAACATTGACAGGAATGAACCTTCGTTCTATTTTAAGTAAAAACGAATATTCATTCTACTTTTCACCCATACAGAACACCATTACGATGAGGAGAAGAAGATGTCGCAACTGAAAAGGCCTGCCCTCGCCCTGGCTACCGCTATCACCTCGGGTATATTGCTTTCCGGAGTGGCCACACCGGTTTATACCGATGAAACCTGCCAATCGCCTTACATGGCAAAAATCACCGGCCAGGAGGATTTTGTTTACGTCTGGACGCTTGGCGTAGAGGGAGTGGGTGATGGCCAGGACAAACTGGTCACCATCGATGTCAATCCCAGGTCAAAGCACTACGGCAAGGTGATTCAGAGTCTCTCGGTAGGGGGTCGCAATGAAGCCCACCATTCCGGTTTCACCGATGACAGAAAATATCTTTGGGCCGGAGGCCTTGATACCAGCAAACTGTTTATTTTCGATGTTTCCACCGACCCTGCAAAGCCGAGACTACACAAGGTCATAACAGATTTTGTGGAGAAAAGCGGAGGTGTGGTGGGCCCGCACACTACCTATGCACTACCTGGAAGAATCATGATTACCGGGTTGTCCAATAACAAGGATCACGGTGGCCGTACCGCCCTGGTGGAGTACACCAACGAAGGTGAACATGTTGCCACACACTGGATGCCAACCGACCAGAATCTGCAGGGAGCCGAGAAAACCGGCCAGTTCTCCGATGGCTATAATTACGACATACGCGTCCTTCCCCGCAGGAACATCATGTTGACTTCGTCATTTACCGGCTGGTCCAACTACATGATGGATTTTGGGAAAATGCTGCAGGACAAGGAAGCCATGAAACGTTTTGGCAACACCGTCGTGTTGTGGAATCTCCACAGTAAAAAACCGAAGAAAGTTTTCGATGTACCCGGCGCCCCCCTGGAAATTCGTTGTGCGTGGCAACCCAATCACAACTGGTGTGTCACGACAACCGCGCTGACTTCCAAGATCTGGTTGATCTACGAAGATGAAACCGGCACATGGCGGGCCAAAGCGGTAGCCGACGTGGGGGACCCATCCAAGATACCGTTGCCGGTAGATATATCCATCAGTTCCGACGACAGCAGGCTCTGGGTCAACACTTTCATGGACGGAAAGACCCGTCTGTTTGACATGACAGATCCCCACAACCCGAAACAGATATACGAAAAAGTGATCGGTCGTCAGGTCAATATGGCTTCATCGAGCTGGGACAGTACCAGGATCTACTACACCTCCTCGCTGCTGGCCAACTGGGACAAGAAGGGGGTAGACAACGAGCAGTATTTCAAGAGCTACGTCTGGGATGGGAAACAGCTGGTCGAAAAGTTTGCCATCGACTTCACCGAGCAGAAACTTGGCCGTGCACATCAGATGCGGTTTGGTGCCTACTCGCTCTATAGTGCTGTCGATCCCCGGGAGAAAACCATCTCGCTGGCACAGTTGGAGTCCGAAAACTGATTGGTAACTGCTCAGCCCCCAGAGGTTACCCCCATGGGTGGTCTGCGGAGGAAGTGGCTTTGGCAGGGACGCCAAAGCCAAGCCTGCATGGAGGTATTGACGGCGTCTTCCGAAACTGCCTTCCCATAGGGCGTGTGTGGCTACACTGATTGTATGCTCAATAGCGGGAAGCGACCGGGAATGAGGTTTCATCCCGATCGCTTTACTGGCTCCGGTCTTCGACATCGCCGGCGAAACAGAACCTTCGTTACTCAGGCCCTCACCATGCTCGCAAGATTTTTTCGTTACTCGCTCACCTCCGTCCTGATCTTCTCCGGGGGGGCCAGCCAGTCAGGCGCGCAAAGCCTGCCGGTCGCACCAGGATATGGTGAACTGAACTATACGTTGCCGGAAGCAGGCAGTTACCAGTTACCGCCCCTGGGGACCGCGGCCGACGGCGAAGTACTGGATACCAGCGGGCACACCCAACGCCTTCACCAGCAGTTCGGCAGCCAGTACGTGCTGCTGGCGTTTATCTACAGTACCTGCAGTGATGTGAATGGCTGCCCTCTCACCGCCCATGTTTTCTATAAGATCAAGTCGGAAATGAAACGGGACAAGATACTGGCGCGGCGTCTCAAACTGATCAGTCTGAGCTTCGATCCCCTGGTGGACACACCGGAGATGCTGCAGCTCTACGGCAACAATTTCCGTTATGCCGGCAACGCAGGAGAGTGGCAGTTTCTCACTACGTCGTCAGAAAAAACACTGGATCCGATACTGAGAGCCTACAATCAGCAGGTGCAACGGGAATTGAAAGACGATGGCAGCAACTCCGCCGGTTACTCTCATGTTCTGCGGATCTTTCTCATCGACCCGGACAAGCGCATACGCAATATTTACAGTGCAGATTTTCTTCACCACGATCTGCTGCTTGCGGATGTACGAACACTGTTGAAGCAGGAAGATCAGACCGATACATGGAATAGAAGTGGCAGTCAGCCATTACAGGTTTCCCGGCTATCCAACCCAGGAGACGACAAAAGAGGCTACGAACAGACATCTTACCGGACCCGTTCCCTGGCACTGGAACTACGACAGGGAAAGGAAGCTGATCTGATCCGTTTCGGTACAGAACCGCCTTTGGGATTACCGGCAATACCCACCCCGCTCGACAACCCCCTCTCCCGGGAAAAAATAGCACTGGGCAGAAAGCTGTTCTACGATCGTCGCCTGTCGCTGAACGACACCTTTTCCTGTGCCATGTGCCACATCCCCGATCAGGGGTTCACCAGCAACGAACTTGCCACGGCAGTCGGCATCGAAGGGCGCAGCGTCAGGCGCAACACCCCGACGATCTATAATTCCGCCTATGCCACCCTGCTCTTCCATGACGGCCGTGAGGACTCCCTGGAGCAGCAGGCCTGGGGGCCACTGCTGGCCTCCAACGAGATGGGAAATCCGTCCATTGGATATGTTCTGAATAAAATACGCCAAATCCAGGAGTACCAGGGTCTGTTCGAAGCCGCGTTCGATGGGAAGGATGCCTCCATGATGACACTGGGTATGGCGCTGGCCAGTTACCAACGCACGCTAGTATCAGGTTCCTCTGCTTTCGACCGCTGGTACTACGGCAACGATCCAAATGCTCTCAGCCCCGGTGCACAACGGGGATTCAGGGTATTTGCCGGTAAGGGAGGATGTGTGGCATGCCACACCATCGAAAAAAGGTATGCATTGTTCACGGACAACCGCCTCCATAACACGGGAATGGGATACCGTTCATCGATGGGTATCCATCCGGAGAAAGAGAAGATAATCATCGCACCGGGTGTATTCATTGAGGTGGACCGCGCTGTCATAGATCAAGTCGGTGAAAAACCACCCGCAGACGTCGGGCGCTACGAAGTCACCCAGAGTCCCCATGACCGTTGGAAATATAAGACACCCAGCTTGAGAAATATTGTATTGACTGCACCCTATATGCATGACGGCTCGCTGGGTAGCTTGAAGGAAGTGATTGATTTTTACGATGCGGGCGGTGTTCCCAACGATTTACTCGACCCGCGGATCCGCCCCCTGAATCTGAGCGAGCAGGAGAAAGTGGATCTGGTGTTATTTATGGGGTCCCTGACCGGCAGTAATGTGGACACACTGGTTGCCGATGCCTTTGCGGCACCCGTGGGTGATATTGGGAAAGGTGACCCCACCTGGGTGTCAGGCACCGACGTTGAGGTCAAGTAAGTGGCACTCTCCCGAAGCGGCCGCTGTTTGATCCTGTCTTCCTGGCTGTGTCTGGGTAGCCATTCCATATGGGCGGTAGAGGCCATGAGTGGCAACTTCGCATTGACCGACCAGGACGGCCAACGGTTTCAACTCGACCAGCTGAAAGGTAAAGTGGTCTTACTTTTTTTTGGTTACACTTTCTGCCCGGATATCTGCCCCACAGAACTGACTAACCTGTCCAGGGTGCTGGATACACTTGATGGGGAGTCCGTACAAGGTGTGTTCGTCACAGTAGACCCGGACCGTGACACCCCTGAGGTGCTCAAGGATTACACCGATTACTTTAACAGGAGGCTTATCGGGCTCACCGGCTCACCGGCGCAGATTGATCGGGTGACACAGAAATACCGGGTAAAGTTCAGGAAACTCCCTGTCCCGGGGGGAAGCTATTCCATGAATCATCCCTCCAACCTTTACCTCATAGACCGGACAGGAAAACTGTCGACAATCGTTCCTTACGGCCTTCCACCCGAGCACGTGGTGGATGTGGTGAGGCATCTGCTGGCGGAAAATCTGTGAGCATGAGACAATCGGGACGCCTCTGTCAGAACAACGAACAGTGTCGGGACTGATGGAAATTCGGGCGTTATATTTCATCGTAATCTGTACCTGCTGCTATTCCGGTCCGGCCAGTGCAGGCCCGGAGTCTGATCCCGGGCATACCCTCGCCCCTCCGTTTGAACTCAGAGACCTGGAAGGTAAGGTTCATCGACTCTCGGACACCCGGGGGAAGGTATCGATCATCAACTTCTGGGCAACCTGGTGCGAGCCTTGTCGGGAAGAGCTGCCTTCGATGAACCGGGCCTGGGCCAGCTTGAAAGACGAAGCAGTCACCATGATGGCCATCAATGTGAGCGAAGACCGGGAGGCGGTTGCCACCTTCCGTAGAGACTACCCTATGGATTTTCTGATACTGCTGGATACCCGCGGTACAAGCAGTCAGCGTTGGGGTGTCACCGGTTTACCGACCACTTTCGTGGTCAGTCCACAAGGAAGGATCATCTCTCGTATTGTCGGAATACATCAGTGGGACAGCGACGAGACGTTGCAGATGATCCGAGATCTCAAAGATCGAGGCTTCCCTGGTGGGAAGGACTCACCCCCAGAGATTACCCAGCATGGATGGTCTGTGGAGGAAGTGTCTCTGGCAGGAATGCCAAAGCCAAGTCTACAGGGAGATATTTACGACCTCTTCCGGATCAGATCACCCATACGGTGTGAGTAGATACCTTAAGCCAATATTTTCAGAATACCTGTAATCTGATACTACCCCTATTCAAGGAGAAAAATATATGAAAGCAAGAGCCGCCGTAGCCTGGGAACCCAAAAGACCCCTGGTGATAGAGACCATTGATGTGGAAGGCCCGAAACAAGGAGAAGTGCTGTTGAAAGTGATTGCTTCCGGTGTGTGTCACACGGATGCTTTTACACTATCCGGCGATGATCCCGAAGGCGCCTTCCCCTGCGTGCTTGGACATGAGGGTGGATGTGAAGTGGTGGAGTGTGGTCCCGGTGTAAAGGCGCTTAAACCAGGGGACCATGTGATACCACTCTATATCCCGGAGTGCGGCGAATGCGAATACTGTCATTCAAAAAAGACCAATCTCTGTCAATCCATTGCAGAAACGGTCTGGACCGGATTCATGCCTGATCGCACACGCCGATTCTCCATCAATGGAAAACCAATTTACCACTACATGGGATGCTCTACTTTTTCCGAGTATACCGTAGTACCGGAAATTGCCCTGGCAAAAGTAAACAGGGAGGCTCCCCTCGACAAGGTCTGTCTGCTTGGTTGTGGCGTCACCACAGGAATCGGTGCTGTGCTCAACACCGCAAAGGTGGAACCTGGCTCCACTGTGGCCGTATTCGGACTGGGCGGCATCGGGCTCTCCTGTATACAGGGCGCAGTAATGGCCAAAGCATCGCGCATCATCGCCATCGATATCAATCCGGATAAGTGGAAAATAGCCAGGGAATTGGGAGCTACCGATTTCGTCAACCCCGGAGAACTCAGTGGCGGTGTTGCCGAAGCGGTCGTAGAGATGACCAAGGGTGGAGTCGACTTTTCCTTTGAGTGCATCGGAAATATTCATGTCATGCGTGAAGCCCTGGAGTGTTGCCACATGGGATGGGGGGTTTCGACCATCATCGGTGTAGCCGGTGCCGGACAGGAGATCAGCACCCGCCCGTTTCAATTGGTTACCGGTCGCACCTGGAAAGGTACAGCCTTTGGTGGGGTAAAGGGCCGTACCGAATTACCGGGATACGTGGATCGTTACATGAGTGGCGAGATAGAACTGGATTCCATGGTGACTCATACCATGCCCCTGGAGGATATCAACCGGGCATTCGATCTGATGCACAGTGGTGAAAGCATTCGCTCCGTCATCATTTTTTGAGATATCCGGATATGAAACAGATTGAAAGTATCAAAGAATCTGGTGGCTGGCTGAACCGCTATCAGCACCAGTCCGATGCCTGTGGTTGTCTCATGACTTTCTCGGTCTATCTACCCCCCGGTGCAGAGACCGGAAGAGTACCTGCGGTTTACTGGCTCTCCGGACTTACCTGTACCGATGACAACGTACGAACCAAGGCTGGGGCTCAACGTTATGCTTCTGAGCTTGGAATTGCCCTAATCATGCCGGATACCAGTCCCCGGGGAGAGAACATTGCGGATGCTCCGGATCGCTATGACCTGGGAAAAGGCGCCGGTTTCTATATCAATGCGACACAGACACCCTGGGCACCACACTATCGGATGTACGACTATATCACCAGAGAACTACCTGCATTGATCGAGTCCGAACTGCCGCTGATCCCGGGTTGCAAGTCAATCACCGGCCACTCCATGGGGGGGCATGGCGCATTGGTCTGTGCCCTTAGAGAAGCAGGTGCCTATCGTTCTGTCTCCGCATTCTCACCCATCTGTAACCCGACAGTCTGCGCCTGGGGAAAAGGGTGTTTTGGTGCTTATCTGGGCGAAGATCCTGATACCTGGAAAATCTACGATGCCACCGAATTGATCAGGGCAGACGCCGAAACCATACCCTTGTTTATTGATCAGGGCACCAGTGATGAGTTTCTGGCGGATCAACTTTATCCTCAAAATCTGCAGGCAGTATGCCAGGAAAGAAATTTTCCCCTGACATTACGAATGCATGAAGGCTACGATCACAGCTATCACTTTATTGCCACTTTCATCGGGGAACACCTGGCCTATCACGCCAAAGCACTTTCCGGGTAACTGCTCACCCCCCCGGAGAATACCCCCATGGGTGGTCTGTGGAGGAAATGTCTTTGGCAGGGATGCCAAAGCCAGGCCTGCAGGGAGGTTTTTATGACGTCTTCCGGAGCAAATTGCCCATGGGGGGTGAGTAGATACCTTTCCTGATAGATAGACTCCCGCCCGGACAATTCACTGCCGTCCTGTGAACACCCCCGCTCTTCAGGAGAGGGTGTCATCAGAGTATTCCATCGACTTGACTGCGACAGGGTGAATACTGACCGGCAACTACCGCTAAATGAGAGATAAAGGCATCTTCTGTTTCCCCTGAACGAGCTGACATCACAGGCAACCATCCAGCCTGCTGTGTCAGCTGAATGGCCTTTGCTCCCAGTCTGGACTTATTGGATGTCCCGTCCAGATCAATCATCCTTTGATCGATCTTCTCCAACTCGAATACCGATAAACCTTTCAGCACTGGTCTTATCACCTTCCTGACATTGTCAATTGCTTTGTAAACTGACTTTCCTCTGTATCCATGCCGTCCGGCAAAGCTTTTCTTATGAATACCCGCACCAATTCCCTGTACTGCTCGTGGAGATATTCTACAGGTGATTTCCCATCTACCCGCGCCAGCATCAGCATTTTCAACAGATGTACGAGTTGTGTTTCGAATTCGGAGTATATAATGTCGCCGGCGTCCTTCTGATAACTATCCCATATGCAATCTGCAAGATACATAATCTGCTTCCTGTCTGATGAGAGGTGCAGGGCTTTCAGGATGAAATGGTTGAGTAAAAAGGCAACATCAAACAGCGGATCACCATACCAGGCCACCTCGCAATCCAGCACCACCAGTCGTTCAGACGAAACCAGGATATTCTTTGGACTGAAGTCTCCATGTACCAGACAGGTTGCAACGCCGCTCAAGCGTTCGGTTTCCTCTATGAAGTATGGCTCCAATTCCGGATGTTTTGACCCGCAAGCCAGCAAATAAGGCTCGATGCGTAATTGTCTGAAGTTCTCAAGGGTGTCAAAATCTCTTGCCGCCTCCTCGTCACCGACCGACCTTTGGTGGATGGCAGCCAGCAGCCTGCCGGCTGCTTCAGCATAGGCCGATGTATAGTTTCTTTGCAGCAGCTGCTCTTTCCAGTTCAGGAATCCATTCTCCAGCATCTCCATACAGAAGAAGTGATACTCGCTGTCGCTGTAGAAAATCGATGGAACAGCATCAGGCATGAACGCCTTGATCTAACTAAGGTACCCTTGCCCGGTATGATCGCGTTGGACATCAGCAAACCAATCAGGTTAAGTCGTGGTTTCGACCCGGGCAGTGCGGCTGGTACTCGTATTGCATTCGTTTCTGGGGGGAGCCACCCCACTATCGAATCAGCAATACTTGTATTGGCTGTCTTTCGTTTCTGGGGGAAGCACCCCAATATCGCATCGGCAATATCCGTTTGGCTGTTGTCGGATTGACGATCCCTTGACACCGACATGCCTGGGAAACATCATGCAGGTTTTCTACTTCGGCTCAATGCGTATGTCCAGACTCGATCAGGTTCTCCGCGACATCAAGACCGCAGATGATGCCAGCAAAGCAAAGCTTGAATGGAACCCCGGCTACCAGGGCAGCATCGACATCCGAATCGCCGTCGATGGTAGCTGGTACCATGATGGGCGCCAATTTCAGCGTGATGCGCTGACAAAACTGTTTGCCAGTGTGCTGCGCCGGGAAGGAGAAAACTATTACCTGGTAACACCCACCGAGAAACTTCAGATCCAGGTTGATGATGCCCCCTTTGTCGCCACGCTGGTGGAGCAGGAGGAGGAGTCAGAAGACCGAACAGCCATCGTCTTCGAAACCAATATCGGTGAGCAGGTTGTTGTCGACCGGCATCACCCGATCCGGGTGGAATTCAAGGCTGACACCGGCGAACCCCGGCCTTATGTTCATGTACGCGCAGGTCTCGAAGCACTAATCAGCCGTAGTGCTTTTTACGATCTATTGGGCATGGCAGAAGAAATCCAGCGCAATCAACAATCTTTCCTCGTCGTCACCAGTATGGGTGAACGTTTTGAGCTGGGCAGGTCCGATGAGTGAAGTCAGGAGCCTGTCCGAGAATAGAGTGATCTACCGCGGACCAGCCTGATTGGCCAGATTTCCCGATCATTATCGTTAAATTGGACCACTATTCGCCTCAAATGATCGAAAAATCTGACTCAACCAGTCTTGCCCTCGCTACAATCGCTATTCTCGGACAGGCTCCCAGGGATCCTGCTGTAC
>JAAELC010000286.1 GCA_024227135.1 Gammaproteobacteria bacterium
CTGAAGATAAACGTTCTTAGGTTGCCAGATCAAATCACAACCATAATAGCAATTACCATAAATTGACCTTGTTCCTGTACATCCACGGGTTCACTCTGATCAAGGCAAACAGTCTCTGAGGAAGGGGGTCAGCACGACCTTAACAGGAATAAGGTCAACATGCAGGTTTGCTCAAATGGTTAACATTGCCAATACCAGCCTCTTCCATTTTCCGGGAAGGGATTCTCGTAAATTCACAGTAGCAGGTCAAGATGAGTCATATACCAAGTTGGCTCAGGCTCGATTTGGTTATAATAATCTCGATACTTTTTCCTGACCCACAGTCCGGTGATGTCTTTGAAACACCTAAAAGCTAAGGAACACTCTTAAGTACCATACTATAAGTCGTTAACTATAAAGCTACCTTGAACCTGAGTAACTCAAGTGAACAGAATACCAGTTCTTTTTCTTATCACTTATTTTTCCCAGAAGTAATCGCTTCATGAAATAACCACCAAGGGAACATATCGCAAACATTTCCAACACCGTTACCGTTGCTATCGGCTTGGTTATGGTTACTGATAAATGGGCAGTTATCATTATTATCTAAAATAGAATCATTATCATCATCCGGGTCAGAATTATCACCTATCCCGTCAGTGTCGTTGTCATTCCACTCATTTTCATTTAGGGGAAAAGCGTCGAGAATATCAGGAAATCCGTCATTATCGTCGTCTGCATCACAGAGATCACCGGTTTCATCATTGCCATAGTTCTTCTGGGCAGGATTAGCAATTGCAGCACAGTTGTCATCCCGGTCTGTAACGCCGTCTCCGTCACTATCTAGAAAAATTAAAAAATCAGGCCAACCGTCGCCATTGGTATCATCTATCCCCTCTTCACTATCGTTCAAACCATCATTATCTGTGTCACCACTGCCCTGGGCGTTGTTATTAAGGCTGCAGGCACTGGTGAAGCGGATAGTGTTGAGGGAAAGGTTTCTCATGAAGATCGAGTTGTTGGTCCAGTTTCCGTTCATGCTGAGATACCCGGTTCCGTCGTTGAGCATGGCGCCGGAATCAAGGGTGAGATTTCCACAGTTTATGATCTGTCCGCTATCCAGGGCAAGGCCGCCTCCCTGAGCAACAGTGATATCCGTGCAGCCCATGGAGAGGGTCATGTCACCCAACTGCAGGGAAACCGAATTCCCGATGTGGACATTAGCAAGACCTGAGCTGGTGACAAAAAGAAGAAGGATGGGGAGGGAAAAAACCGATTTACGGGTGAACACTATGTTCTCCTGGAAAATACGAAGACCTTACGGCTATAAATCCTGCTTTTCCGGATAAGATTCAAGTAACAGGAATTCGCTTTCAGCTCGGGAAGTATCATAGAGAAAAACATTCTCCCAGCCGTGCGAGTTGTACTCCAAAGTTAGCTGAAAGTTGTAATGGAGGGTGGCTTTTGGGGACTCTCGCCACCTCCTACCCTTCCAAGCAGGGAAGAAAACAACAGTCACGATACTTAACACATCAAAACAAAAATAGCCTATAATACTCCCACCAAAACAACAACATTAAAATGATAAGAAGTTAAGCGATCGCAGGGAGGATCGGGAATCAGTGGCCAAGATAAATGAGGGTAATTAAGTACTCATGCTGACAAGCAGGCGGTGAAATTTATAGTAACTCAGGAGTTGCTTATCATCGTGTTCCAAATGTTCGATAAAATGCTGATTCAGCAGCTACAACAATGATGTAGACTTTGGATATCAGCGCTTGTTGAAAACAATTTTTTACGATATCATTCAATTTGCGATTTATAAAAGTCTATCGCTGGGCAAGGGACCCATTTCCTTTTCTGCAAACAAAATATCACTTGATGGGCAAGTTTGGGGTTTATATACCTATCAAGAAAATTCTTGTCGGCTGAAGTTCGACAGGTTTCATGAGCAACCGAGGGCAATCAGAATGACAGCGTTCTTAAGGCAACACCCACGGACTCGACTGGCGTTTCTGCTCGTGGCAGAATCAGCGGCCGTCCTTGCGCTTGTCAGCGCCGTGGCCGCGACGAGTGGCGTCTCCGTCTCCACTGACGGAACCGACGCGAATTCCAATGCGATGCTGGATGTACAATCACCAGAGACAGGAGATGGAAAGGGTCTGCTGATCCCGCGGCTTACCCTGGCTCAACGAACCGCTGCAAGTTCCGTACTTGACGGTGGATTGCTTGATGACAGCGGAAGCTTGAGGGGGGGGGAGGCTGAAGGTCTGCTGGTTTATCAGGTCGACGGTGATCAGGGCTTCTACTATAATACGAGCACCACAGCGCTGCCGACGTGGGTGCGGCTCAGAGACTTTGCTGCGGATGGCTCCATTCCGATGACGGGCCCGTTGGACCTGCAGGCAAATCGCATTGATGCTAATCAGATCCAGTACGGGAATGGTGCCGTTTCAGATACGAGCGGTGCTGTTGCGATTGGTGTACAGGCAAATGGTCAGAATCGGGGGGTGTCTGTGGGATACAGTACCAACAGTGCCAGCTATGGAGCGAGCCTTGGTTATCAAGCCAACGGGCATGATGCTAATGTTGCCATTGGATATCGGGCAAACGGATATACCGGCACCGGTCCCTATGCCGGATCGGTATCGGTTGGTTATAGCAGCAACTCTTTCTCCGGTGACGGGGCTTACTCAGGTGGTGTGGCTGTAGGTTACAGGGCGAATGCCAGGCACAATTTCAACGAAAACGGGGCCTCGGCCGTCGCCATCGGCTACGGCGCCAATGCCTTCATACGCGGTGTTGCCATCGGCGGGGCGCGTCCCGGCTATGTCGGCGGTGAGGTCAGAAACAGTGGCAATGGTGCGGGTATCTGGGGGTACAACAAAGGAGTGGCGGTCGGTTACGGCGCGCGCGGTGCCAACTATGGGGTCGGGATCGGTTACATTGCCAACGGGTATAATCACGGTACGGCGATAGGTTATCGGGCCAATGCCGGCAACCTCAACTATTCGTTCGCCAAGGGCAGCTATTCCCGTTGTCTGCGCTACAACGAGGAATGGAAGGGTGGCGATGTGCCATCGGGGAACACCAGTTCGCTTCAACTCGAAGGACACAATAAATTTGGCTATGGCCAGGCAAATTTCTACGGCTCCACGACAACCGGTTCACGAACGGAACTGTATCTTGGGGGGACTAACAGTCAGCGCTTCTCCCTTCAAGATAACAGTGTTGTCTCCATTACTGCCTACACAGCGGCCATCAATACTGTGACCGGTGATTCCTCAGTTTGGCAACACAGCTTGGGTGTCAAACGTCGGTTGGGTGCGGCGACCACCGCTCTCATTGGTTCTGTCACAACGCTGCATTCACAGGCCCAGGGGGGGCTGACAAGGGCACCTATCTTCAGTGCGGATACGACGAATGGATCGCTTCGGCTGCAGGTGGAGGGAGTCAACTCGAACACGGTGAAATGGAATGTGATGCTTATCTACTCCGAGGTGAGGGAGTAGGATGCACGGGAGTTTCCGCGCGTACGTGGTACCATCACTCATCCTGTTTGCGACTATTTCCATCATTGTTCTTGATCGGATGGCCCTTTTAAATGCCCCGTCCTATACGAAGCAAGGCCTCTCCGCTTTCGAGAGCGGCAATTACGTCGAAAGCATTCACAAGTTTTCCCAGGCGCAAAAGCACAGCGAAACCGATATCCTTACACGCAGAATGCTGGGCATGAGTTACCATAACTATGGCTGGCATGATGAAGCACTTATCCAGTATGAGGCGACTTGGTTCCTTGCACAGAACAACGCGGCACTTGCCATGCGGAACGCGGGACGACTCCATCGAATACGGAACGAGCCGGAGAAGGCGCTAACGTGTTTTCACCGTGCGGTCGCAGTGGATCCGGAGTTCGCGGGAGCCTGGGCCGACCTTGCCGAGCTGCATAGAGTTGAGGGAAGGCCAAAACCTGCACTTAGCGCAATAGACCGCGCCATTAAACTTGAGCCGCAAGACCTTTCGTTTCAGCAGATCCGAGCCTCCATCAGGACGGCTGATGAGCGACCGACCGCAGAAACGCAGAAACAGAAAGACTGATCATGCGTATTGGTTGGCTATTATTAGTCCTTTGCGCCTGTTTACTGGTTGGACGCGGCTTCGTGCTAAACCAGCCACTTACCGGACACGATACGGCGGCCTACTACGTATCGCAGAGCGGCTACCACGAGAACATGCGCGAAGGTACATTCCCGCCCCGATGGCATGCTGACGGCCGGTTTGGCTACGGCACGGCCAAACTGCAGCATCGGCCTCCTCTTATTCATCTGCTCTCAGAGCCCTTTGTCTTTCTGACAGACAGACTTATCCTTGGGGCAAACCTCGGCTGCATGATCTGTATTTTCCTTGGTGGCCTGGGCATGTTCCTGTTTGGACGACGAGTACTGGGAGCCCGATGTGGAGCGCTCTCGGCTGTCCTTTATGTTACTGCACAGTACTTCATCTCGAACCTGTATCTGCGGGGTGCGTGGTACGAGATCGCTGCATACGCGATGATGCCATGGGTTCTCTGGACGCAGGACGCGATATGCTCTCGTGAAGAAATCAGGACTGAAAAACGACTTATTTTTATCGGAATGGGTGGTCTGGCGTGGGCCGCTCTGATATGCGGACATCCTCAGACGGCAGCCATCTTCTTCCCAGTTACAGTCGGCTATGCGCTACTTCATGGGCTGAGTATTGATCGTTCAAAATGCCTGGCCATGTGCCTTGGAGCTCTCTTGCTGGGACTGATCATCGCATCGCCGTACTGGCTTGTCTTCCGGCTGGAGATGCCGTTTGTCCGCATGCAGCTCTACGACCTGGACCTGCAGTCCTATTTTCGTCACTTTCTGGACTTGCGATCACTGGTTTTCGAACCATGGCCTGATCACTATACGAGGTACACCGGGGCAGTCGATTACCTTGGACGACCAGTTCACGTGGAGGTGCGCGCGCTTAACCCATGGGCACTTATGGTTTTACTGGCCGCACCAATATTCTGGTTCCGACGTGACTGTCTGGCACGTCCCGAACGTTTGCTTTCAATGTTCTTCTACGCCTTTGCCGTTGCGGCCATTGCGCTGGCATTGCCATTGACCTGGGGGTTATGGGAATATGTCCGTCCACTACAGTTCTTCAACTTTCCTTGGCGCACGCTGGCGGTGGCAGCATTCTGTCTCTCGATCGTAGCGGGGGCTTCCCTCAAGCTCTTTCTTCATTTTTTCCGGAGCGGTCCCGTCGCACGAAACGTGGTGGTAGCGGTCCTGTCCATTTTTACCGTAGCCATGACGCTTCCGCGAACGGGAGGGTGGGATGCTCCGGGCGACTTGACGGAGGCTGATTTCCAACCGGAAGCGGTCCGGTTTGGAGACGGGATCGGGCAGCATTTTCACACCCCGCGCTGGGTTAAGGATTATCCTGAACGCCCCGCCGTGTCTCCGCTTGAAATTATGTCGGGCCAGGGCGCCGTGTCGGAACTTAAGAGGGGGGCAACGAGATGGACGTTTACCTTACAGTCCACGACTTCCGTGGTTCTCCAGGTGAACCACCACTACTATCCGGGTTGGCAGCTTCGCGTTCATGGCAAGAAGCCCGTCAAGGCGGTTCCTTCAGTGCAGGGTTTGATGCAGTTTTCTCTGCCTCGTGGAAACCATTTGCTTTCACTTGAGTTCATCAGAACAACACAGAGACTCTATATCGACATTCTGGGCTGGGTTGGCTTTGGGATGGCGGTTGGGTTGATTCTCACAGGCGGGGTGCTGGTTTGTTTAGCAGGCTACAGAAGAGAGAGATAAGACACATGGGGACAGACGCTTCGGAGAGCTCCATGGCCCGCTGGTTACCTGGCTTCCTTAGCATCCTGTTGCCCGCCTGCCTCATGTTTGTTCTTGGGTTAACCCCCGGTATCAGCTTCCAGGAAGATTTGGGACGGCACCTGTTGCTTGGCCGTTTGATTGTTGAATCAGGTTTCGTTCCTGGTACAAACCTACTGAGCTACACCCATCCCGACTTTGCCTTTGTCAATCATCACTGGCTGAGTGAGGTTGGATTCTACCAACTGCACTTACTGGTCGGCTATCAGGGGCTCATCCTGTTTAAGGCGCTCGTGATGAGCGGGGCGATCGTCGTGGCCATGCTCGCAGTCAGCGCGAGGAGGATAAGTGGGATCTCGTGGTTTGCTGTGATCCTGGCTTGCATCCTCATCGGTTCGCGTCCGCACATCCGGCCGGAACTTGTATCCTTTCTATGCGTGCCGCTTCTCCTCTGTTCATTTGAAGGCATACGTCGCGGAGTCAGCTGGCCGTGGGGCGCCGTTGGTGTTTTG
The DNA here is from genome assembly GCA_024227135.1 of Gammaproteobacteria bacterium. Lineage (GTDB taxonomy): Bacteria > Pseudomonadota > Gammaproteobacteria > Chromatiales > Chromatiaceae > JAHEHQ01. Next base: position 6,344 of record JAAELC010000286.1, read on the forward strand.
ATGTGGGTATGGACCAACGCGCATATCTCATTTATGTTCGGCTTCGGCATGGTTGGTGCTTTCCTACTGGAACGCTTCATTGTTCGCTGCCTTCGGGAATCGAGGATCGTGTGGCAGGCATTACCAACAACGCTCTTCGGCGTTGCCATGTTGGCCGTGCTTTGCTCTCTTGGTCCAAACGGCATCCATGGATTCCTGTACCCGTTCAGGATCCTTGGCGAGTATGGTGTTGATATTGTCGAGAACTTTTCGCCGTTACATTTTTGGCGTGATCGCGTAAGCCCGGAGTTGATTGCCTTACCGTGTCTTTTCTTGTTGTCCGTCTTTGCCATCATCATGAATCTCCACCATGCCGTGCGGGTGGAAGAGGGCCAAACCAGGAGAGCTCGACTAATGGGATTGCGTTGGGCTGATATGGTCACCCTGCTCGCCGCCATGGTTCTCTCCCTGTGGATGATGCGTCATGTTCCGTTCCTTGGGCTGTGCTGCCTGCCTGTTATTCACGCGACATTTAGCGGGGAGCGTGAAACGAAGGGGTGTGGTCTACCGCGAGGATGGCCGGTTGCCATGGTCGTGAACATCTGTCTCATCCTGTTGGTTGTCGAAGGAAGTTACAGTAGGCGTTTTGCAGCCCCGGTCGCTCCGACCCCGTTCGGCCTGGAATCTGAGCCACAGTATGAAGCCCTGCATCAATTGGCGGCAGATGGCCTGTCAGGACCCATCTTTAATGATTTCAACGTTGGCAGCCTCGTGTCTTACAACATGTATCCGCAGCCAGTCTTTGCGGACAACCGACCGGAGGCCTATCCGGAGTCTTTCTGGCGAGAGGAAGTGACGCCAGCACTCCGGCTTGGGCCTGAATGGGACACACTGTTTGAACGTCATGAGTTCAACTGCATCATTCTCTCTCTGACCGGCGTAAGCCCGGAAACCATATTGCAGCTGGTTACACATCCCGAGTGGATTCCTGTTCACGTGGACTCCCTATGTGTGGTGTTCGTCCTGAACCATCCACGAAACGCTGCTTTTCTGGCCATGCATGCGTTGGATGAAGCCAGGCGTGCAGTGGTGTTGCGTGAGGTTTCTCAAGATCTCCTGTCGCTCCCTTCGGAGCCCTTCTGGCGCAGGCAAACTAAAGCAACCAGGATCATGATGAAGCTATATGGGCTCTTCTGCATAGGGGAAGGGGAACGCGTTGCCTTGCTTGCGTACCAGTTACACCTGTGCTTCCCCGACTATCAGCAAGTCCATGAACTGTTGTTGGCCACAATCCCATACACGAATACACGGGACCTGACCCCTATCTTGCTCAGAGCGGCTCGATACCCGGTGTCGTCCAAGCAGAGCCATGACTTGGCCTGGTTGTTGCGCACAGAGGGACGCATCGGGGAGGCTGACAGAGCTTTAAAACATGGGCGACTCTTCTTTCCTTTCCAGTCTTCGAGGTCTGACTCTCAACATTGATAATCCACCAGAATATTAATGATCAAATCATTGCTGTCTTGTAGATTTACAACCGACCCAATATTGGAGCTAAAGGAATAACTTCATAACAGAATTTAGCAAAATCTGCTGGAGGAGAGTGAGGACGGCTAGTTTTATGCCGACCGCAAGTTAGATAGGATGATAGTTACCAATGGCAACCTCAAACTTTGATGAAGAAGTACAATTTGACCTTGTTCCTGTACA
>JAAELC010000287.1 GCA_024227135.1 Gammaproteobacteria bacterium
CGACAACGATTTCATCACGCCCCAGCAGGGCAAGCAGGAACGGCACGCCGAGTACGGTGGCCGAACCATAGGCAGAAACCGCGCCGAATATTGGCAGCGACGTCGCAATACCGACATACAGCAGCCAGGCTGGCAGGGCCAATGCGGAAACAACGAAAAAGCCACGTACACCGGTCATGGTCATAATCTGGATAAACATACCGACGCCAACCAGGATACCGGCAACCGGCAGGGCTGCCTGAATCGCTTCGGTCGCGGCTTCAAATGGATTCCATGTGCGACCGACCAGCAAACCACTGGCGGCAGCCAGCAGAAAGGCCAGCGGCATACCTAATGAGGGTGCATATTCCGGAAACACACGCTCACCACCCAGCAGCACAACCAGGACGAAAAACGGCAGCATCAGGCGTGGAGTCAAGGGCACGCGTGACATGCGGGTCAGTTCTTCCTCCAACTCGGTGTCATCCTTTTCAGGCCCAATCTCCGCTGCATGCTGTTTCAGATAGGGGAAGACCAACAACATGCCGGTAAAAATGGCTAGTGGAACGGTACATATCAGCAAGGGAATACCAAAACCCACGTAAGGCATGTCAATACCGCCACCGATAATCATGGCTGGAATATTGATCGGTGGTGCAATCATGCCATAGATCGCCGCCAGCGCGATCGCAGCAGCGGCCTTCACCGGAGGCACACCCAGCTTAAGCAAAGTTGGTGTGACGATAGCACCGGCTGTCAGCACAGCAGCTGATGAAGAACCGGTAATCATACCCGGTATCATCAACAACACGATGATGCCCATCGTCAGTCGAAATGGCAGTACGCGGAACTTGCGGATCATCCAGGCTGCAACGGATTCCATCAACCCGATGTGCTGCACGGTTTTCATGAAAATCATCGCACAAAAGATGATCAGAATGGTATCAAGGTAACCGAATGATCCCTCGATCAGGTGATCGATTGGCACACCGTTACCGGAAACCAACGCTCCAATGATCGCGGCAATGGCCAGCGCCACCGCAATTGGCTGCTTCAATGCAAACGAGGCAATGGCGAAAACACCCACCATAACGATCGTGTAAAAACCTTCAGGCCAGAACCATTCCATTATCCAGGTTGACTCCTATCCTCTGTCCTAACTAATTTAAAAATTGACCAATATCACCGGTCATCAAGGCTTCATATTCCGGCAATCCTTCAATAACAAAGGCCTCACCACTATCATCGGCATATGCGTCTGCAAGTTGTTTGAATAAACGCAGGTGAAGCCCGACACGGTGTTTTAAGGGATACCTGGGATCCGTGACGACATCCCCATCACCACGCCAACGGTCCTGACCGGGGTTGGGACTCTCACTGAGAAACGAAAGACTATCTGTCGCATTGCCAATTTCCAGGTGGCTTAAACCACGATATTTTGTATTGGACTCTTCAAGCTTCAGACTGATATTGATGTCCTCTTCCAGTCCGAGCAAGGCATAGGCTGCAATCTCCAACCCACGCGGGTGTGAAACCAGCGTATAAGCCAGGCGCTTGTTACCGCCCGGACGGTAGTCACCATCGGTCTGTATCTTATTCTCAGGTGTGTCCGCCTCGTGCATGTCAAGACTGATGTCGACCTGCTCCTGTCTAACCAGGGCAATGATGGCGTAAGACGCGCGCTCGGTAGGTGTGCCGTCCGGTTTACCGGGGTAGGTACGATTCAGGTTGCGCGATTCAGCACCATTCTTCAGCTCGTAACCCATCGGATTTTTGTACACCTCGGGGTCTTCAGCCTGCTGATCATCGGGATCGGTGCGCCGGTCGCCATATACCAGGTATCTCTCCCCGGAGCGTGACTGAATCCGGTGTCGCTGAGCAATGTGGTTGCGGGTGTCTTTCATTGAGATGGCACTGTGGTTTGCAAAGGGAATAACCACGAGCTTACCCGCCTTCACCACAACGTTTTCAAGCACGACCAGGGCGGAGACAGTCCCGGCCAGTTCATTGCCGTGGGTCCCGCCCAGTAGCAGGGCTGTCACACCGGGTCTACCACTGTCGAGAATAAAAACGTCTGTATCGAGGTTAGTATCTTTTAGTGGAGCAAAATAGTCCGACAGCTTGCGCTGATCAGTCACCCCTTCTCCCGGCCGGATATCAAGGGCGATGCTCTTACTCAAGGCAGTGACTGGCAACATCAGGCACATGGCTGCCAGGCTCAGAGTTCTGCACATTTGCAGCATGCTGTTTTTCATCCGAATCTATTCACCTGTCTGGGCTTCGGGTGCCGCCGCGCCACCATGACGTCTGATGGAACCAACCCCGGTCAAAACACCATCTTTTACCGCAATTGCGTTTGGCCCGCCAAAATACAGGTCGGGATGGTCATATCTCTTCACCTTGTGACCAAGTGCTTCCAGCAAATCCACGGTTTTTTGCGGGAAATCATCTTCCAGCTGAATTTCCTTGTAGGAATCGTAGCCGGTGAACTTGGGTGTCCTGATGGCCAACTCCAGGTTCATATCAAAATCGATCAGGTTAACCAGTATCTCGATGACCGTTGAGCCGATACGACCGGCTCCCGGGGAGCCCAGCACCCAGCGTACCTTGCCGTCCTTTTTCACAATCATCGGGGCAATGGTTGTGCGCGGGCGTCTTCCCGGTTCCAGGTTGATGGGGCTGCCCTCGACCGGTGTACTCTTGAAATTGCCAAGCTCATTGTTCAGGAAATAGCCATCCACCATGTTACCTGTGCCAAAAAAGCTCGATATCGTCTGTGTCCAGGCCACCGCATTTCCGGCCTGATCTACGACGGAGAAATGGGTGGTCGACGGAGGCGCGTCCTGGGTCGCTCCCTCGATGACAGATTTTTGCCGGGCCTCCAGCATTACATCCACGTAACTCGCACCGTTCTCATAAGGACCGGGATCACCGACTCTTTCCGTATACCAGGTCGCCGGATCAGATGCCCTGGACAGGTCGATACGCATAACACGCTGACGTGCATATTCCTTGCTGATATAACCCTTTTCAGGGATATAAGAATTGGTCTCGGGATCACCAAGCCAGCGACGTTGATCCAATGATGTCAGGATCATGGCCTCCTGCATGATATGGATCGCCAGGGGATCGGCCCAGTTCATGATGGACAGGTTGAAGTGCTCGAGAATATTCAGTGTAGCGAGGATGCGCGGCCCTCCGACCGGGCTGCCTGGCACACTGAGTTCGTAACCCCGGTAGGTTCCCCTGATCGGTGTTTTTGCCAGGGCGCGGTAGCCCTGCATATCGGATTTGCGAGCCCAGCCGTCGTTTTCCTTCATAAAACGATCAAGATTGTCGGACAGTTCGCCTTTATAAAATGCAACGACACCCTTGTCAGCGATAATCTTCAATGTCCTGGCCAGCGCCGGGTTGCGGTAGGTTTCCCCCGCCGCCCAGGGCATTCCATCGTTGAGAAAATCAGGTGCATTTGCAAACAGGATCTCCCAGCGGTCCATGTTGACACTGGAAAAGGTCTCGTTGACCTCGAAACCCTCTTCCGCCAGCCGGATCGCCGGTGCGGCAAGCACCTTCAGTGGCAGACTGGCCAGTTCGAGTGCTTCACCGATACCGGCAGGTACCCCGGCCACACAATAACCTTTGGGCGTATACCTGACATCTCTGATTTTACCTGCCTTATTCAGATTCTCGTAGTTGGCCAATGCTGGTGCGGTGCTGCGAAAATCAATGGCAAGCTCGCGCCCGTCTGCCATCACGGCCACCATGTAGCCTTCCCCGCCCAGACCCGAAGCGTAGGGCTCTACAACCCCAAGGGCCAGGCTCACAGCAATAGCCGCATCCACGGCATTTCCGCCTTTTTCAAGGATTTCAGCACCGGCCTGTGCCGCCAGAGGATGAGCTGCGGTCACCATGCCTGTCTTTGATTGCAAGCTTGGTGCGACGGTCACTGCATGAATAATTGACGTTGTCAGCAACAAGCAAACACCGGTCAGGAACCGCAGGAAATTACGTTTCATTCGTAACAACTCCCAAGTCAAACCACCTGTATTTCATTACATAAGGACGAGCGACCAGGTTTTACAAAATACCCCACTCAGTTAACACCTGGCGTAGCGGCTCAGTGGTTCCACGAACCGAAGGTGCAGTTATTATTTCCAGTCCCGTACCTTCAACCAGACCGGTGAACAGACCATCGTAATCTCCGCCTTCCACGACGATCAGTTTATCGGCCATCGGAACGGCCTCCACGATAAAAACGTCGGTCAGGGTGCCGCGACGCCCTTTGCCACCAATATGCATAACCAACACTTTCATCCCTTTGGCTTTAGCAGCCTGGGAGACTTCTTTCATACGTGCTATTTCGGCATCCTTGTCAATACCGGCTTCGCCGAGTCCCTTTGAGCTGCCTGCGACAACGGTTATCAGGATCTTTTCATCCTGCAAACCATCTGCCTGGAGAATCTTCTCCAGCCTGCCGTCCACACCGAGTTTCTTGAGAACAACCCTGATCATCATGGCGTCGGGGCTCTGTCCAAATGGCGTCAGGACAACGTCTGATGCCAACGATGCGCTACTGAAAGCCACCGTTGCAACACCGGCCAGAATGATTCGAAATAAATAGTTTTTCATGTCACCTCC
>JAAELC010000288.1 GCA_024227135.1 Gammaproteobacteria bacterium
AATGGTGCGGGAGAACTGCTGGCGGAAGACCTTCGACTGGTGCAGCAGTCCCTTTCTGAAATTACCGGTGAGTTTTCATCGGATGACTTGCTGGGAAGAATTTTTTCCAGCTTTTGCATTGGAAAGTAGAATCGTGTCTAGTCCCGTCCTGTACAGTCCTGAACGAAGACACCTGGGAGCCCCTTGGGGGGCGGAAACGGAGGGGACTGAACCCGACTGGAGCCACGAAGCCAGTCTGCCGGAGCTTGCGATTTTCCATGACATAATGCTGGAGGCTACGCGCCAATATCAAAAACAGATTGTCAGGGAACGCCGATGACCAGGGTCTTTATCTCATCCACCAACCTCGATCTCGAGGACTATCGTAGCGAGGTCGCGAAGGCCGCACACGCCGCTGAATGTCTCGCAGATCTGCAGGAGAACTGGACCGCCGAGGACCACCCGCCGTTGGATGCCTGCCTGAAGCGGGTACGTCAGTCCCAGGTGCTGGTAGTGATCGTCGCCCACCGGTGCGGTTGGGTACCCGATGACAAAAAACGAAACCCTGATGGCAAGAGCATCACCTGGCTGGAATGTGAGGAAGCGGTCAACCAGGGTAATTCTGTGCTCGCCTTCGTTATCGACGAAGGTGCCGACTGGCCACGGAAACTGAGGGAGGAAGCGGAACTCGACGGGTGTGGTTTCCATACTGGTCACGCTCCCATGCGGACAGCCTGGCGAAGTGGTCGTAGTGTAAGTTCTACCGCCGGAGCCCATCGATCACTCAGTGCAAGCGTCTCCAGCTCGGTGATGGATCGACCGCACGGATTACCATGCTCTTCGGGCGGTATATACCCGTAGCGAAAGGCGAACATCCCCACATAGATATCGGCCCGGCCCACATCATCCAGACAGGCCTTGAGCGGCCGGTCGTCCCGGGCGACGTAGTCCTCCATTGCAATGACCTGGTAGCCCGACTTACGCAGGGCTTCGAAGACTGCACTACGTTGTTCCTTGAGGTCCTCAAAGGTAGATGAGAGATAGATGGTGGTCATAAATAAAGTCCCTTACGTTCCATGGGAGAATATCCCACAGCATTCGACTAAATCCAAGATAAGGGCCGCGGAAATTAATAAGTATCTAGAAATTGCGCTGTATTTTGGTCCGGGTTCAAGGCGTGGAAAGGGGCGCATAGCTTTCCTATGCAACCCTTTTCACAACGCTGAACCCGGGCCAAAAGACGAGCAAGACCGGATACTCTGTTTTTTCCGCGGCCCTAAGTTGTCTTTCAGGAATACTTCGATCTACTTTAAATATCGGCCTGTACAATGGCCGAAAACGCATCGGGTTAAATCTGTTTGGGGAATCGCAGGATGACTGGTTGTGAACCTGTATTGGCACACGCAAAATGGTGAACCGCTTCAAATGAATAAACTTAATAGACCACGAGCAACCGTTTCAGTAGAGTGGGGATACGAGACCCATGAATTAACGCTTACATCCAGGTACTGGTCGATGGGTTTTTTTCTCTGTTTGAAAGCAATGGGATGATGCCATGTTGAAACTGGTTTATGTGGGTGGTCTTGGAATGATGGCGGGACCCGCTGCAATACATCTGACACCGGCTGAATCGGCTCAGGTGTTGCGTGTCCATGACAGAGGAAATCCGGGTAAGCAGCGTGATCGGTTTCGTGAAGTCTGGCGGGAGCACGGTGCGGAGCTGGTGCCCACCTTTGAGCAGTTGATTGGTGATGGCGCAATCGATGGTGTGGTTATCTGTGCGGGTAAGAACGGGGATGACCTTCCACTGGTAACCCAGCTGTCCGGGCTGCTCGCTCAACGATGTATGAAAAAAAGTTTTATTCTTCACTTATCGACAGTCAGTGCTTCTTTTGTTGAAGCAGCCGTGCTGTTCTGTGCCGAGCAGGGAGTCGATTACGTCAATTATCCACTGACCGGAGGCCCATTGGGTGCAATGCTGGGGGGCGGCGAGCCGAAAGGTATGCTGATACTCGCCAGTGGGGAAGAGAAAATCTATAAACGGCTTTTGCCGACTTTGGAAAAGCTTGGGCATCCCAGGCATTTCGGGTCGTCACCGACAGCGGGTGCCATTACCAAGTTGATCGGCCAGCATCTGGTCTTCAACGGACTGGTCGGTATCAGTACGGCGACTGCTCTGCATACGAATCAGCTAAACGAAGGTGTACTGGGTGGAGAGCTTCAGGGGGAATACCTGGGCTTTCTGAATGGTGGGGCGGGCGGTACCAGACAATGGGACGTCTCCATGAAGCGGGGAGTTGAAGAGGACGCCTGGAATGTGGGTTTCTATATTCGACATGCAGTGGTGGATGCCATCTATGCGGCCCAACTGGCGATTGATGCCGGTCTGCCACGATTTGCCATCCAGTCGGTGATTAATGTTGCTTTTGCTTTTTCCTATGTCCTGGAGCGCTATCCCGATCAGACGCTGGCAACCCACGCTGTGGTGAGAGAGATGACTCAATCCAATGCCGCTTCGCTGGATCGCTTCATGGAGAGCAAAGGTGCGTATGCCGGTACAGCGAAGGAGAGTCTGGCAGCCTGTATCGAAACCCTTCCCGAACGGGTAAAGGAGACGGTGGTGGCCGAGCTTTCCCTGGAGTACTTTCAGGATGGGGCTGGGTCTCAGTGAGGATACCCTGGCACTCCGTTTGTTGTTTCTGCGTAACTGCTAACCCACCAGAGATTACCCCGCATGGGCGGTCTGTGGAGGAAGTGTCTTTGGCATGGATGCCAAAGTCAAGCCTACAGTCAGGTATTTACGGCGGCTTCCGCAACAGATTGTCCGTGCGGGGTGAGTAGTCACGTTTCTGCAACAGTTTTCCGGAATACAGTTAAAGTTTGAAAGGAGGCTGAGTCTCGGTGCATCGGCTTTTGGGGAAACGGTGGGGGAGGTGCTGCATGAAGGTTCCGTTCACAAAAAACGAGGATGCCATCCATATCAGGTGGTGCGGTATCCTTGGACTTACTGTCCTTGTCGGGAGGCTGAAGGCTTAAAACGCCGAATCAGTCCTCGGAGCTGTCGCCGGTTTGAGTCGGTATCCATAAGGCCGTAGCGAATACCGATGTAGAGGCTGAGAATAGGTTCGACTTGATCACGCAGATCAGGTCGAAGATGAATTACCCGTTGTCCGTAATCCCTGGGGCCTTCGTAGGATCTGCGGGAGATGCCCCGGCGTTTGAGACGCTCGCAGAACAGCTGATAGCCGGCCACTATCGAATCCGGCTTTTTCTTACCGCGGGTAAGCAACACCAGGGTGAGAAGCGTGATGGCAAGAGCGGTGATGGCAACCATGGCGTAGACCAGTTGCCCGCCTTTTAGAAAGCCAAGCCCTATCAGATCCATCAAATAGGACTGACGCTCCTGGGTATACCCCAGGACCCAGCGGTGCCATGAAGCATCGATTGCATCGATGCCCCAACGGAATTGCTTGATCAGGACTTCCAGCAGCGCACTGTTTTCCAGATCGAATCGGATTGGCGCACCCACTTCCTCGTTAATCTGGTCGATATCCAGGGATCGTTCGATACGTTCCGGGGCAACCGCCGCTGTGGGATCGACGCGAACCCATCCCTTGCCGGACAGCCAGACCTCACTCCAGGCGTGTGCATCCGACTGTTTAACCAGCAGATGTCCACCGAACGGATTGGTTTCACCCCCCTGATAGCCAGCCACCACACGGGCTGGAATACCTGCGACTCGCATCAGCAAAGTGAAGCTGGTGGCGTAGTGTTCGCAGAACCCGCGCCGGCTCTCGAACAAAAACTCATCGATGGGGTTTTCCTCAAGTAATTCAGGATAGAGGGTGTAGTGGAAGGGTTGTTCGTTGAAGTAGTCCAGCGCCCGGTTGACCAGCGCCCCATCACTGCCCGATTCCTGCCGCCAGTGGCGGGCCAGTTCCCGGATCCTGGGCGTGACGTTGTTCGGAAGCTGTAAACCGCGCATACGTTGCTGGCTGCTGAGTGAACCCGTGGCGTAGCTCAGATACGAACTGGCGCTGTATCTTACACGCTGATCTCGGAGATCATTTCTAACCAGTTGAAAATCAGGAGTCAGGGTAGACTGATCCGGAAGCTCATAAGGGAGATCCAGTACAAAGAGCCATTTACCGTCTGTGGGCTCCAGGGTAACGCTGTAGCGTATCGCTTCTCCTCTTACCTGATAGTCCTGTACTGTTTCCCGAATCTGTTCACCGGCAACCCAGTTTTTGCCATCGGTATCCCAGAGTACGGGCCCCCGCCAGTATCGCTGGTTCTGCGTGGGAATCTGGTCGGCCTCGAACTCTACACGAAAGGCCGGCTCACCAGACCGAACGAGCCGGCTGATGCTGCCGGGGGTTATGTTGTCGCTGATGCCGGTTACCGCTGTCTGTTCCCTGATACCCAGTTCCCACAGGGGTGATGAAAATCTGGGAAAAAGCACGAACATGATCAGCATCAACGGCAGGGCCTGGACCAGCAGACTTCCCGAGGTCAGCCAGGTTGCGAAAGGATTTCGGGTCAGGTGGGCCCGGTTACCATTGACCAGCACACCCGTGAGTCCAATCAGAATCAAGAGAGCCAGGATAACCAGTGGCATATCCTGGCGATAAAGAAACTGGGTTGCCAGCATGAAGAAACCGAGAAAGACCAGAACATAGAGGTCTCTACCCTTTTTCGTCTCCAGCAGTTTCAGGCCCACCATAGTGGTGAGCAGTGCGACACCTCCCTGTTTTCCAATGACCAGTGGATAGTGGGAAATGACATTGAACAGACCTGTCGAGGTCAGCAGGAACAGTAGCAACCGACCGGGTAGAATTCCCGGACGGTAAACCGCCAGTAACCGCAGGAAAACCATGCAAAGAAAAAAAGCACTGACCCAGGTATTGAGATGGAGCAGGTGGAGTCCGGTGGCCAGTCCCACCAGCGTGATCAGGGCCAGTAACTGTTGTGGTGGCAGTTCCTGCCGGGAAGCGGGTATCAAGGTGTTTCCCCGAAGCGGGCGAGTGCCTCGAGGCATCGACGTCGCTGTTTTTGTCCCCGTGCCGGCGCAATGGGGTTACCCGGAAGTTTAAGCCCGAATTCAAGCTGTTGATCGCAGGCATCCAGCACCCCTCTGCAAAGCCTGCTCAAGCGGTTTTCCAGTTGACCGGGCAGAGAGTCCAGGTCGAGCCAGCAGCGTTCGACCCGATCGCCGCCAAACATTTTAGTCTGCAGGTCCTGCTCTCTTGCCAGGGCTTTCCAACTCAGATGTCGGGGAGAGTCCCCCGGGCGATACTGACGTAATCCGATGAAGTCATCCGCACCTACGCCTTTGTCCCCCTTGGCACTCGGGGTGTAATCCATCGAATCGGTAAGGGGTATGCTCGGTCCAGGCGCCGGGTACACCAGGTAATTTCCCTCCAACCGAACATGGGTCCAGGCGCGCAACAGCCCCAGAGGGTATCGGGTTGAAAGCACGAAAGATGGTAGTGGGTACTCACCCCGTTTCCCGGTTCTAAAAGCGAGGGACACCGTACCCCTGGATACCCCCTCCAGGTCGGTGAGATCCGGATCGCTGTCACGCCGTTCCACACAGAGCCCCGGTCGTGGTCCGAGGCGATGGTTTTGAAGATTAATTCGATAGCGGGCCCGCTGGCCGGCGAACACGGGTTCGATCGGAGCCGGTGACAGTTCAAGTCCCAACAGGTTGCGCCAGGTGTGGACCATGCTGACCAGTCCGAGCCCTGCGAGCAAAAAAGTCAATAGAAACCCAAGATTGCTGGCGTAGTTGATAGCGCCCAGCAGCATGGCTATCAACATCAGACCGAAGGCGTATCCCTGGGCAGTGGGGAGAATGTAAATCTGTCGCGAGGCAATCAGGGTCTTACCCCGACTGTCCGGGCGGGAAACAGATCTGAAACGCCGAAGTAAGTACTCACTCATTATTTGATATTGAGTTGATTCGGTTCAGGTCCCAGGGATTCAGTCCTGGGCCACGCCGGGTACCGAAGCCCGTCAGGGTATGCTCACGGATTCCATCAGATACCTCACCAGAGTGTCACCCTCATCCACACCGGTATCCGTAGTAGAGTGTAGCCGGTGGGCCACGGTGGCTGGCAATACCGCCTGGACATCTTCGGGCAGAACCTGAAATCGTCCTTCCATCAGCGCCCAGGCGCGGGCACTTCGCAGCAGCGCCAGACCGGCCCGAGGGGACAGCCCGTGGGCGAAACGGGGGGTGTTTCGGCTGAGCTCCAGAATAGCCTGACAGTAGTCGAGAATGGCATCGGATGCATGTACCTCGTCTACTTTTTCCTGCAGCCTGCGCAGCTGGGCTGAGTTGATAGCCGGATGGATGTTTTCAAGCAGTTCCCGGCGATCCCGGCCTTTCAGCAGTTCCCGTTCGGAGCGGGGATCCGGATAACCCAGTTCGATGCGCATCAGGAATCGGTCGAGTTGAGATTCGGGCAGCGGGAAAGTGCCTATCTGGTGGGTAGGATTCTGCGTGGCGATAACGAAAAAGGGATGGGGAAGCTTCCTGGTTTCCCCTTCCACGGTGACCTGGCGCTCTTCCATGGCTTCCAACAGTGCACTCTGAGCCTTGGGGGTGGCGCGGTTGATCTCGTCAGCCAGTACCAGTTGCGAAAATATCGGTCCGGGATGAAATCGAAAAACCCCTTCCGTTCGATCGTAGATGGATGCACCGATGATGTCCGCCGGCAGCAGGTCACTGGTAAATTGTACCCGCTGGTGTTGCAGGCCCAGCAGCCTGGCCAGCAGATGGGCCAGGGTGGTTTTACCCACTCCCGGTAGATCTTCTATCAACAGATGACCCTTCGAAAGAAGACAGGCCAGGGCAAGGCGGATCGCCTGCTCTTTACCCAGAATGATCTCCCCTGCCTGCTGCACCATCAGATCGAGGGTGGACTTGATGGTGTTCCTGGATTGATTTTTCAGCATCAAATTAAATTGATTTCATCGTAAAACCGGGGCATCTCATAGATATCTACCGTGGATACGGTGGCTTCCAGCTCTGAATTATCGACCAGTACCAGGTATGTTCCATGCTGTTTTCTAAAGGAAACCATCTTGAGGGTACCCTCTTTGAAATCATTTGCCGTCGCATGGCCGGAGAATCTGCAAGTGACGATACAGGTTTCTGGGTCATAACTGAGTTCCCACGGCATCTGTAAATTGTCTCGGAATTGTCCGGTTGAGAATATCGGGATTTCGGACCCGATGTACTTGAGAAGGCCGGGGAGTAGGCTCAGGTGCCCGAACAGACTAACAGCCCGATTCTAGCCGGGATTCTAAGGTCAGGTATCGGCAGGGTCAAACAGACCTGTAACCGCGACAACGGGCGATCGACCCGGCTACAATGCTTGTCATGCTACATATCGACCTGTATGACGTGATTGTTGTGGGTGGGGGGCACGCCGGAACCGAGGCGGCCCTCGCGGCGGCCCGTATCGGGGCCCGGACCCTGTTGCTCACCCATAATATCGAAACCCTCGGGCAGATGAGTTGCAATCCGGCGATTGGTGGGATTGGTAAGGGGCACCTGGTTAAAGAGGTGGATGCCCTGGGTGGTCTGATGGGGACTGCCGTAGACCGGGGGGGTATACAGTTCAGGATTCTCAATGCCCGCAAGGGACCGGCGGTCAGGGCGACCCGTGCCCAGGCTGATCGGCAGCTTTACAAGGCGGCGATACGCTACGGATTGGAGAATCAGCCAAACCTGGAGCTTTTCCAGCAGGCCGTGGATGATCTGATTCTCGAGGGTGAAAGGGTAGTGGGTGTGTCGACCCGGATGGGTCTGCAGTTTCGGGCACGGACGGTGGTTTTGACAGCCGGAACCTTTCTTGGCGGGCGCATCCATATCGGATTGAGCAATCATGAAGGTGGGCGTGCCGGTGATCCCCCGGCCAACACCCTGGCCGGGCGGTTGCGCGACCTGCCATTTCGGGTGGATCGATTGAAAACCGGGACACCGCCCCGTCTCGATGCCCGCACTATCGATTATTCGGGTCTGCAGGAACAACCCGGGGATGTCCCCGTTCCGGTTTTTTCCTTTCTGGGTTCCGCCGACCAGCACCCGGCGCAGGTGAGTTGTCACATCGCCCATACCAATGAGAAGACTCACGAGATCATTCGGAGTGGTATGTCCCGTTCACCCCTGTTTACCGGTGTCATCGAAGGGGTGGGTCCTCGGTATTGTCCTTCGATTGAAGACAAGGTCGTGCGCTTCGCCGACAAGAACTCCCACCAGATATTTCTCGAACCGGAAGGGCTCGATACCAATGAGGTTTATCCTAACGGGATCTCCACTTCCCTCCCCTTCGACATCCAGTATCAACTGGTGAGATCCATGGAGGGTCTGGAGTCCGCCCTTATTACCCGGCCGGGTTATGCCATCGAATATGACTTCTTCGATCCCCGGGACCTGGGGCCGAATCTGGAAACACGGGGTGTCAAGGGCCTTTTTTTCGCCGGACAGATCAATGGAACCACTGGGTATGAAGAGGCCGCAGCCCAGGGGTTGCTGGCCGGTCTGAATGCGGCGCTGCAGGCACATGACCGGGAGTCCTGGTATCCACGTCGGGATGAAGCCTATCTTGGGGTACTGGTGGATGATTTGATTACCAAAGGTACTCGGGAACCCTACCGTATGTTTACCAGTCGGGCAGAATTCCGACTGTTGCTGCGGGAAGACAATGCCGATTTGCGACTCACGGAACAGGGTCACCGGTTGGGTCTGATTCCTGAATCACGATGGCGGGCCTTCGACCGCAAGCGTGAGGAAATCGCCAGGGAGCAACAACGCCTGCAAGATATCTGGATTCACCCGGGAACGACTCTGGGAGAACAAGTGAAAACCCAGGTAGGTACCTCCTTGTCCAGAGAGACCCGTGCTTTGGATCTTCTGGCCCGGCCTGAGGTTGCTTACCGGGCGCTGACCGGGCTGCCGGCACTGAGTCCCGGGGTCGGGGACCCGAAGGTAGCCGAGCAACTGGAGATACAGGCCAGGTATGCGGGTTATATCGAAAGGCAGCAGATTGAGATCGATCGCCAGCGTGCAAACGAGTCTATCAGTCTTCCAGAGCAGTTCGAGTACGCCAACGTGCGGGGCCTTTCTTCCGAGGTATGTGAAAAACTCAATCTGGCTCAGCCCGAGACCCTTGGTCAGGCGGGAAGAATTCCAGGGGTAACCCCGGCGGCGGTTTCCCTGTTGCTGATTCACCTTAAACGCAAGTCAGCCTGATGAGCCATCGACAACGCTGGGAAGATCAGCTGAAGCGTGGTCTGGCTGAAATGGGCCTGGAAATGGAGGAATTCCGCCAGCACCTGCTGCTGGAATATCTGACACTGCTCTATAAATGGAATAAGACTTACAACCTGACCGCCATTCGGGACCCGGAGCAGATGGTTTCCAGACAGCTTCTGGATTCGCTTTCGGTGCTGCATCTGGTTCAGGGAACCCGGGTGCTCGATGTGGGTAGCGGTCCTGGTTTACCGGGAATCCCACTCGCTGTCGCGCTGCCCGAAAGCCGGTTCACGCTGCTGGATGCCAACGGAAAGAAGACCCGTTTCATGCAGCAGGTGAAAACGGAACTGGCGCTGAAGAGCCTGGAAGTGGTTCGCTCCCGGGTGGAGGATTTTCATCCGACCAAAAGATTCGATACAGTGACCACACGGGCATTCGCCAGCCTCTCGCAGATCAGCAGACTGACGGGACACCTGGTCGAAACCGGGGGGCGACTGCTGGCCATGAAAGGCATCGAGCCCAAAGAGGAAATCGAAGCATTAAGTGCTGAAGGCGTCGAAGTGAAAGTGATACCTCTCCGGGTATCCCAGCTCAAGGGTCTGAGACACGCTATCCTGTGGCGGACTGCAGTCGTTCCCTGGTCCGACCCGTAAGGGTTTTGGAAGTACCTGCACCCTTTGTCTGGTTCCCGGTGGTGCCGGTCAAGCGGTACAGACGATCATTCTTGTTATCAGGAACACTTAAGAATATGCAGCTTCTTGTCGATGCGGATGCCTGTCCCAACGTCATCAAAGAGATTCTCTATCGTGCCGCACAGCGGCTGAAGTTTCCCCTGGTCCTGGTGGCCAATCAGTCGTTACGTCTGCCCCCCTCCCCTTATATCCGTTCGATTCGGGTGCCCGGCGGTTTTGATGCCGCGGACAGCAGGATCCTGGAAGAGGTGGAAGCCGGGGATCTGGTCATCACGGCGGATATACCGCTGGCTGCAGGCGTGGTTGAAAAAGGGGCATTTGCCTTGAATCCGCGGGGTGAACTCTACACCGTTGATAACATTCGGGAGCGTCTGGCGATACGTGATTTAATGAGTGACCTGCGGGATACGGGGATCAATACCGGAGGACCGGGCGCCATCAGCAAGAGTGAACGGCAGGCTTTCGCCAACCGACTGGATCAGATGCTGGCCAGGACGAATAAAAGGCCGGGAAACTGATTTATTGCCAGACGGCTATTCAAACCGAAACCAGAACCCATAAACTTAAGAGCAGTGGAAAGAATAGAATATCCAGTCACGCTTTTTTTTGGCCCATCTTCCGGGTTATGGAAGGGGTTGGATAAAAAAGTTCAGCGCCCCTTTTGCATCCTCAGCTCCGTAAACGGTGCATCCATGCACCACTACTCACGCCTTGAACCCGAA
>JAAELC010000289.1 GCA_024227135.1 Gammaproteobacteria bacterium
CCCGAAGTGTTGGCCAAGATCTCCCTGGCTCACGAGTGGGGAATGGTGGTTGACGGCCACAGTCCGGGGTTGAGCGGTAAAAGATTAACCGCCTATGCGGCATCTGGAGTGAAAACCGATCATGAATGCTCCACCGTAGAAGAGCTTGAAGAACGGATCGAGCGAGGCATGTATGTGCATATTCGTGAAGGGTCGGCAGTGCGCAACTTGTCCGCTCTGTTGAAAGGGGTGACACCGGCCAATATGCGTCGCTGCCTTTTCTGCACAGATGATCGCGAACCGGAAGATATCGCCCGACGAGGCCATATTAACTCCATGTTGCGTCAGGCGGTGGAAGAAGGGATTGAGCCGACCGCAGCGATTACCATGGCCACCCTGAACCCTGCCGAATGTTACGGTCTTCGGGCCAAGGGGGCACTGGCTCCAGGATATGATGCTGATATCCTTGTGGTGGAAGATCTGAAATCCTTTAAGGTGCGGGATGTCTATACGGCAGGCCACCATGTCTCCTCCAAAGGGAATATAGCTCCCTCTGTCCTGCCCGATATTCAAAGTGGGATTAAAAACAGTGTGCGGCTGGGGAAACTTGAGCAGGAGTCTTTTTCACTGAAGCTCTCAACCAACAAGGCAAATGTTATCTCCATTGTGCCTAGCTCCATCGTCACAACTAAAACCGTTCGCAAGGTTGTTGCCGACGGTGAAGGCTTGTTTAAGGTGGAAAACAATCCCGAGTTGACCAAAGCTGCTGTGGTTGAACGACATAAAGGCACCGGGAATATCGGCTTGGGGCTTCTTGAGAATTACGGTATTCGTAACGGTGCCATCGGCACCACCATCGCCCATGATGCACACAACATCGTTGTAGCTGGGGATAACGATGGGGATATGTTTGCTGTGGTGAAGGAACTGGAGCGCATCGGCGGCGGTATTGTTCTCTGTCGGGAATGCAAGGTGGTTGATAGCCTTGAACTTCCCATTGGCGGGCTTATGTGTGAATCCACGGCCGCCGAGGTGGGAGAACAACTTCAACGTCTGCTCCGACTTGCCTACGAGGAGTTTTCTGTGAACCCGGCTATCCAGCCCTTCATGACCCTAAGCTTCATGAGCCTCTCCGTCATTCCGAAGCTGAAGCTCACCGACCAGGGATTGCTTGATGTCACCACCTTTTCCCTAATCGATCTCTGTGTGGATGAATGAGATGTTCCTGTGATGCGCTTACAGAGAGGGAAGGCTGTCGGTAGATCTATTAACCTTGTTCAGCAGAATGGTTACTGCAACAGCAGAGGGATCAGAACCATCCGGGGACACAATACTAATTTCGTTAATTCTTTTTCATATCGATTTTGGGTGATTTTGTAGTTGTACTTC
>JAAELC010000290.1 GCA_024227135.1 Gammaproteobacteria bacterium
GTAGTTCTTTCAGTGTTCTCGTAATGGGACACCCGCGGGACGTCTGCTCTCTTTCGAGTCGGGCAAAGTTTGAACCCGTATCCAGCCCATTACAGGTTGGCATTCGCTTTTTCCCGCATCTTACTCCCACACCCCCAACAGTGTGCCTTGCGGTTCACCTGCCCGAAATCCTCCAGGCGGAGATATGAGGTTTCCACGTTCCGCATAATTGATCCTGTGAATGACTTAGGTGCGCCCTGGACACCGGTGGTTCTACGGTTCCGTGCAGGCACGTTAGAGACCTGCAACCTGACCACTCACTCTTCACACAGGGGAAGAGCCTTCGACCTATTAAGCCTCGGTAGGTCTGTAGCCGCCTGACGATGCGTGCGGACGTTCAGATGTCTTCACCTTATCATTCGTCCCTAGCCCTTAACCGGGGAGGCTTCCCGGATGGGTCGGGTCACCATTTCGACCCAATTCGGTACGTTGTCAGTGGAGCTTCACACCCCGTCATCAGCGCAACAGCAGCACGTCCACCAAGGGACCGGTAGAAACATACCGGGTATTTTCAAGATCCTATAAAGACCTGTTAATACACTCAATTATACGATTTCGTATCGCAACGCTCTGATATGGGGCGCGGCGCTTTTTCGCGTCCCTATAATTAGATGGTGTACGCCCGGCATGGGCGTGAACTAATGGGGTGAA
>JAAELC010000291.1 GCA_024227135.1 Gammaproteobacteria bacterium
AAACATGATGGATTTCAGGGCCACCCTTGGTGGAGAAAATCCCTGACGAAATTGGCGGTCACCAATCTGGCTGATTTAGAACGGGAGGTGCTGGAACAAGCACACCCTGTGATAACAAGCTTATGCCCAAAGGCACGAAGATTGTATGCCGAACGCATCCGGATGGGTTTGCTATTCGCCCACGGTGGTGTTAGAATGTGCAGGAATGGCGTCCTTCTGGTTAATACTCCAGGCTACGTGGGAACGTTGAGACGTATGCCTATGGAAAGCCGGGCTTTCTGGTCCTTCGAGGGGGAAGGAGCCTCGGACCAGGAGGACTTGGAATCGGTTGCCTCTGAGGATAATGAGATCGAGATGGCACCCGGAGAGGAAGTGTTGCCTGCTCCTCCGGTGTTGCATGAAAAGGATGCAACACAGACAACGCCGGTCATACAGGGTTTTGAGAATTTGACCATGGAAATGGATCATAGTTCGTCTTCACCGACCATACCCTCTTCTGTATTCCGACCCTCCCCTAAAGTGAGACCTCAGATTCCCGCCGCTACAGGTATTGCAAGTTTACCCCCCGTTTTGCCCGAGAAGCTATCTTGCTATGTGAGGCCAAGTGTGCTTGACTTTGGTGCTGGGGAAGAACAGTCCCACACCATTGACCCTGTTTGTCCCGCACTGTAAGTATGCCTGCAGCTGGTGCCGTGTATCCTGCCTTTCCTCTCCTTAGTGGCTTGGATGAGCCCACTCTCCCGAACTACTTTAGATGAACGGAGTCCCATAGCGTGGTGCATACTAGTTTGAATGAGGATTCAGAAAGGGCAGAACGAAAATGTGGAGCTTTAAGGCTTTACCGCCCAAATAGCTGTATACC
>JAAELC010000292.1 GCA_024227135.1 Gammaproteobacteria bacterium
CGGAAAGTAGGATATATAGCTTTCCATCCAGTCTATTTGCAGAACGCTCAAGCTCACCGGCGGCAGTGAAGCGCAGCGGAATTGCCGTCCGGTGCAGCGTCTTGTGTGTGCCCGGCATGGGCATGATTTTATGGGGTGCAAGTCCCCTGTACATTTTCCGGGAAGGAGTCACTGTGACGACTTCAAAAAGTACTAGCCGAAGGCAAGGGCTGAGGGGCGCCCCGATGTCTGAAAGAAGCCGGAGTGCAAACCTGCGAGCTGACGAACAGAAATCGCATATAAGGCCGAACCCCTGGGCGAGGGAGCACAACATTCCGAAGCCCGTCCGGAGAACATGGGGGCTGGTAAATGCGGCAGTTGTGCAGGGAAAGATCATGTTCTTACCCGGGGAGATCTGCCCGGCTTTGCGCCCACCGATGGTGGGAGCGCTCCATGCAGCAATGCATGGGGTGACTGGGCAGAAGTCAGCAGACGGCATAGTAGTGGATTCATTTGATGAAGCGAAGGCCTGAAGCCATGAGAGGGATGCAGCCATCATGCTCTGCGATCAGTATTGGCCGACAGGTCAACCTAAGATCTCGCAGGCGCTTTGCTGGGCCAGTGTTTCCCACAATCAATCGACCTGGTTCGCTTGTGATTGGTTGGTCTGACTATGGTCCGACACTCTTGGTAACCGCCCGGTGCGGACCCGCATGCCGGGTGGTGTGGGAGGGAGGGGTTAAAACCCCTTCCTATCCCTCTTGCCAGCGGTTGTCGACCCCCCTGCCTGTAACGCTCCCTCGCCACGTCATTCATACAATAGCTTGTGTAATTACATTATCACGATATGTGAAGAAATCAGGGAACACC
>JAAELC010000293.1 GCA_024227135.1 Gammaproteobacteria bacterium
AATCCTCGACGAGTAATTTTCATATTATGCTGTCTCCTGCCTTATTTCTGCTGGCTGGCGTAGTAGTTGAGAAGTGCGTCGGTACCCGCAGTACCTTCCTTAGATAGCAACTTCTTAACTTTCTTTGTCATCTTCTTGGGTGCGGTGCGGTGGCCAGTCCTGAAATCATCCATCTGCCATTGGGTGTATTGGACCCACTGTCCTGCCAGGACGCCGGCATCATCCTCTGCAGATTGTCCACCCTTGGCATGGCACTTCTCACAGTACCTGTCATGCAGCTTTGCACCCTTTTTGACTTTTGCGGGATCAAAAGGCTGTACCGCTTTCACAAAAGGGAGCGCCGCATAGTGTTCTGCCAGTTGTTCGAGCTCTTTTTTATCGTAACCCTTGGCGATCCGGCCCATGATGGTGGAATATACGTCACCGCTGGCGAATCCTTCCATCACTTCGATAAAATAGTCCTTTGAGAGACCGGCTATGGTGGGAGATGCCGGGCCTACACTTGCCCCATCGGTGCCGTGACACCCCTGGCAGTTGTTGGCTAGCATTGCCGGACTGGCACCCATCATCAGTTTTGCGTCGGCGGCGGATACCCCAGATACAGCTCCGAGTGTCATACCGGCGACCAATATGGCCTTGGTTAAGGTTTTGTACGCCATGATACCTCCTTTGGTTTTCAGGCTTTCTATTGCTACTACAGAAAATGGCGCTGTCGCCGTTTTCCTGGTGCGGGTGTCGGCACCCCTGGCTGACAACCGCACCGGCGGACCAGCGTTTCACCATCCTGGTCCAGGAGCCGGGAAATGCCGGCAATAAGGAAATTGAGTACTCAGTTCTATCAATGTATCCGGTGTTCTTCCGTGTAGTCACGCAGCAGGGAGATCACCTTGGTATTGCGTCGTTTTTTTGCAATGTCGGCCACGGTGCGCCCGCGGCTGTCTTTCAGGGTGATATCTGCCCCACTGACCAACAGTATTTTTACCAACTCGGAAGAACGGACCGATGCAGCTTCCATCAGTGCGGTTATGCCATCATTGTCCTGTTTATTGACATCTGCACCACGATCTATGAGTTTTTGTGCAGCTTCGAGATGATCCTGTCCTACCGACCAGATGAGAGCGGTGGCACCTTCGTTATCGGCAGCATCGATATTGGCCCCGTGGTCGATCAAAACGTCGATTACCCCGATGTGACCTTTATCACTAGCGATAATGAGCGCTGTGGAGCCGTCTTTATCCTGGGTTTCCAGATCCACTTTGTTTTTGATCAGCAAACTGGCCGTTTCGGGATGGCCTTTCTCAGCACAGTGGAGCAGGGCTGTCCGGCCGTTTTTGTCCCTGGTTTCGGGGTTGGCTCCTTTGTAGAGCAGTTGCTCTACCATATCGGTGAGACCATACCGGGAGGCGATCATCAATGCGTCCCATCCGGCGCGGGTGCGGGCACCAATGTCGGCACCTCGCTCCAGCAGCAGTGCGGTCAACGCAATGTGGCCGTTTTCAGCTGCAAAGGTCAGAGCGGTACAATCGGCAACCGTACCCGCGTTGACATTCGCTCCCCTGGTAAGTAGGAGGGCTGTGGCTTCCAGGTTGTCGTTTTCGATAGCCATCATCAGTGCCGATTTGCCAAATTTGTTGGCGCTGTTAACGTCAACGCCTTCGTCAAGCATCTCTGTCATCGTCTCTACATCGCCGATAGCTGCTGCCAGACGAAACTCTTTTTCTTTTGCCGAGTCAGCGGCAAACCCCTGAAATGTCAAGGTAGCGCCAAGTATCAGGAGTGCGATCTTCTTACCATTCATGTCTTTTCCTTCACTCTTGAGAAGACTTGGCACTGTTTAATTTTGGATTGTGCCCTCAGGACTCATTCTCCTCTTCATCGGGTTCGTCTGGTTCCTCATGGGCTATCCCTTTGTGACAATCGATGCAGGTATCCCCTTCGTCTTCCGCACGACCGTGGCGGTTTCGTGCACTGCGACCCTGACTACTCAAGTCCATGTGGTCAAAACTATGGCAGGATCGGCATTCCCGGGAGTCCGTGGCTTTCATTTTGTCCCACACCCGATTGGCCATTTTCCAGCGATAGGCCTCGTATTTTTCTGGTGTATCGATGGTGCCCAGCATCTCATGCCAGACATCTTTTGCGGCGAGTATCTTAGCCTGCATCTTTGGGAAGAATGACTTGGGTACATGGCAATCCTGGCATCCTGCATGTACGCCGGAGGTATTGGAGTAGTGTTCGGATTCTTTGAGTTCGTTGTACGGGGTCTGCATGGTGTGGCAGCCGGTGCAGAACTCTGTAGTGTTGGTGGCCGAAAGGCCCACGTTGAAGAGTCCTGTGAATACCACACCCGCGATAAACACGATACCCAGGATGAGAATCAATTTTATTCGTGACGTTTTTCCACCTTCGGGATTGCTTGTCATGCCTCACTCTCTAGTAATTGTCCCCAGAAGCGGACGATGCCAAGGGAATTGGCCCATCCGGCTAAAATTTAAGTCTGGTCTTTTTTTTTGCTGCAGCGCAGCATCGTGGCCCTGAATTCGCATAGATTGCCGGAAAGTCTCCAAATCTGCGTTTTCAGCGTAGCAATCATAGATTCCCTGGCCGCTTTATTTTTAATTATCCGAGTCGATGTTAAGGGAAACTCAGGGTCTTTGCAAAGCTTTGAATGCCGTTTTTTAATGAATCCAATTGACCTGAGCCGGTTGCATTTTTAAATTTCCGGGTTGAGTAGACAGCCAGGTTTTTATAGAAATTGGTTATTGCCAGGGTTTAGTATTCTTACACCCATATCCATTACCGAGGTGATATGCTTCGACATCGGTAACCTCCAGGGCTTTGGATAGAAAAAATGTTTATGCGTGGGAAAAAATTATTTATCACGGTGGTGCTTTACACCTTGATGGTGGCGGTGGTCTACGGAATCGATGACCAACAGTATGCCGGAGAAACCGGAGCAGTCGGACAATATTACGAAAACGCACTAATGCGATTCGGCCAGGAGGATTATCGGGGAGCTGTGGTTCAGCTGAAGAATGCGCTTCAGCAGAATTCCCGGCACTTGCCTTCCCGGATTCTGCTGGGACGCGTTTATCTGGAAACGGGTTCGCCGAGACTGGCAGAGATGGAGTTTGCTCTGGCACTGGAGATGGGAGCCGACCGGGTCCTCATCGATATTCCATTGGCAGAGACCTATACCCGGCTGGGCAGGTATAGGGATCTGGTGGCTGAAATCGATCCTGCCAGACATTTGGCTTTGGACGCCGCGCAGTTGAAAGTAGTGATCGGGCGGGCTTATCTGGAGCTGAAGCAATACGATCTGGCAAAGAAGTCTCTGGAAGAGGCTGTGGCTCTGGATCCCCAGGTCGAGGGTGTGATGGTCGCCCAAGCACTTTATCATCTACGGCGTCAAAGAATTGGGGATGCAAAGAGGTTACTGGATTCTGCGATTGAATCGGATCCTCAGGATGCTGAAGCCTGGTTTCTGAAAGCAAAAATAGCTTATCAGGAAGGACGAATCGAACAAGCGATAGCCGATTTAACCAATGCGCTGGATGCAAATCCTGACTATCACGAGGCACGCCTGACCCGGGCTGCTTTCCTCAACGACATTGGTCAACTCGGTGCGGCACAAGCGGATCTGGATCTGCTTCAGGCTCAGCCGGTTGTTGCACCCATGACGAATTACCTGCAGGCCATCGTCCATTTTCGTAAGGGTGAAAAGGAAAAAGCCGGCGAATCACTCGCCCTGGCTGCTGATATGCTTTCTTCGTTTCCTCCCGAGTCTTTGCGAAGAAACCCGCTGATACGCCTGCTTGCCGGTACTGTTGCCTATGTACAAGGGAATTTCGAAACGGCATCGGATCATCTCAATCTCTATCTGGAATGGTATCCGGGACATGTCAGGGCGAGGCAGATGATGACCCATATCCACTTGTCCAGAAACCAGCCGGACATGGCATACAAAGCCCTGAAACCCTTACTAAGAGAGAAAAAGAACGACCCGATGGTGCAGATGTTGCTCGGTCAGATTAATCTCGCAATGAAGGACGACAAGGCGGCTGCACAGGTTTTTCAGAAGTTGGCGGCGCAGCGCCCCGATGATGCCGGCCTGCAGATGAAACTGGCCAAGAGTCTGGTTGGCTCCAGGCAGGTCTCCGGTGCCATCGAAGCGCTGGAAAAGGCCAAGCAACTCGGTGGCAGGGAGACCGCTGCCGGTCTTATGCTCGCAAACC
Organism: Gammaproteobacteria bacterium; assembly: GCA_024227135.1. Classification (GTDB taxonomy): domain Bacteria; phylum Pseudomonadota; class Gammaproteobacteria; order Chromatiales; family Chromatiaceae; genus JAHEHQ01. Next base: position 4,236 of record JAAELC010000293.1, read on the forward strand.
TGCAACTCAATCAGGGCAACTATGAGCAGGTGGTATTGGAAGTCATCCCCATTGTAGCCCGGGATCCGGAGAATCTGGCCGCACTCAATCTCCTGGGTTTGGGGCGGATGGGTATCGGTGACCTTATTGGGGCCCGGGACGCATTCAGTCGTGCACAGGAAGTCGATGGGACCAATCTGTACACCCGCCTCAATCTTGGAAGAGTGGACATACAAGAAGGTTTACCCGAGCGGGCGCGCGGTCTTTATCAGGCCATACTGAATAAAAATCCCAGTCAGAGAGAAACACTGATTGCCATGGCCGAGTTGGATGAAATTCAGGGACAGGTGGAAGCTGCGATCCGCTGGCGGGAAAAAGTAAGAGGTTTTTATCCGAGTGAAGTTGCATCGAACCTGCAGTTGATCGTACTTTATTTGAACACAGGAAAGCCACAGCAAGCGCTGGTTGTGGCCCAGGCGCTCAAGACACAGCATCCCGAGAACTACCAGGTAGCGATGGCTCTGGGTATCAGTGAGATAGCATCAGGGAATCTGGCCAGTGCCAAGGTGAGATTCAAAAAACTTGCGCATTGGGTTTCGTACGACGCGGAGAAACTTCAGAGAATTGCCAGGTATCAAAAGCAGCTGGGGGATTTTTCCTCTGCCTATTGGTCTTTGATCAAAGCGGTCGACAGTGAGCCGGATATGCTGGTTGCTGTGGTTGATCTGACGCTGTTGGAAATTCAAATGGGTAAGACCGAGGACGCCTCTGGTCGGGTTCTCAAGCTACAGATGGAGCGTCCCGGACTGGCTGATGGCTACTTCATGGAAGGGGAGATACATCTGGCCGAAGGGAGTTTTGGAAAAGCGGAAAGCGCGTATCTTCGGGCTTGGGAACTGCGGCATGATTCCGGTACTGCTATCCGGTTGTTTCAAGTCAGGCAGCGGGATGGCAGGGCAAAAGAGGCGATTGAAGGGTTGGAGGCCTGGACCGAAGAGCGGCCGGCGGATATGCAGGCTCAGAAAATACTGGTGGCAGGAATGATCAGGTCCGGTCGTTATATCGATGCCCAAAGGACCTATGAAGGCTTGTTGGAAACTTGGCCGGAAAATACCGGAATGCTCAATAATCTGGCGATGTTGTATCAGATGTCAGAAGACCCGAGAGCGTTGGAAATGGCTGAGAAGGCCTATCGATTGGCTCCTCGGGATCCTCTGATCGCCGACACGCTCGGGTGGGTGCTGGTGAGCACGGGAAAACCCAGAGAAGGGCTGCATTATCTACGGGAAGCACAGTCACGCAATTCCAATCTGCCAGATATCAGTTACCACCTGGCCCTGGCATTGGAGGCCCTGGGCCGCAAGGTGGAAGCCCGCAAGGAACTGGAGAAAATACTGAAGGGGAATAAAGTTTTTTCTGATCGGGCCGCAGCGGAAGCATTGCTGAAGCGACTAGTGCAGGAGAGTGGTCAATGATCGGTAGTGCCCACAAAATAGCCATATTGGCATTTGCAACCTGGTTTTTTCATATGCCCGGGGTGCAGGCGGCAGACGTTTCAGAACAGGTGTTATCACAGGATGTTGAAGTAAGCGGGTATTACGAGAGAGCTTTGAGGCAGTTTGCAGAAGGAAACTACCGGGAAGCTGTTATCCAATCCAAAAATGCGCTGAAGCTGGATACGGGGCACCTTCCCTCCCGTGTTTTGCTGGGGAAGGCGTATGCAAACACCGGTAATCCCGGTAAAGCGGAGCTGGAGTTTATGGATGCCCTCGAAATGGGGGGGGATCCATTGATGATCGACATTCCCCTGGGCGAAGCTTTGTTCCAGATGGGTAAACATAATGCCCTGATTACTCGAATACACCCCCGTGGACAACCCCCTGTCGGGGCTGCACAGATACTCGTGTTGCGAGGTCGTGCCTATACGTCACTCGGTCAAAAGGACTTGGCTGAAGCGGCATTTGTTCAAGCTCAGCGTCTGGACCCGGGTAACGAGGCAGCTCTCATCGGGCAGGCATTGAGTTACCTGCAGAGGGGGTGGCTGGATAAAGCCTCCCAGTATCTCGACCAGGCGGTTGCGATGAATCCTGATGTGGCTGAAGCCTGGTTTTTGAAAGGACAGGTTGCCTACCAGAATGGTCTGTTGGATGAAGGTGTAACCAATCTGACCCGGGCATTGGAGGTTGATCCCGGCTACAGCCAGGCCCGAATGGCAAGAGCGGCATATCTGGCTGATCTGAATCGTCTTCAACTGGCCCAGCAGGATCTTGATCTGTTGCATGCCCAACCCGTTGTGGAACCTATGGCCAGCTATATCCAGGCCATCGTGTTTTTCCGCAAAGGGGAGTCTGGGAAAGCGGAAGCATCCCTGGCCTCAGCCTCCGATACGATCGCTCGTATACCCTCTCATTTTCTGGAGAAAAATCCCCAGGTCCTGCTGTTGGCAGGACAGATCGCCTTTATTCAGGGAAAACAGGAATTGGCGGCCAAATCTCTGGAAACCTATTTGAGGCTGGATCCCGGGCATCCCAGGGCACGTCAGATGATGACGCACATATTGCTCAGGCGGGGCAAGCCACTGGATGCACGAAAAATGCTCGAACCCTTGATGATGCGGATGCCGAATGATCCGATGATACAGCTTCTGATGGGGCAGGCCTATCTAGCGATGAAAGAGTACGAAGCCGCATCTGAATTGTTCGAGAGACTGATTGTCAGTCAACCCGATAACTTTGAATTGCAGATACGGCTGGCGCGGAGTCTGGTGGGGGCCAGGCAGATTCAGGAAGCCATCGAACTGCTCGAAAGAATACAGCAGGTTGATGAATCCCCGACAACGGGTGCCGGGCTCATGCTGGCAGTCCTGTATCTCGATCAGAAAGACTACGGTCGAGTAGCGGCTGCACTGGCCCCTGTACTGGATCAGGAGCCGAGTAACCCGTTGGCGCTCAATCTGCTGGGCCTGGGGCGGTTGGGTGATGGGGATCTGGCCGGTGCCGAAGTTGCATTCTCCGCCGCCGTTCAAGTGGATTCCCGGTTCCTGCCGGCCAGGCTTAATCTTGGCAGGGTACTGATAAGGCGAGGGCAGCCCCAACAGGCGAGAAATCTGTATCTGGAATTACTCAAGAGCAACCCGGGGCAGATGGATGCGCTGACTGCCTTGAGCGAGCTTGAAGTATCCCTTGGAAACCAGGATATGGCGATACGCTGGAGAGAGAAACTGCGGGTTTTTCATCCGGAGGAGATTGACTCCAGCCTGAAACTTGTGGGGCTCTATCTGAATGGCCAGCGTCCACGTATGGCGCTAGAAGTCGCCCGGTCCTTGCATCACAGGCATCCGAACGAGTACCGGGTTCAATTAGTTCTGGGCTTGGCCGAGATGGCTTCGGGACAGCACGATGCTGCCAGGTCGATCTTTCAAAACCTAGCCCGGAATTTTTCCCATGATGCCAATAAGCTTTATCAGATAGCGGATTACCAGAAGCAGCTCAATGATCTGGAAGCTGCTCACTGGTCACTCTCCAGGTCCGTAGAGAATGCGCCCAAATGGGTTGCCGCAATCGTTGATCTGGTGCTGCTGGAGATCAGGACAGGGAAAATGGATTCCGCACTGGGTCGTGCGTTGAAGCTTCAGGTGATGCTGCCGAATGGTAGCGAGGGGCATTTTCTTGAGGGGGAGCTGTATCTGGCGGAAGGAAATGGTCCCATGGCTGAGAAGGCATACCTCAGGGCATGGGGTATTCGCCCGGATTCGGTCACCGCGATCCGTCTCTATCAGGTGAGAAGAATGAGCGGGCAACAGGAGCTTGCCGTAGAAAGCCTGCAGACGTGGGGAGCAGAACATCCCGATGACTTTGCGGTACAGAAAATTCTGGGTGGTGAAATGATTTATGCTGGGCGTATTACCGATGCACGGGCTATCTATGAGAGATTGATTATCAGTCACCCCAATACCCCGGACGTGCTCAACAATCTGGCCATGCTCTATCAGATGACGGATGACAAGCGTGCGCTGGAAATGGCACGGAAAGCCTATGAGCTCTCACCTCAAGACCCTTTGATTGCCGACACGTTGGGCTGGGTACTGGTCAAGGAAGGTAGAGCCGAAGATGGGTTGATTTATCTAAGGGAGGCTCAATCCCGAATGTCGAACCTTCCCGACATTGGTTATCATCTGGCAGAGGCATTGCACGCCCTGGGCAGAGACAAGGAAGCCCGTACGGTACTCGAAAGGATTCTGAACAGCGGAGAGGTATTTGCCGACAAAGCGGAGGCAGAAGCTTTGTTGAAGAGGATACATCAATAGTGAGAACGAAAAGCTTCCGGCAGTTAGCTGTTGCCTGGTCGGTTCGGGGTATTGGTTAGCTTGTCGGGACGGATAATGGGAAATGATTTGAATGGTCAAGACATATAAAGTTGAGGGAATGAGTTGCGGTGGCTGTGCGAGTGCTGTGGAGCAGGTGATCGGCGTTGTTTTACCTCATAGTCAGGTGACGGTAGAGCTGAAGGAAGGGTTGGTTATGGTGGAAGGGGTGAGCGATGACTCCCTGATCCGGCAGGCGGTGGAAGATGCAGGGTTTACCTTTGCTGGTACAGTGTGAATCTGGATGAATCACCAGGTTGTCTCCTTCCCGCCATTGGATAGATCCATCCATGGAATGTGTTAACGTGTACGCTTTTTCAAACCCTACTGGATTCGTATCTCTATTGCTCTGATAAAGCTGCCTTCCTTGAGCGTTTGTACATCATAATTATATTCCTTGTTTAACTGACGTTAACCTGCCAGGTGCATAAAATAGACTGCATGGGAACGTTTTCGCGTTATAAAAAGCAGTATTATCTGGACTGAACAGCATGTAACTTAACCTCACTAGGAGTGAACTTAAGCCACATAGAATAATTGCCTGAATTACACTATATTTATGTTTGATACAAGCACGCAGAAAACATAAAAAGTGGTCTCCGGATTGGCGGATGTTCGCTCAAACCGGTGAGATGGCAAAAAGGACATGTTCAGAGGTACGGTAAGCCGATACATCAAACCGCATCTATTGTGCAAAAAGTGAGGCCTGTTTTCTCAGCAGACGCGATCGGTGCGGTTCGCTCCACTCACCGACATCCTACGTAATTGCCGTAACGAAGCCACACAGGTTTCTCACTGAAATCCTTGGCTTCCGAATTCTGCACTGCTATTACCCTGCATGGCTCAACTTCACCGGAAGTGCAGATAAGCCGCACCCTCCTTTGCCCGGAAGAGGTCGCTCTTTACTGGGCGAAAATCCAACCCTGTCGAAAATTTGTGCAACCGGCAGGTAAAGCTTGAATTTGCTGTGCCTGTTGGCTGTTTTCCTAACAGTTACGTTTGTCTCGCTTTACAAATCAATCAGTTGATTTTCAAGATACTGTGTTACTCTTCGCCAATATCCTCATCTGCATTCAGATGGGTAGGTGGCTTCAGTTTATAATGCCGGATCATGCGCCGCAATCTTGGTCGTGAGATGTCCAGCACGGTGCATGCTTGCCCCCGGTGCCAGCTTGTGGCATCGAGCACCCGCTTGATATGTTCCCGCTCTACCTCCTCCAGGCTCCACTGATCCAGAGGCTTTTCTATCATGGTTGTGTGGGTCGATGGCCAGTTGCTGATACACAAGTGGTCGGGCAGCAAGTCCCTGTTGAGGGTGTCGCCGTGGGACAGTGCAACTGTTTTCATGAGTACGTTTTCCAGTTCCCGGATATTCCCTGGCCAGTCATAAGTTTCCAGACAGTCCACAGCGTCCCATGATATGTGGGTAATGTTTCTGCGCAGTTCGCGATTGATCCGTCCGAGCAGGGTTTGCACCAGGTCTTTGAGGTCTTCTTTGCGTTCTCTCAGGGGCGGTAGATGGATATTGACCACTTGCAGGCGGTAGTAGAGGTCTTCCCGAAACAGGCCATCCTTGACTTTCTGCTCCAAATCCACATTAGTGGCGGTGATAATGCGCGCATCTGTTGTATGGACCTGTTTCGCTCCCAGCGGGGTGAACTCCTTGTATTGCAGCACTCTGAGTAACTTTGCCTGCATGGACTGGGATATTTCACCGATTTCGTCGAGAAAAATGGTGCCGCCACGGGCCAGGGAAAACTTACCCTCCTGCTTGACAACCGCTCCGGTGAAGGCCCCTTTTTCATGTCCAAACATATCCGATTCGAGCAGCGTCTCCACCAGCGCTGCACAATTGACGGCGACAAAAGGGCCTTCCGGATGATCCCCGGCACGGTGAATGGCGCGGGCAACCAGTTCTTTGCCGGTACCGGATTCGCCTGTGATGAGTACCGTGGCAGGGCTTTTTGCAACCATGCCGATGGTTTTGAAAATTTCTTTCATTACCCGGCTGCGTCCGACCATCGTCAGTTGGTTGACTTCAGCCGTGGTTCGGGTAGAAAGCAGGTCTTCATCCGCACCGCCTGATGAGAGCAGTTTAGCGATCGCGGCATCCAATTCATCGATGTCGATGGGTTTGTGGATATATTCTTCCGCCCCCCTCTGCATTGCTTCGATGGTACTTTCCATGTCATGGAAGGCGGTAATCATGATTACTTTAAGACCGGGTATCTCCTGCTTGAAGAGCGGTAGTCCCTCCAGTCCCGAGCGACCCGGCATGCGGATATCCAGTATCAGCAGGTCTGGCGGATTATTTCGGCTGCTGTTCAGTCCTTCATCGACACTGTATGCCGTGCTTACACTGTGTTCCTGACCACGCAGGTGCAACTGCAGGGTACGGCAGCTGGCAGCATCGTCGTCAACAATCAGAATATTACTCACGGTTTTTCCTCCTCGTATCCGGTGTTGCTCGCTGGTGGTGTCACTGGTATCGTTACAGAAACACAGGTTCCCTGAGGTTGATTGGGAAGCACGTCGATCTCTGCCTGGTGTTGTTCGAGGATACGATTGACGATAGCCAGACCGAGTCCGGTTCCTTTGGCCCGGGTAGTAAAATAGGGTTCAAAAATTCGCTCGGCATCTCCTTTGTCGATACCGCGGCCATTGTCACAGACTTCGATTCTGATGGAGGTACCGTTCTGCCCAAGTTCAATCATGGCATCGATAACAATCTTTGGTTTTGGGTTGTTTTCGGTAGCTTGTATGGCATTGGTCAACAGGTTGGAGAATACCTGTCTCAGCTTGGTGGCATCCACAAAAAGCGTTGGAAGCCCTGGATGGTAGCGAGTCACCATCTCGACTTCGTACTCTTCGATACGCCGCTGGGAGATACCGACGGCCATGTCGATGACTTTGTCGATACTGATCCAGTCGGGTTTCAGCGCATCAGGCCTGGAGTAGGTGAGCATGTCTGACAGGATCTCCTCCATGTATCGAATCTGATCCATGGAAATCTGATGTAGCTCTTCGATTTCCTCGTTGGTTTCCGTGCCTGCCTGCTTACCCAGTATCTGTACCGTCATTTTCACCGAAGAAAGGGGATTGCGAAGGTCATGGGCTATCATACTGGCCATACGTCCCATAGTCGTCAGGGCCTGAGTTCTGGCCAATTCACGATTCTGTTCCTCAACTTCCTGCTCCAGACGTTTTCGTTCGGTTATATCTTCTTTAACCGCGATAAAATTCGTTATCTCCCGTTGTGGATTCCGGATGGCTGAGATGGAGGCGGATTCCCAGTAGAGTTCTCCGGATTTCTTGCGGTTATGAAACTCACCCCGCCATTCACCACCGGATACCACGGTCTTCCAGAGATTGCTATATTCCAGGGAACTGGTCTCTCCGGACTTGAGCAGGCGTGGATTCCTGCCAATGACCTCTTCTATGGTATAGCCGGACACTTCGGTGAACTTAGGGTTCGCGTACTCGATCAGTCCTTTGTTGTCGGTGATGAGGACGATGCTGGGGCTTTGCTCAACAGCCCGGAATAGCTTTCTCAACTCTTCTTCCGTTCGACGCTGTTCGGTAATGTCCTCACCGATAGCGGTGACGCCGATCGTTGCCCCGTCGGTGTCATAGGAAAGCGTGTTGTTCCAGGCGACGAGACGCAGGTCACCGTTACGATTTCTGATTCGGCTTTCGAAACGCGAGGGCAGGCTTTCCGGACTTTTCATCCAGTTCTGGACCTGATCCAGCTCAGTCTGCAGGTCGGTTGATACGAAGCGATCCAGCCACCGGGCACCAACTACCTCATCGTGTTCCCAGCCGGTCAGGCGGAGAAAAAAATCATTACAGAAGGTTATTCTGCCGCTTCGGTCAAGAGCGACGGCAGCCAGATTGATATTTTCCAGGGTATGGCGGAAGCGTTGTTCGTAGTCCCGTTGTGATACCGCCTTTCGGTGTCGCTGATGAGAGGTGGTCAGAAACCAGGAGCCCAGTGCAAGCAAGCCCAACATGGATAGATAGAGCGCCAGATGGTTTTGAATGAAAAAGGGAAACGTAGCTGATAACTCCCGGGAACCAACCTGGGATACAATTTTCCAGAAACGGTTTCTACCCTGTGCGGAATCCATTGGAACACTATCCGAATCGACGACCGACATTGCGATTTCCAAGGGATGGATGGTGGTAAATGTAAAGAGTCCGTTGACGGTTCGGAACTGCCCCACCATTTCCCGCTGAATCCGCTCCCATGCCTGGGGATAGCGCTGACTGAACAGGGTATCCTTATCCAGCATGAATCCCCACTCGTCGGCATCATCAGGGCTGCTGAGCCAGAATCCCTGGTTGTTGAGCAACGCCACGTGATCCGCAATGTTTGCAGCAGCCTGGATAAAGTTATCGATCAATCGGCTGCCCAGGTAGTTGAGAACCACAATACCCTGTTTGCGTCCATCCGAGTCGAAAACCGGGGTGCTGAATCGCATCATGGGTTTCAGGGGACGCTCAATCTCCCCTTCCTCTACGTTGAGATCCAGTGGTGACAGGTAGAATCTTCCCTTCTCGAGGGTGATGGCCCGGGGGAAATAGTATCGCTCGGATTTGTTTTGCAGCTCCGATCCGGGAACACTCGCTGGCTTGCCATCGTTGTAGTTGATTCGAACGACCTCACGACCCAAGTTGTCCAGGTAGCGGATCTGGTCGTACAGACGTTTGTTTTTTGAAAAGGCGACAAATTTTCTGCTGATATGTAGATCCCGTTCGGCCTCGGATTGTTCGAACAACCTCTGGCGCTCGATGTTCTCGGACAGAAACATCAGATCGCCCACTACGCCGGTGATGTCGCTTGTCAGTGTTCGTCTTGCCAGGTCCACATTGAGCTTCTCCCGGGCTTGTCGGGTGGCACTCTCTGTGGTGTAGAAGCTGTAGTAGTGCATGGACCCGACGATCGTCAGCACACCGCAGAGGGGCAAAAACAGCCCGAGAAATCCCCTGATGAAACTCAGACGGGTCAGTGGAGCTGGAGGCGGTGTTATGGGCATTGTGCATTGATGTGACTTTTCAGACGTTCCAGATAAGGTTCGAGGGATTCCTCGCTTTGACGGGGCACCAGAAATGTCAGGCGTGCCGCGATGATGTAGGGTTTGCGGTCACCTTCTCCAGCCGGGTTTTGTTCGGTCAGCAGTTTGCGCACGTTGTCCAGAATCCGGTCCGGGTCGTCGCAGTAGCGTGGGAGGGTGATGCTGGTAGCGTACCACTGGGCCGCAGCAGATATTCCCAGTATGATCAGCATGACAATGAATACCATCTTCACCGGATGGAAAGGATTTTCCTGCGCCGGGCTCTGTTGTGACTGGTTCATCTTGTGGTCAAATCCACGTTGTCTTCAAAAGCAGTTCGGCTCGATCGGCCCTGAGAGCATCGACATGGGAATTATGACTGCCGGACCCCCGGTTACACATTGCCTTTGATGGGGCTGAGTATCTCGCCCCCGTTCCTTTCCCGTCTGGTCTCTTTCCAGGATAGTTCCAGTGCTGCCTCGATACGCTTTGCCGTTTTCATGCCCTGATAGATGCGTTCGCGCACGGATACGCCGTCGATGTAGCTGGCGGCGAGATACAGTCCGGGCATCCCGTCCAGGCACTCTCCAATTCTCGCCAACCTGTCCTGGTAGTCCCCGTGATAAAGGGGGAGTGCACGGGAGTGTCTATCGACACGCACATAATCCGGAAGGCCACGTATTCCCAATAGTCCTGAAAGATCCGACAGCAGATTTTCGGTCATGCTCTGATCATCCTGATCCAGTTGTTCGGGATGCCTGGAACCACCGAGGTAGCTGCTGAGCAGGGCATGACCCCGAGGAGCCCGATCCGGGAACAGGGCACTCATCCACAGGTTACCGTTGAACCTGGGGTATTCTCGTCGGGGCACCAGAAAACCTGTGCCATCCAGAGGTTGCCGTATCTGGTTCTGCTGGAATCCAAGATGTAGCACGGCCAGTGGTGCATAGTCTATGGTTCCAAGTAAGGCGCCCAGCCTGTTGTTGCAATCCCGGACAATGTCGGCGCTGACGTCAGCTGGTGTGCTGAGGACCAGGTGGGGCACTTCCATGCGGTGTTCGTCACCTTCGAACTCCGCAGAAGCAATCCAGCCGGTGGCGTACCGTTCGATTGCGCTTGTCTTCATGCCACAACGGATGTTGACTCCGAGACAGGTACTCAAGTTATCTGTCAATTCCGACATTCCGTTTCGAAAAGAGAACGACCGGGCTCGGTTGAGGCGGTTTCGCTTGATCAGGCGATTAACCAACATCCCCAGAGTAATACTGCCGTATCGACGTTCCAGTTCGGTAAGTCGGGGTAGTACTGCCTCGGCACTGGCCTGATCCGCATCGGAGCCAAGGGTTCCGGCGATAAAGGGTTCGATGGCGGTTTCCAGAATCTCTTTGCCCAGGCGTCGACTGATAAAACTGGAAACGGATTCAGATCGGTTGTTGCCTCTCGGTATGAGGATCTCCGCTAGAAGGCGCCGTTTGGTCTGCCGGCTCCAAAGGTTCGAGAGCAGCAGCGAGTGGGCCTTCATGGGTACATGGGTCAAGTGGCCGTGACGCAGGATATAGCGTTTCACCTCTTCAGGAAGGTAGGACTTAACGGAATCCAGATCGGCCTCGTTTATCACCTGGTCTATTTCGGGCCGGTGATTGACCAATAGCCCGGCTGCTCTTTCTGTAAGGTATCCTGACTCCCGGGTGGACTGGATTTTTCCACCGGGTTGGTTTGCGGCTTCCCACAACTCGACACTGATTCCACGGCGTGCCAGCCACCAGGCCGTAGAGAGCCCGGATATCCCGCCTCCGATGATCAGTACCTGTTTCTGGTGCATAGTTTGATAGTTACAAGTTACAAGTTACAAGTTACAAGTTACAAGTTACAAGTTACAAGTTACAAGTTACAAGTGGCAGGTTTCAAGTGGCAGGTTTCAAGTGGCAAGTGACGTACTCTTGTAACTTGTTTCTTGCTACTTGAATCTCACATAGCTATTTTTTCAATTCTGCTTTCATCTTGTCCAGCATCTCCCGGTCGATGATACCGAGCCCGCCGCCATCCGGGGATTGTCTGGATGAGACATATTGTCTGATTTCAGAAAAACGGGTAACCGCCTGTGCATTCTCTTTGAGTCTTGGTACCCGTTCTCTGGCAATGTCAAAGGCATCGAAATTCAGCTCTTTCATACCGAACCCCCTGATACGTCGCACGGCCCGCATCATCGCGCGGTTGCGGAAGCGGGTCAGGTGTTCGCTGGTAATCAGCTCCAGACCCTCCCTGTGAGCGTTGAACTCGGCAGCTTTTTTGATACCGGCTTTGACGAAATCGGGGGCGGACTCCACCCGGGCCAGGGCGGCGGGGTCCCACTGTACAAGGGTATTGCCCTGACCGGATGCCTTTTCCACATCCTGCTCCGACACCTGTGGGCTGCCCCGGAGGCGAGCTTCAGCTTCGGCCGTTGTCTCCAATCCGGGGCGGACGAACATGGCAGCAGCGGGGGAGCGGTCCTCCATCAAATGATCCAGGGTTTGTTCTGCACCCGGTGACCAGGTCAGGGTCCGTTGTGCGGTATCTTCTTCCTCCAGTCGCTGCAGCAGTTTGATATTAACTTCAAGACGTCCCTCGCTGCGCGCAACATCACAGGCGACCTGGAAAACGCCGTCCCGGAGAAAGCCCGGCAGGTTTTCCAGGTAAGCCCTGGCTTCAGCTGTCCAGGGTAGTCTATCCCCCGAAGTTCTGGATTCCGGTGATCCGGGTGAGTCAGAAGCCGGGATGGGGCGATTCCCGGGGAAACTGTCTCCAAAGCGTCGCGATGCCAGGGTTTTCAGATGGGCTGGGGTTACCAGGCTTTCACCCTGTTGCAGAACGTAGTCTTCCGCCCGCTTCCGCACCATCTTGCGCAGAAAGGGCGGTACCCTGTTCAAGCGACTTTCTGCTGCTTCCGACCAGTTGATCTTTACCCGCTGTTGTACACTCAGAGGTTCAATGAGGGGGGTTCCTGTGGGTTCGTGACTGCACCAGGGATCTGCATCCATGAGTGTTCCACCCATGGCCAGCGGGCGTGCACGGCAGCCGCCACATAACTTGCGGTACTCGCATTGGCCGCATTTACCTCCCAGTTGCGGATCACGTAGCTGTTGAAAGGTACTCGAACCCTCCCAGATTTCCCAGAACGCCTGGTCTCTGATACTGCCTTCTTCATCCGGAATATAGGGACAGGCAGTGACCGCTCCTTCCGGGGTGATTCGGCAGTAGTGTATACCGGCAAGGCATCCCCCTCCTTCGTATCCCTGGGCCCGGGTCAGGGTGGAGTTGGCGTCTCTGGCATAGGCAATGCGCTTGTAGTGGGGGGCGCATCGTGCTCGAATGATCAGGTCGCTGGTGGTTTCCTGGGCTTCGATCAGTTCGGCAAGCACCTGCTCGTAACGGGCAGGCGTGATGTCCGACATGGATTCACCCCGACCGGTGCAGACCAGGAAAAAAACATTCATCACGTGAGCGCCGGTTCCCCGGGCAAAATCGATCATCGGTCTTACTTCCTCGGCATTGTTTTCGGTTACCGAGAAATGGATCTGGAAGGGTAGTTCGTGACGACGACAATACTCGATACCCTCCAGGGTTTTTTCCCAGCTGCCGGGGCAGCCCCGGAAACTATCGTGTTTTTCAGGGTCGAGGGAGTCGAGGCTGATGCCAATGCCCATGGTTCCCGCCGCTTTCAGTGATTGAACCCGTTGTTCGGTGAGCATGATGCTGTTGCTGCCGACAACCATGGAGAGGCCCTGTTTGTTACCGTGTTCGATCAGTTGTTCCAGATCTCTCCTGAGCAGTGGCTCTCCCCCGGTGAGTACCACCATGGTTTCGTTGCTGCGGGTACAGATTTCATCCAGCAGATGTTTGACCTCATGAGTTTTCAACTCCTCATTACCGCCGCTGAGCCGTGTCTCCGCATCCATATAGCAATGGTCGCAGGCCAGATTGCACCGGCGGGTGAGGTTGATGGCGATAAGAAAAAGATCGTTCATATCAAGCTCGGTAAATAAACCTTTGTCCAAGAGAGCCGGTCGGGGTCGTGTCGTATCGATGCACAGGCATGATTACCACGCTCATCTGGAGACGGTGGAGTTTGCTCAAGCACTTCTTTCGTCGTTGGGGTCAAGGTGGAATACCCCCCTTTCGGCCCACACCTGTTTGACCGCATCCACCGCATCTCCGTTAACGGTGCTCAGCCCGTTTCGCTTACTCCAGCCTTCGATTTCACTGACTAACATTCCCCGGACCATATCCGGTGCTTTTGCAATGCGTTCCCGGGCTGCATCTTCCCAGGGCATGGATTCGTCATGGGTATCTGATCCGGATTTGAACGTACTCATAATCTGTTGAACGAATTCCGAATCGATGCGCCTCAACTGGTTTTTGGCAGCGATTGTTTCCGTAGCCTTGCGGGTCATGTTGCGGCAGAACCCCACTGGGACGTGACTCAGCAGATTACTGGCCTCTGGAGTCCAGTCAGGAGCTGAAAATGCAAAATGCGCCTTGTCAGTATTTTCGGCATGTACTGCTTTGCCCCCCATCCTTGAGCCCAGCATATCGTTCATGCCGTCGCGCGCTTTGGCTAACCCCGCTTCGGCGGCGGCCAGGTTTATCTCCGCCAGCCCCTGAGTTTGTGCGTACGCTTCAATACGCCCACGTGAACTTTCCCGCATGAATCCTTCCGGCACCCGCATCAGTCTCGCCAGGGCAGCGGAATGCCAATGAAGGTTCGACGTTTCAGGTTCCAACTCCGGAGAAGTTGTCTGTGCCGTTTCCTGATCATCGGAATGCTCCTCGCGGCTGGCTTCTGGTGCCTTACCTTCAACCCCCAGTTCTTTGATCACAAAATCTGCTTCGACTTGAATGGCACCGGCAACTCTCGCCCGTTTTTCCGCCCGCATACTCAGATTTCCACGCAGGCTCAGGTCATCGATGTTGAGTAACAGTGATTTGGCTTCCTGGCTCCAGCGAATCGGTTCACTCGGCGCGTTTCCGGGTTTCAGCTCACCACGATCCTGCGCCTCTACGATCTCCTGCATGGCTTTTTCGGCATGGGCTGGCATCAGTTGTGCGGTGGCTTCCTCGACGATGCTTTCGGTAATCACGGTATGGCCCTGTTCCTGGGCGTAACGGAGAATGGCCATTTTTGCCATCGGGCGGACAAAACCAGGGACCCTTTCCATCCGTTTTTCAGCTTCATGGGTCCAGGATGTGGTGACGCTGGCGAGTCGATCCGTCCGGGGCTGGTATTCACGCTGACTCAGCAGCACGGCGCAGCCGGTATCGTTGAGGAGACGTTCTGAATTGCTGCCGATGTCCAGACCGGCATCGGCGTGAATTCCTGTTGTGCCCATGATCAAAAGTGAGGGATCGATGGTTTTCAGATGTCGGGCGATGATGTCGTGAGGCTTGCCATCCAGGAGCAGGGTTTCCACTTCCACGCCGTGGTCCCGGGCGATTGCTTCAGCTACGGAAAGATGGCCGCGGTAAATCTTCGCCAGACCCGAGTCGATGATCTCTTCATGGAGTTTTTCCTGCTCGCTGAATTTGAACACCCGTCCGGCCTCCTCCGACAGGACATCGGCGATGCGGTTGAATGCGACATAATGGTAGTACGGGTCAAAAGCGGCGATTACCTGCACTTTAACCTGCCAGATTCTGGCCAGGGACAAAGCAGTCATCAGTCCCCCGTAGGACTTGGTCGAGCCGTCAACTGCCACCACAATGGGACCGGAGTTGATGTTTCGCTTCGGCTCTTTGATGACCAGCGTGTCGATGTTCGTGCGCCTGGTCACTCTCTGGCATACGCTGCCCAACCGACCGGACTGGACGGCTCCCAGACCCTGACCACCCAGCACCAGCAGGTCATAGCTGCCATTGTTCGCTTCCTTGACCAGTTCTCTGTAGTTTTTTCCTTCCAGCGAACGGCGAGCCACCTGGATATCATCGTTTTCAGCTACGTTGGCGACTTGGTCCAGATAGGAATCGGTAATGATGGATAGCCCCCGGGTAATCAGGTCGTCATGTACATCCCGTTGTCGCTCCAGTTCCTCTTCTTCTCTGAATTGCTCGGGCAGCCCACCTTCCATCTGGCGAAAACGCAGATCATGAAGCTTGGCGGCATATACATGAGTGGCGGTGAGTCTGGCACCTTGCCGGGATGCCAGTGCTACAGCTTCCAGTGCGCCGCGATTGGAATGATCCGATGAGTCTACCGCCAGCAGGATCGAGCGGTAGGAGGGCAGGAGATCGACAGGTTGCGATTCTTTTTGAGCTTGACGGTTCATACCCGGAAAATCCCATTGTTCATCGGATTGATAAGGTCGTGGCAGACTGGATGCCAGGACACTGTCCTGAATAACACCTGAGGCTGTCCGGTGGCGTCGCGGGGACTGAAGCGACGACTCGGGAAAGTCCCCGAGCCGATCGGATAAACTGCCGGTGCGCACTGGCACCGGCAGTTCGGTTCAGGTGATTAACCAGTAACCGACGATGTACCCGATTACCAGCAGATTGATTACACCACCGGCAATGGCCATGTAGTCCATCAGGGATAAGTGAGTCTCTTGCCTGTTCCTGGTCATTTCAGTCTGCCTTTAGGATCTACTTGAAACTAAAGTCGACTGTCTGGGTGCCGCCGGCAGTCACTTCCACTTTTGCTTTCTGGTTCTTCAGCATGCCGTGCCAGGCCTTGATGGTGTATTTTCCAGGGGGTACATTGTCGATGGTGTAAGTGCCGTCTTCAGCCACTTTGGCGAAGTAGGGGTTTTTAGCTACGAAGACGAAACCGTGCATAAAATCGTGAGCATCACACTCGACTTTGATGGCGGGTCCTTTACGCAGCTTGACTTTTTTGGTTACCGTGCTGGGTTTCGGCTGGCTTACATTGAAAAGGGTTTTCTTGGGGCCTTTGGCATCGCCGCGTATTAGCTCGTAGGTGTGGATATTGTGCAGTATCGGATCGGCATTCACAGCTTCGATACTGGTCGCGTTTTTCATCACCTGTAAGAACGGGGTGAATTCGCACCCGGTCTGATTGATTTTCCCCTTATCGGTGTCTTCTGAAAAAGCTTTTCCCTTTTTGACCTTGTGGAGGTAAACCACGGCATCCATCAGATGACCGTTGACTACCCGAACGTAATCAATACTGCGCTTCCCTTGACCGCAGACGTCATTGTCCTTGGATATGGTATAGGACTTCGGGGCTTTGTCCTTTCCTGTGTATGCAACGGTGCCTGTGATAGTGCCACCGTCGGATACAGCCATTTCTTTATAGGCGGCGGACTGTCCGGTCACGGGGAGCGAACAGAATCCTGCAATCGCCAGGGATAGAAACAGTTTTTTCATAGAGTATTCTCCTGTCTTTGAATTTCAGAGTACTGAACTCGGTGTCAGGACCGTGGAAAAAACAGAATATCCAGTCTCCCTCGTCTATTGGCCCGGGTTCAGCGTTTTTCCACGCCTCGAACCCGAACCAGAATACAACGCGGTTTCTGGATATTTATCAATTTCCGCGACCCTTAGGGCTCGCTTCAAAATAACTTCACATATCTGATCGCCGATCCATCCCGTCTGCCTGCGTTGTTCGTCGCTTGAATAGTTCACTATTCGCGTTCCTCACGCCTTGGCAGCCGGGCGCCTCGACGCTCAGATATGTGAACTTACTTTTGCGCGAGCCCTTAAGCCACTCGATCCTTTTTTTCCTGACCCGCATCAAGAAGCTCTTCCAGCATCTCGATGACTACACTGCGCTTCACGCTGTCTTCCGCCGACTTCAGGCACTGCAGCAGCTTATCGGTGGCGACGGCGGTATCGAATCCACGCAGTGTTTTTCCAATCAGACGTGCCTCTTCGCCGGTCCAACTGAAAACGCTGTCGATGATTGTCTCGATGATCTGGGCGGTGTAACGCTTTTCCTCCAGGGGTTCCAGTATTATCGCCAGTGCTTTTGAGGCTGCAACCCTGACTCCTGCTTCCTCGTCGTTCAGCAATTCGGCAATACTGCGGGAAACTGACAGGGGAGGCACCTTTCTTGTCACCATGTGATCGGGTGCGATCTGGTCGGTTCCCTGACGGTAGAGGAGTGAGAGGGCTTTGATTGCTTGAATGCGTACATTGGGCTTGGGGTCTTTAAGCACTTCAAGCAGGGGAACCACTGCTGCTCTGTTCCCGAGCCGTCCCAGGGCAAGGGCGCAACGAAGACGCTGATCCTGGTTATCCATAGTCATCTGAGTGATCAACAAGCCGACCGCGTCCATCAGAGCAGGCAAGCCTGGATTACGCTCTGCAATCCGGCCGATGGATACCGCGGCCTCCCCGCGCAGATCGGCGTTTGCATCCTGGAGCATACGTATCAGAATCTTGATCCCTTCATCGCCGTCACACTCCCCGAGTACCCTGATGCCCAGCCGGCGGGTATCCAGTGCCGGATCGATCTTTCGCTCCGAACGGATACGTGACATGGTTTCCTTGTTCGCATCTGCGACAGCCAGATATTCCAAGGTTTCTTCGTCTTGCTCCGGGGGGGGCGTGTCCAGACCGAGAGTCGCCTCCACATTGTCCATGGCAATGGCATCGAGCGTCGACACCGCGCTTTTGATTTCACCCTCCTCAACAATTCTTGCGGGGGTGTCCGGCAATGCCACCGAGTTCGGCTCCTGTGCCTGCCCGTCAGCTTTCTCGCCGACATCTTCCAGTGTTTCCGTGGTTGATTCCGCTGGTAGAGCAGCGGTTTCAGGGGCCTCACTCAACGAGTCCGCTGTGGACTGGCTTTCGGATTGGCCGGTGTTGGACTCAGCTGTTGTCCCCTGCCGGGATTGCTGTCCCGGTTGAATTCGGCCTTCTATGGCCCCTAGAATGATCTCCATGGGGGAGTGGCAGTCTCGGGGGGCATCGGTGGATGCATTCGTTTTATCGAGTTCCACGAGTGCTGTAAGCGCAGCCAGTCGCACTGCCTGCACGTCCGAACCGGTAACACGGGTCATACATTCGGATACCGCTTCGTCAAAAATACCGAGCCGTCCTACCATGCGCGCGGCTTCCCGGCGCACCATGGGGTGTCCCTGGTCATCATCGAGTACTCTCAACAACTCACTGACAGCGCGGTCATCGCCGTTTTTTCCGAGTAGCGTGCAGGCAGCGGAGGCTGTCTCTGCATAGGGATTGACCAGATCGGCAGCGACCCTGGAATACGCCTCATCAGGAAGGGCGTTGGCTTCCACAGTGCGTGAGAGCGCATTGAAAAGGGTTGCGCGTACCTCGGGACTGGAGTCGCCCACCATCGCCAGCAGTTTCTCCCGCACCAGTTCATCGCCGGTATTCTGGTCAGACAGCTGAATAATGGCTTTGATGGCGGATGACCGCACGTTTTCCGATGAATCCCGCAGCATAAGCATCAGGGCAGGCAGATAGCGCGTGGCGTTTTGTTCAGCAAGGGCGGCAGCCACCTCAGCTCTTACCACAGCAACCTTGTCCTTGAGTGCCCGGCCCAGAGCCTGAGTTATTTTTTCATTTCGGGATGCCTGGCCCAGGGCCTTGGCCGAACGCCAGCGTTGCTGGTGCCGGGAATCGGAATCCTGTAGTCGTGCGATCAACACATCGGTTCCTTTTCCTGGAGTACCGGCCAGTGCACGCAGAATTTCGCTCTCGATATCCTGTTGGCTCTCATCGTTGAGGATGCCTGTCAGTATTTCAATGGCCTGGTCGTCACCGAACCGTCCCAGTGCTTTCACCGCTTCCCGCTGTACATCCCACCAGGTGTCCCAGTCCTCATCCCACTCCATACCCTCCGGGCGCTTTTCAGCCACCACCCTGAGTGCTTGTGCGGCTTCCTCACCCCCCAGATTCCCCAGGGCTTTGGTGACTGCAGTACAGATTTCTCCATTGGGGTCGTTGGTCAGGGACTCGATGAGGGGGGGAACGGCTCGGGGGGAGCCGATACGCCCCAATGCTTCTGCCGCGTCCACGCAGACGTCGATATCCTCATCCTGCAGTTTTGCCGTGAGGGTATCGACAGCGGTTGGATCTCCCAGGACCCCCAGCGTGCGGGCCGCGTAGCAGCGGTCTGCTTCGTCACCGGTGCTCATCAGTTGGCATAGGGTATCTACTGTTTGGGCACGAGGGGACATGATGCTCCAGAGTTGTTAAGTGAAAGTGCTAATCTGAAAGCATTAATCGTACCAGATCAGGGACGAGGGGGAGCTTATTGTTGCAACGTTTTCCCGAGTACCGGGAGATACGGGTGGAACGATTTGTTCAATGATCGTTGTATCTGTGTCCATTGCTGGTATGAGATGTTCACCACAACGAAGCTGGGGTATCTGAACCATGGGATTAATCAGTGGCAGAATCCTGGGGTGAACCATGGTGAGCTTCTTGCCAGTGTTCCGATGCGGATTTCAAGAACAGGCCTTTGAAAAAAAGGTGTGGAGCGGCTGGACTCTGCTGGTGTGTGGTTTCTGTTGTCGACGCCATCCTGGCAGATAACTGGTCCGGGTTTTCAGTCAGGTGATGGAGAGTGATCGGGGTGTTGAACACGGACCGGTAAGCGATGAACCGGTTCACCAGGGTTATTGAATGGCTGGAATCCCATCTCGGACAGTGTTCCTTCGATGGCGTTTCGGTATTGGCGACCATACAGGCTCAAGAAGGGCGGAAGTCTTGATTTGGTGAAGGCCGTTTGAATGAAACATAACATTGGAGGACTGCCGTATTGAATGTTTTGTTCATAATTCTCCGGCGGATACTGTGGGATTGTGCCGCTTGAATCTCTCTGCTTCACACGAAACAGGAATGGCCTCGATACGAATCATCAGCATGTTCAACTAATTACTTTTTTCTGACGCGGGTCACCGCTCCAGTGACACCGGATTATCAACGTTTTTCAACCACTGGCCCGGTATTTGCTTCGCTGGTTTGATTCCAACATTGGCTTACAGCTGGGCAAGCGACCGTTGAAAGCAGGTTGCAGCCGGGGAGAGAGGATGAGTGACAAGCCCGATAACAATCAGATCGACCGGTCTGATTTGAAGAAGGTCACCTGGGGTCCAAAGCTGTTTCTCGGGGCGCTGGTAGCCATCCTGATTTTTTTCTACTGGCTGCTGATCTATTCTGGCGGCGTTACGGTTCATCACGGTTGAGGCATCTCCCATGAGTGAAGAAAAAAAGATGGGGCCAGGGGCTACACTGGTGGCCACTGTTATCGCTTTTCTGGTGGTGACGGCGGTTTTTTACGGCCTGGATCATTTCATCATGAGTATCCAGGGGCTTCCGCTCAATATGGATCTGACTCCTGCCAGTTGAGTTTCACGGAGAGGCCAGCAAGATGATTGACAAAAACCCAGGTTTGTCTTTTTGGAACAGGTACAAGGTGAGTATCTGGATATTTTTCCTGCTGATGCTGACAGCCGGCGTTATCGGGGCGAGTCAAGGATTCTCCGCTGAGGGGAGCGGCGTAAGCGAGCGCATTGCTCCCATCGGCAGGGTCCACATAGCAGGGCAGCCTTTTGTAGAATTTGAGGGGGCATCCGGGGAATCCCAGGAACCGGAACTGGTGGCGGCCCCGCGGCCAACCCGCAAAGATTACCCGGATATCGGTGTCAGCAGTCGGGCACTGGTCTGGATTCTCGCGCAGATGCATCTTTTTTTCGGTGCGTTGGTGCTGGCGGTGCCGTTGTTCGTGCTGGTGATCGAGTTGACCGGTGTGATTACCGGGGATGATCGCTACGATGACATGGCCCATGAGTTCATGAAGATCAGCCTGGTGGGGTTTTCCATTACTGCGATCATCGGTGGCTCGCTGGCTTTGGCGCTGTTTGCCCTCTACCCGGACCTGATGGCTTATCTGATGCACGTGTTCGGTGCTCAGTGGTTGGTCTATGCGGGTTTGTTCTTCCTCGAGAGCTTCTTTCTGTACACCTACTATTACGGATGGAATGCGTTTCGTTATGGCAATAAGAAGTGGCTGCACCTGACCCTGGGACTGATGCTCAATGCGTCGGGTCTGACCATCATGGTGCTTGCCAATTCGTGGGCCACCTTCATGATGGCGCCTTCCGGGGTCAATGAAGTCGGTGCGGTAGTCGGTAACATCTGGGAGGTGATGAAAGGACCGCTGTGGAATCCGATCAACCTCCATCGTTTCATCGCCAACATTGCGTTTGGCGGCGCAGTAGTGGGCGCCTATGCCGCGTTTAAGTTTCTCAGCACCCGGGACCCGAAATTGCGAGCGCACTACGACTGGATGGGCTACACCTCCAACTTCATTGCCATTCTCGCTTTTCTTCCCCTGCCTTTTGCCGGCTACTGGCTGATGGCGGAAATCTATGCCTATTCCCAGCAGATGGGAATTACTGCCATGGGGGGAATACTGGCATGGTTGTTTATCGTTCAGGCGGTACTCATTGGTACGATTCTGCTCGCGGGAAATTTCTATCTCTGGTCCGGTATGTCACGCACCGAAGGCTCGGTCCGCTATCAGTGGTTGATCAAGTATATTGCGGTTGTCCTGGTGATCAGCTTTCTCATCTGGGTGACGCCTCACACTCTGATCCTGTCGGCCCGGGAAATGGCCGCCATGGGCGGCAGCCATCACCACATCCTGGGGCCTCTGGGAATCATGCCTGCCAAGAATGTTGCGGTGAACCTGATGCTGGTGGTCACTTTTCTATCGTTCCAGATCTATCGTCGTTCGGACAAAGTGGCGACGGTTTCCTGGGCGCCGGCGGGTAATGCGCTGATGGTAGCCATCTATGCGGTTGCCATCGTCAATATCATTTTTGCCGGCGTCTATTACGGCTACTTCACCAACACGGTCTACAAGGTGGGGTCTTCTGTGATGCAGGTGGCCTCCACGCTGGTGGTAATCATCGCCGGCATCGTCATCGACAGCCTGATGTTCAGGAATGCCAGAACCCTGCCTTCCCACTGGGGTAAGATTTCAGACCGGTCCCAGTACGCTCTGTTTGCACTGCCCATCGCCTTTACCTGGCTGATGGGGTTGATGGGGTACGTGCGGTCCTCGGTCAAAACCCATTGGCATGTCTACACGGTGATGAAAGACAATTCACCGGAAAACTACATTCCCACCATCGGCTATGCAGGCAACATGATCACCCTGGTTACCCTGCTGTTTCTGGTGTGTGTACTGTTCATGTTCTGGGTCGCCAATCTCAGTTCCACACGGCAATCCAGGCCCGAGGAACTGGAGGGGAGTGTCGGATGAACCTGTTCAACAAAGTCATGGTGTTCAGCGTCGGTTTGACCCTGGTGTTCACCCTGGTGGCTAATTTGCTGCCCCAGGTCGAGGGGGAGGCACCCGTTGAAAAACAGGTGGATATTGCATCGCTGACCATGGACGATTTCGTGGCCATGGGGGAGAGCCTGTTTGCCAATAAGGGTACCTGTACCCTGTGTCACAAGCCGCCACCGCTCGGGCGGGCGCCGGATATCGAAGGTGTGGATATGGTTGCGGTCTCTGTTAAACGACTGGCGGACCCCCGCTACCAGGGAGGGGCAACGGATGCAGCCGGGTATATTCTGGAATCCATGGTGGATCCCGGTAATTTCGTGGTTGCGGGCTGGGGTAAGAAAGGGAGTAATGACACCGAATCACCCATGCCGGCAATCGATAAGGCACCGATCCAGCTTTCTGCCATGGAGATGGATGCCATCATTGCCTGGCTCCAGGCCAAGGACGGTAATGAAGTGACCGTTTCGCTGCCTTCTCCAGAAGCAGCGGCCCAGGTGGCTGATGCTTCCGGGGCAGAGTCAGGAAGCGCTCCCATGGCGGCGGCTACGGCAGAAGAGGCACTGACCAAGTATGCCTGTACAGGCTGTCATTCCCTGGATTCCAATGAGGCACTGGTTGGGCCTGGGCTTCTGAATGTAGGGGGGCGTATGACACCAGAGCAGATTCGGCAGAGCATCGTGGATCCCAATGCGGTACTTTCCGAGGGCTTTGCAGCGGCCATGCCCACAGATTTCGCCACTAAGATGACGGTCAGTGAACTGGAGTTGATCGTGGGGCGGCTGGCGGAGAAAAAACAGTGAAAAACCTCAAAATTCCCGCATTCTGGCAGGCTGTACTGACGACCGTCGTTGCCTACCTGATATTCGACAATGCTTTTCCTCCGCTGTTGCCAAAGACCCTGATGGTCCAGTACATGATCATCACCATCGTAGGCATTTTGCTCTATTTTGCCTTTGACGATCAGCGCTGGACGGAGTTCAAGTCACCGATCCTGGCTGTTCTGAGGAATGATAATCGCGGTGGCATCCGCTGGGCTTTTCTGATCATTGTTCCGGTGATTGCAGGATACAATGTCTATGGTCTGGTGAGCCCATCCGTCGATGCCCCGGTGGAACTGCGCCAGGTACACCCCGCACCCCCGGCTTCGCTCAAGGTGTTCAACAATAGCTACGATCTGGCGAGCCTGGAAAACCCGGTTCGGCAGGAGATCCTGGATACCATGGCCGGTGACCGGGAAGCCGGCTGGGAAAAGTACTCGGAAGCGGTGACCGCCGGGCGAGATGTCTATTATCAGAACTGCTTCTACTGTCATGGCGATCTGCTCGATGGCGGGGGGCACTATGCCAACGGCTTCAATCCCACTCCCATCAATTTTCAGGATCCGACGATCATTCCCCAGTTGCAGGAAGCCTTCCTGTTCTGGCGTGTTGCTACCGGTGGTCCCGGTCTGCCCAAAGAGGGAACCCCCTGGAATTCGGCTATGCCTGTATGGCATGAAATGTTGGAAGCCGATGATATCTGGAACGTCATCACGTTCATTTTCGACTACAACGGGCAGGTACCCAGAATCTGGGATCCTGGGGTATCGAAAACCGTCACCGGTATGAAAGACGAGTTGCAGGCTCGCAGGAAAAATATACAGGGGAAGGACCTCTACCGCTTTCGTTGTGAGGTCTGCCACGGGGAGATGGGTATGGGAGATGGGGTAGCAGCGGACTTCATGTCTCCCCGTCCACGGGATTTCAGCCTTGCGTTGTTCAAGTATAAGAGTTCCCCGGGAACCATGCTGCCACGGGATGAGGACCTGTTTCAGACCATTAAATCCGGACTGCCGGGCACAGCGATGCCTGGTTGGGACACATTGCTGAGCGATGAGCAGATACGTAGTCTGATACCGGTGATCAAGAGTCTGGATATTACTGCGGCCTGGGCACCCGAAGACGTCGATGAGGATTTTTTCGATGACGATGGTTATTACACCAAGACGGATTTTCGCGTCATTACCGAGTCTGAGCCGCTGGAAGGGCAGATCCCCTATTCTGAAGAGTCGGTAAATCGGGGGCGGGAAGCCTTTATCAACTCCTGCAAGGAGTGCCACGGAGAGACGGCTCGAGGTAATATTGTCTCCGGGAAAAACCTGGAGGACGATTGGGGATACAGGATCTGGCCCCGGAATCTGACCAAGCCGTGGACCTGGAGGGCCACCCAGTCCAATCTTCAGGGTGAGCAGGAACGGGCAGAGACCATTAACAATATTTACAGCCGGCTGTCCATTGGTATTCCTGGTACACCAATGCCTGCCCACCGGGCAGTGGAGGAAGGTAATGAAGACCCGGTCAGCCTGGAGGATCGCTGGCATATAGCCAATTTTGTCTACAGTGCCCGCAGCACCGCGGTACAACCGGACGAGGGCGGTGTGATCACCGGGTTGAAGCTGGAGGGGGCACTGCCGGCAGGGCCGGAAGATGAGCGTTGGAAGCAGGCCTCGGCGGTGACGCTGCGGCTGGTGCCCAATATCATCAAGGAAGAGCGGCTCTTTACTCCTCTTTCCGATGCTGTGACCGTGCGTGCCCTGTATAACGACAAAGAGATAGCCCTGCTGCTGGAAGTGGACGATCGCACGGAGAGTCGTCCGGGAATCGATTACTTCAGTGAGCTCATGGATGAGAATCTTGAAATGCAACCTGATGCTCTTGCTGTTCAGTTTCCCAAGCAGGGGGCTTTCAGGACCTTGCCCTCTGTTGAAAAGCCTCTCTATCGGCATGGTGATGCCAAGCGCAAGACCACGATCTGGTATTGGAATGCGGGTAGTGTAGAACCGAAACGGGATGCGTCACCCATGCTGTTGGATGGCTCGGGTCCTGACAAACAGCTACAACCCCGGCTTGAGGACGATACACTGAAAGCCTCCGGCGCATGGATGGATGGCAGGTGGCGGGTGGTTATGACCCGGCCCCGCCAGGGAGGGGCAAGTGGCGACCTGACTTTTGAGGAAGGCCAGTTTATTCCCGTTTCCTTTGCGAATTGGGATGGAAGCAACGGTGAAGCGGGTTCCAAGCATACACTGACTACCTGGTACTGGCTGGTACTGCCGCCGGAGCTGGATATTCTCAAGGTCTACGGCATGCCCCTGGGCAGTACTCTGCTGGTTTTCATGGCTGGTCTTTTGCTGGTCAGGAGTCAGCGACGGAAGAGTGGGGAACCCGATGGGTCAGCATCTGATTCAGTCTGAAAATCAGATTGGTAACGGTGGTTGTCTCTCTGGTGTGGAAATAAAGTCATGAGTTTTAGATACCCGGCTGGGCTCCTGCTGCTGTGGTCCTTTTCGCTGTGTGCTGTTGAAGGGAAAGAGCTTGGAGCAGTTGAAGTGGCTCCGCCGATAGCGGAGGCGCCTCCGGGTGGCGATTTCACCCTGCGGTCCGCTGATGGTCCGATATCCCTCAAGGACTTTCGTGGCAATGTGGTGTTTATCTATTTCGGCTACACACGATGCCCTGATATCTGTCCCGCATCGCTTGGGTATCTAAGCCAGGCTCTCGATGAACTCTCGGAACAGGAGTTGAAAAAGGTCAGGGCGCTGCTGGTCAGTGTCGATCCGGATCGAGATACACCTGAATCGCTGAAAGAGTACGTCGCTTATTTTCATCCCAGTTTTATCGCTGTGACCGGCACCGCGGAGGAGGTGGCGGCTGCGGCTGAACTCTATGGTGCCAAGTACTACCCGGTCGAGCTGGAGGGATCCTCTTTCGGCTACGCAGTTAATCATTCCACTGTCACCTATCTGGTCACACCGGATGGGGAGTTACGTTTTATTTTTCCCCACGGAACTCCACCGGATGTTTTGGCGGAAGCTGCCAGCTACGTACTATCCGGAAGCTGAAGGTTGCCAATCGGGTTCTGTCCGGAAGGCAAGGTTACGATCCTGACGCTGAAAGATCTCGAGCATGGTCATTTCAGGTTGGAACGAATCATTCACATCCCTTCTCATTTGCTATTTGACCTGGATCAATTCTAGTCTCTAACCACTGAATAATAAAGGAAATGGTGCTCCCCACAGAAACTGGCGCAGAAAATGCACTCAATCTGTACGGACCAGAACGTTGGCGAACAGATGACAGGCCGGCGAACTGTTTCCTCTTGTGGGGACACCGATAAAGCAAAAACTTACCTGGAGGTAATCCAATGGGTGTACGAGTCAAAACCGGACGCACCGTCCTGGCAGCCACGATCGGGCTGGGGGTGGCTTTGGGCGTTCAAGCGGGCGAGTATCCGGACCTGGGTCCGTTGCCGCAGCTCAAAATCGATGCGGCGAAAGCGGAGCTTGGCAAACGTTTGTTTTTCGATCGCCGAATTTCCGGAGATGCCGGTATCAGTTGTGCGGATTGCCATAAGCCTGAAAACGGCTATGCGCATCCCGACGCGCTCTCTCCCGGTTATCCGGGCAATGGGCATTTTCGAAACAGTGCGAGTCTGGTTAACACCGCTCATAAAAATGTCTGGAACTGGGATGGACGAATCGGCACCAACCTGAATGACATGACCCGTGAAATGCTCACGGAAGACTACATCATGAACATGGACATGCGCATCATGCAGGAGCGTGCGAAGCAGGATCCGGTCTATGTAAAGATGTTCAAGGACGCCGGTTACGGTGAGCCTTCGAACGGATCCGTGCGTAAAGCCATACCGGAGTACCTGAAGACACTGACTTCCAAGAATGCACCCTTTGACAGCGGCAAACTTTCACCTGCTGCCAAGAAAGGGCAGGCATTGTTCGAGGGTAAAGCCGGGTGTATCCAGTGCCACAATGGCCCGATGCTGACCGACCTGAAAGCATACAATACGGGCGTGCCGGAGAATTTCGACGTCTTTCTGGACCCGATGAACCATCAGGCATTTCTGGCATTTGTCATGTTCCAGGGCGTTCCCGACTACATGAATATGAAGCGGGACCCCGGTTACTACAACGTGACGCTCGAGCAGCAGGACATGGGCAGTTTCGTGACCCCGAGTCTGCGTGAACTCAAGTACACCGCACCTTACATGCACAACGGCATGATCGGAACCCTGGCAGAAGTCGTCGAGTTCTACAACGGGGGTGGCGGTAAGGATTCCCGTAAAAGCGACAAACTCAAAGCTTTAAACCTTTCTGCTGAGGAAAAACAGGATCTGGTCGCGTTTCTGGAATCACTTTCCGGGGATCCGCTGACCGGCCCTGGTTATGTCTGGTCAGAAGAGTATCCGAGCGAGTATCCGGTGATTGAAAACTGGCGTCAGGTTCGTAATTGAGCGTCGAGGAGACAGCCATGAAATTGAAAAAATATACACCTACACTGGTGGCGGCTGCCATTGCGACCGTGCTGCTCGCCGGTTTCAGCGCCACGACAATCAGTGCCGAGGGTTCGGCTCCGGCCCTCGCTCCATTGGGTGATCCACCCATTCCACCAGATAATCTGCAAACCCCAGAGAAGATCGAACTGGGTAAACTGCTGTTTTTTGATCCCCGCATCGGCGGTGATGCGTCGACGGGTTGTTCCACCTGCCATGAACCGGATCAAGGTTGGGCGTGGGCTGAGGACTTTTCCCGCGGTTACCCGGGAACCGTGCACTGGCGCAACAGCCAGACCATTATCAACAGCGCCTATTTTCCCCGTCAGTTCTGGGCCGGTTCGGCCAGTTCCAACGAAAAACAGGCTAAATCCGCTGCCAAGGGTGGTGTGGCTGGTAATGGGGAAGACGATATCATGGAAGCGCGGCTTGCACTGATCCCTGAGTATCGCAAACGCTTCAAAGAGGTGTTCGGTACAGAATGGCCGCTGATTTTCGATGTCTGGCATGCCATCTCCGCTTTCGAGCGCTCGCTGGTGCAGAAAGATACCCCGGTAGACAAGTATCTGCAGGGCGACAAGAGTGCATTGTCGGAAGAAGCGGTTCGTGGAAAGGCATTGTTTGAGGGTAAGGCCGGATGTATTCAGTGTCACAATGGCGCCCTGACCTCGGATACCGACTACCACAACGTTGGCGTACCGCCCAATATTCGCTGGGAAGAGGATGGCCTGGCGCAGATCACGTTCCGTTTCGAGCAGTATGCGAAAGGTCAGACAGAAGAGGGCTACCGAAGCGCAAAATCTGATTGGGGTTTCTATTATCGCAGCAAGAACAAGTGGGATCGTGGCAAGTTCCGCACGGCTCCCCTTCGTTACATAGCCTATACCGCGCCCTACATGCACAACGGTGTTTTCTACACGCTGGAAGAGGTGATCGATTTCTATGATCGTGGCGGATTCGATGAGGAAGGCCGTACCACGGCTTTTCCAGAAAACAAGAGTCCCCTGATCAAACCCCTCGGTTTATCCGATGAAGAGAAAGCGGATCTTATCGCTTTTCTGGAAGCCTATTCCGGGGAAGAGATCATGATTGAAAAGCCGGAGCTACCTGAATATGCCCCACTGTTCACGAAGGCAGAACTGGAAGCCGCACAGGAGGCCAAGTGATGACTGATTTACGAAAGAAAGATGAAACGGCAGCTGAGCATGGGAAATGTATGCTTAATCGTCGTGAGTTCCTGATGTATTCGGGAACCGCTGCGGCTGCGGCTGGAACCATATCGATCAGCCTGTTTCCCGGACAACCCCAGGCGAAAGCCCAGGTCGTGGGGTATCCCCGCAAATTGATCGGTAAGCTGAGCGAACTGCAGGACAACAAGCCCGTGGATTTCAACTATCCGGACGAGGGGCCTAATTCCCAGTGTTTCGTGGTGAAAATGGCCGGAGCCAAAGCCGGTGGCGGTGTCGGGCCGAAACGGGACGTGGTCGGGTTCAGTTACCTCTGTACTCACCAGGGTGGATTCCTGAACGGCAAATACCAGGCCGTGGGAGACAATCGCGTACTCGGGCAGTGTCCATTACATCTTTCCACTTACGATCTGACCCGCCACGGGATCATTATTTCCGGTCAGGCTTACCAGAGCATTCCTCAGGTACTGCTGGAGTTGGACGGTGACGACATTTACGCCGTCGGCATGATGGGCCTGCTGTTTGGCCGCAATCAAAACTTGATGGAATCCTAGGAGGAGGCAAGCTATGTCAACCCAAATCTACACTCCCGAGGACAAATCTCCGCTTCCTCCGAAGGATGCGGAAGTTCTCACCACCTGCTGCGACTACTGCATTGTCGCCTGCGGGTACAAAGTCTATCGCTGGCCGGTAGGCTCAAAAGACGGCGGCATGAAAGCATCGGAAAATGCTTTCGGTATCAATTTCCCCTCCGGTCCGTTGCAGGCCTGGGTAGCCCCGACCCAATACAATGTGGTAACCCACAAGGGCAAACCACACAATGTGGTGATCATTCCCGACAAGGATACCAAAGCGGTTAATATTGGTGGTGACTCGTCCATTCGCGGCGGCTGTATCGCTCAAAAAGTCTACAACCCGAAAACCCCGACCAAGGATCGATTGCAGTCTCCGTTGATCCGTATAAACGGTACTTTGCAACCGGTCTCCTGGGATCTGGCCCTGGATGTGGCTTCGGACCTGATTGGTTACACCGTCAAAGAGTTTGGCGCGAACGCCTACGGAATGAAAATTTATTCCTATCAGTTCGTCGAAAACACCTATGCGGGGACCAAGTTTGCGCGGCGCCATATCAATACCGCCAACTGGACCATGCATGATACCCCGGCAAACGTGACGTCGACCCCGGGATTCAGGGATGCAGGTTTCGATAACTTCGGGCCGTCTTACCGGGATTGGGGTGATGCCGAATCCCTCATGATCTGTGGTACCGATCCGTACGAAACCAAGACCATGATTTTCACCCAGTTCATCAAACCGGCCATCGACAACGGGCAGAAGACGGTCTGGTTGAACATTCGTGAAACCGCGGGTATCGCCTATGCGAAGAGCAAGGGCAACGCCCTGTTTATCCAGATTGACCCAGGTACTGATGTACCGGTCATCGGTGCGATCGCCCGGGTTATTCTGGAGAATGGCTGGGAAGACAAAGAGTGGATCAAGAAGTGGGTCAACAACAAGTGGGAGTCCAGCTCCGGTTTCGGCCAGGGTACCCGTAATACACCTTGGCAATGGCGTACCACCTGGGGCAAGTTCCAGACCAAGGGTGTGGAGGACTATAAGAAGTGGAACTTCGCCCAGAAGGAATTTGACCCGAAAGAGGCTGCCAGGATTGCCAACATCCCGGTAGAGCAGATCTACAAGGCAGCAGAGATGCTTGCCAAGCCGAAAGCTGACGGCAGCCGGGTCAAAACATCCATAGGCATCGAGAAGGGATTCTACTGGTCGAACAACACCGGTAACACCAATGCCATCAGTTCTCTGGCCACCCTGGTCGGAGCTGGTGGTCGTCCCGGTCAAATGGTGGGCCGTTTTGGTGGACATCAGCGTGGTGGCACCGGTGGCGGTGGTTATCCCCGCAACAAGTCTCCCCAGAAGCGTCCCGGGCGTCGCCGCCAGGCGCTGGATTGCGACCGTTATTTTTATTCCGGTTATACCCGACTCGCCCATGTTGTCGGTACCACCTGGATTCAAGCCATGTGCGGATCCCAGGGATTGAACGACAAGTTCGAAGAACTGGTGACCAACAATCCCAACCAGGTCAAGAGCTTCGAGAAGGACGAGATCATCAAGACCCTGAGGGCGCGCATGGACAGCGGTGGCACCGTTGTGGTCAATCAGGATATTTATCTGCGCGATCCCATCGGATCCAAGTTTGCGGACATCGTGTTCCCAGCTGCAACCTGGGGTGAAGAGAACTTCGTACGGGCCAACGGTGAACGCCGTATCCGTCTGTACCAGAAGTTCTATGATGCTCCGGGGGATTCCAAGCCTGACTGGTGGATTTTTGCTCAGCTGGGCCAGCGTCTTGGTTTTGACGGATTCGACTGGAAAGACTCCAATGAAGTGTGCGAGGAGTCATCCCGTTTCAGTCGGGGTAACCGCAAGGCCTACCATATGATCAAGGTTGCCGCCCACAAAGAGGGCAAGACATTGCATCAGAAACTGGCCGAACTGGGTACCGACGGTATTCAGGGTCCCACCTTCTACAACTACAAGACCGGTGAGTTGATGGGTACGGTGCGTCTGCACGACACCCAGGTGACGCCGGAGCAGTTGCAGCGGGAAGGGCGGACCCAGGGTGCCAACATGATTAACAAGAAGGGTACCCACTTCAATTCCCAGACCGGTAAGATCAATATTCAGAAACACCCGTGGAGTCTGTTCTCGGACTACTGGGAGTGGATGAAACCCAAGGAAGACGAGCTTTGGCATACCAATGGTCGTATCAACGAAATCTGGCAATCCGGTTTCGATGATGTGGATCGTCGCCCCTACATCACCCAGCGTTGGCCCGGGAACTTCACCGAGATACATCCGGATGATGCAGCTTCCCGTGGTATCGAGTCGGGTGACAAGGTACTGCTTTTCACCGAGCGGGTTCCAAACTTCCGGCAGACCATCAAGGGTGTGCACGGTTCCGACTTCAACTTTGCCGACCTGATGAAGAATGGTTGGATCAAGTTGGATAAGGCCGCTGTCACCGCGACAGCTATCGTCACACCCCATGTGAAGAAGGGAACGCTTTACTCCTACTTCATCATCACTGATCAGCCCAGTAACGTCCTTCAGGGTCGTGTGCCGGACCAGATCAGCGGCAACTACAACTACAAGATGGGTGTTTGCCGGATCAAGAAAGTGGGTGAAACCGAGTACAAAAACGATATGCGCATGATGTCGTTTGCACCTCGCAATATCACCTGATCGTAACAGCGTTTCGACGCCATTGAGGGGGCAGCCGGGATTCCGGTTGCCCTTTTTTTTGGGGTGGGGTTGATTCTTGAGCGGTAACTGTCACCCCCCACGGGTGATCTGTTCCGGAAGACGTCGTCAATACCTGACTGTAGACTTGGCTTTGGCATCCCTGCCAAAGACACTTCCTCCACAGACCAGCCATGGGGGGTGAGTAGACACCCTGAGCGTGGAAAATTTCATGTTCGAGGCGGAAATAAGCCTTTCAATTGATCTGTAACAGGCTTTTTTCGGATTCCATCCATTGAAAACTGACGAAGGGGTGCGTTTTTCAGGATAATGCCCAAAAGTAAGAGGAAAGAGACAGGGTGTTCGCACAGTTCTGAGTCAGGGGGAAACCAACATGAAAACGCTACTGGTCCTGTTGTTGATTTTTACCGCATTGGTTACCAAAGCGGGTGAGTTCACATCCAGCCTGCTGGTACAGACAGGTCAAATGCGTGAAAGCGATCTAATCATTCGCGTTGTCACTGATCTGGATGCGAAGAAAACCTGCCTGGCTTTTTATATACGAACCAGCGGAACCAGTCCGGTCGTATACTGTTATGACGCTACATCGGGATTTGGTGCCACTTTGAGCCAGGTTGGCCACATCAAGGCTGATGAACTGGTGATTCGTAAACTGGAAGACACCAAAAACAATTTCTCCTGTCTGGTCGCCTATGTCAGCACTCCAGGCACATCGCCGGCGGTGGAATGCTATCTGAACAAACAGCGCTTCAAGGATCACATGCTGGAAGGGGGGCACCTGCGGGAAGGCGATCTGGATGTACGGCGTATCATCGATCCGGGTAACCTGATGACCTGTCTGGTGGCCTACGTGAAGACGAAAGGTACATCCCCTTCAATTCTCTGCTACGATTCCCCGAACGTGAAGAAGCGAGGGGCACTGCACCAGGACTCTGAGCTCAAAGAGGGCGATCTGGTGGTCAGGAAAATCGTGGATACCGCCACTCGCAAGGCCTGTCTTGTCACTTATGTCAGCACCGAGGGTACTTCATCCCATCTTTATTGCTTTGATGAATGACAGGGTGGGTTTTTGCTGCCGGGTTACGTTGTTTCAGATAAGAGATCGGGGCAGCTGGATTGTCGTCATTGGTCAGCCTGTGGGGAGTGACGGATTGTTCGTGGAACCGGTCGAAACCACAGGCTGTCGGTGGCAGTTGTAATGCTTTCGAGAATGCGGTGAAATAAAAGAAAAAAAGTCACCTATAAAGCTAGGTACGTCCCAGATCATTCCGCGTTGACGAGGAGTGTCGGGAGGCTGGAGGAAAACGAGTATATAGGTCAATGGAAAATCGAGGTGTATAAGCCGTGAGAAAGAGATCGCTGATCGCCTGCAGTGCCCTGATAACACTGGGTTGTGGCGGCCTGACATTTGCATCGAATGTCCAGGCTAGCAATATGTTTAACTTCATGAACCCTTCAAAATGGTTTGGCAACGACCGAGGCGGGCGTTATTACGATGACCGCTACTACGACCGTTATCGCTATGGACCAGGTTATGGGGGTTACGGGCCAGGTTACGGAGGCTACGGGCCAGGTTACGGAGGTTATGGGCCAGGTTACGGAGGTTATGGGCCAGGTTACGGGGGCTACAGGCCAGGCTGGGGCGGCTATGGCCCGGGCTATGGGGGATACGGCCAACAGAAAACGGAAGTGGCGCCACCACCGCCACCTCTTCCCCAATAGGTAATCGAGCCCGGACAGCGCTCGATTCATGCCTGCCGCCGGACGGCCTGTCATCGAATCGAGTGTTTTGAATCCGTGTCCTGCTGGAGCCATCAGGGATCACCTCTATCGACAGGGAAGTCGTTCGGGAAAACCGGGGAAACTGGGTAAACTGACCCTCGCAGACTACATTCCCAATCAGGATGAGGCTGAGAACTTTATCTCCGCGCTGAAACAGACATTTGCGCGTCGGAGGAGCAGGTGAAAGAGAGGGCCACTCAGACCAATGACTTGATACAGTCCAGATAGGCCTGTTCGTCGGGCATACGATTCTGGCGTTGGGCTTCCCAGATCATCTGTGCCAGGCACTCCATTATTTTATGCTCGGCAGTATGGGCATCACCGCATTTGAGGGTCAGCTGGCGGTACAGTCCGGATACGCCGGCAGGCCGGTTCGTGCTGATCTGTTCCTGCAGGCTTAAATGCATGGCCAAGTGGAGAAACGGGTTGGATTCGCCCCCGTCAGGCAGGAAGTCCCGTTCCAGGGACTTCACAGGCGCTTCCATCAGCCCATGGTATTCGGGGTGCTGCTCCACGACCGATGCGATGATCTGCTCCAGAGGGTCCATGGGCTCTCCGGCCAGCCGTTTGCGCCAAGCCTCGGTATACACGCGCCGCATTTGTGTTCTATCGGATCCGTACATATCGCTATATTAACAGTTACAAGTAAGTTGTTCAGAAAAGCCTGGGGGATATGCTGTCGACTCGGTGGGTGGCGGGCATTTAGCCGCCTGGCAGGTACTCGATATCAGGGGCTGTTGAAGGTCAGGGCTTCTCTAAAATCTTTTGGCCGACCAGCTGGAAAACAGGCTCATAAAGCTGTCAGCGGGCAGCGGCCGGGAAATCAGATAGCCCTGGATGAGGTCACAGTTTTCCTGTTTCAGGAGATCTGCCTGTTCCTGGGTCTCCACGCCCTCAGCCACCACTTCCAGATTCAGCTCGTGGGCCATGGAGACGATGGTTCTCAAAATGATGGCGTCATCCTGAAAAGCTACCAGGTCGCTGACCAGCGACCGGTCGATTTTGAGGCGATTGACCGGCAGCTGTTTCAGGTTGCTGAAACTGCTGTAGCCGGTACCGAAGTCATCCACGGCAATACTGCCTCCCATTGTCTGCAGCTGCCGCAGCATACTGCTGGCAGAATCGGTATGTTCGATGAATGTGCCTTCTGTGATCTCCAGTTCAATGTGCCGGGGGTCGAGGTGATTGGCATCTATGGTGGCCAGGTAGTTGGAGATCAGGTCCAGGCGTTGCAGTTGTATGGGTGACAGGTTAATGGAGAGCCGCAGATGATCGGCTCCCTGCCCCTGCCAGCGCTTCAGCTGTTCGCAGGATTCATTGAAAACCCACTCACCAATCTCGTGAATCAGGCCGCACTCTTCTGCTACCGGAATAAAGGTTGCCGGGGGGATGGATTTGCCGGTACCGTCACGCCAGCGCAGCAGTGCCTCAGCAGCTATAATCGCACCCGTGGCGATTTCGATCTGGGGCTGATAGTGGAGCACCAGTTCATCATTCTTCAGTGCCTGGATCAGACCACGCTCTATAAATCTTTTTAAGTCGATGCGCTCATGTCGCTGTCGTGAGTACACCTCGTAGCGCCCGGTGGACCCTTCAAATTTTCCCGGAATTGCGGTGTAGGCTCGCTTGAGCAGCTCTTCAGGGTCTTTTCCATCCCTGGGAAAGTGGCTTATCCCTATGTTGGCGGCCACTTCTGCCATCTGATTATCAAGCATGAAGGGCTCCCGCAGTTTACTGACGATCTTGGCCGCAACCTGCTCGGCAGCCTCCAGATATCCAAGATCCTCGAGAGTCACCACAAAATGGTCACTACCATTTCTGGCCAGAATGTCGCTCTTGCGCACGACACCTTTAATGCGCTCGACAATTTCCAGCAGTAGCTGGTTGTTGTCGCTGGGGCTGAAGTCGAGATCCAGCTGTTGCATACGTTCCAGGCTGATAAACAACAACCCCACTTCGAACTGACCCCGTTGAGCGCGCTCAAAGAGCTGCTTCAGCTGAATCATCAGCAGTGCCCTGCCGGGAAGGCTGGTGCAGGGGTCTAACAACGTTGTATTCTGCTGGGCGGCTCTCTCTTTTCGCTTTCTCTCCTTGTCGTGCAGAGTCACGATCCAGCCCCGCTGATGGCCGGTTCTATCCCTTGTTGCCCGTGCACTGACCCACAATGCCCTGACGTTACCACTGGGGTGGGACATGAGATAGCGGTTGCCTTCCTCCCCGTTTTGATTGCGCTCGCACCCCTGATCGAAAGCACCGTTTCCCGTCTCATCCATCAGGATCAGGAATTCTGAGAGTTGCTGTCCGAGCACCTTTTCCTGGGCGTATCCCGTGAGTCTCTCGGCAGCGGAACTCATGTACTGCAGCCGGGAATCCGTATCGGTGACTATGACGACCTGGTCGAGGGCATCATAGGTCGCTTGAATACATGCACGCTGGCTGATCGACTGTCGTTTCGCGTCGAAAAGCCTGCCGGCCTGCCAGATCGGATAGCTCAGGGATACCAGCAGCAGTGCAGTGACCGGGGGGAACCAGATACTGAAGTTGAGCAGGATAAGGGTGGACAGGGCCAACGTACCCAGCATCATCCCCCCCCAGATCAGACCACCGGCCCAGGTCGGCATGACAAGATAGAGCACCAGTGTCAAGATGACCGGAATCAGGGTTAACCCAAGATTCCATCGAAAACCAAGGGGTTCGATGGAGTTTCTATTCAGGAGCGCATCGAGCACGTTGGCGTGATACTCCACGCCTGACATTTGATGGTTATTGGACGATGTGGGGGTAGCAATATGCTCTCCCATGCCTACCGCTGTCGCGCCCACCAGCACCCACTTGCCTTGTAGTGCCAGTTTTTCAGCCGGCGTTTTCAGTATATCGATGTAGGAGAGGGTTTCGAAATGACCTGGCGGGCCGGTAAAAGGGATCATAACCTGATGATTGCGTTGCCACAGATCCTGATGTTTCCGGGTGTCATCGGGGGAGATCCGGCCGGGAATATCTTTCCATCGATCCGGTTGGGACAACTGGACCATGGCCAGTGGCAGGGCCGACCAGCTGGGGGTGCCTACGCCTCCTCGGAGAAACACCCTGCGCGAGATGCCGTCCACGTCCAGTTCCACGTCCACATGTCCCAGGCTGGCAGCCGTTGAAGCAAGTGATCCAATGGGGGCCACTTCGCTCATTCCCTGTGTCTGAGGGTCTTTGGCCGGGTAGATGGGAAGCACCACTTTGCCGCTGGCTGCCATGGTTTCTGCGAGTACCTGGTCACTGTCCGGATCCAGATGGTCCGGTTCGAGGAACAGGATATTCATTCCGATGGCATGTACCCCGGCAGCAGTCAGTTTTTCTATCAGTGCGCCATGGATAGCCCTGGACCAGGGCCACCTGCCCAGGGCTTTGAGGCTGTTTTCGTCGATAGCCACGATTCGCACATCCTTGTGCGGTGGGTGTCTGAGTAAATCCGCATGCAGGTCATAGACCATGAAATCCAGACGTTGCAGTGGAGTCAGTAACAGCAGCAAAAAGGCACAGATAACGAACAGTAAGCCGGTTACGATTGTTCTGGCGGATTTTCCCCCAAGGGTTTCGATCATTCGATCATAGTAGCAGAAGCAGACCGAGGAACGGCGTGATCACCACCCAGTTAAGATCAGGTGGCGGTCCTTTGATTTCGATGCGTTGATAAGGCCCGAAAGGACCGGCAAACCCATCTTCATCAATGGTTCTGACCCGGCTGAAATAGATGCCCGGTTTTGGAGTGGCAAGCTGGTAACTTGGTTCCGATAATTCTGTCTCCACTACGAGATCGTCGAATGTTTCGTCCCAGGCCAGTTGGAAACCATAGCGTTGCCCGGTGGTACCGGGTCGCCACTGGAAGAGCAGGCCGGTTTCATCGACGACGGGTGGTGCCGCATCAGGCGCTTTTGGCACGATTCTGAAAGATTGCAGGAAACCCGCAGGCCCTGCTTTGCCCGCTCCATCGTGGGCTGTGACCCGCCAGAAATACTGACCTAGCGGCAGATCCGTACTGGGTGTCAATTCCTCCTGGGTAAGTCCTGCCTGGTCCAGGACCGGATCGTCCATCTGCTCATTTCTGGCCAGCTGGAAATGGTAGGACTCAGCCTCCTCGGGGCGTGCCCAGTTAAATTTCGGACGGGTTTCCACCAGTTTCGTTTCGGCAGCAGGCGCTGACAGGAAAGGTGCAGCGGGTCGGGCATTTAATTCGAAGGGTTTTCTTGACTCGAGTCCTTCCAGTCCTTTTTTATCGATCGCCCGGATTTTCAAGCTGTAGTTGTCATCCAGGAGATTGGTGACATCCATACGGATGTTATTGCCCTTAAACTGTTCATCGAGCACCATGGTTCCGAGTTGCTTTGAATTGACAATCTGTACCCGGTATCCCACCGCCTTGGCGCTCGGCTTCAGCTTGAAGGCAAGCAGTGTCGCTTCGAGTTTTTCCGGGACAACATCGATGGCGGGTGGGGGAAGCAGTCTGACCGGCTTTTTGAGGGATTCCCCCTGATTGACTACCAGACCGAAACCTCGCTTCAAGGTTCTGGATTTACTGGCACCGGTAACCGCCACGCGGCCGTCGGTAACCTCGACCCGGGACTTTTTGCCGTTTTCAGTGGACTGGATTCTGAACCCGGTTCCCCGCACGGCGGCAATGGCTGATGGTGTGGATATTTCGAACCGGGTACCCGCCCGTTTCCGCGGATTGACCAGAGACTCGGATCGCCCTCCCTCCATCTGCAGTCGGGTATCGGTGACATCGCCTCTTCCATAGCCCTTGAGATTTTTCAGATTCAAGATGCTTTCTGCGGATAACAGCAGCCGCGTACCATCGGCGAATTCCACCAGCACATTGGATTTGGGACTGGTCACCAGACGGTCGTTCTCGTCGAGTCGCATCCCGGGGGAAGCAGGTGTTCCCGTGGCTTGACCGCGAACCACTTTGGCTTCTCCGTGGATGGCGACGATTCGAGCCGCGACCGTTTTGATCTTTGACCAGCGCAAGGGAATGCGCAATTTGGTACCGGGAGGGATTCGCTTGGGTTGGGTGATCTGGTTGAATCGCACCAGCGGTTTCCAGTAACCGATACTTTTCAGGAACCGTTCTGTAATGTTCCAGGGGTTGTCCCCCGCGCGCACCGTGTATACCCATTCGTCTGCCAGCGTGCTGGCTGGCAACAGCAGAAACAGCAAAAACACCCTAGCCGCGATCTTCATGCTTTATTTTCCCTTCTGTGTGACTTAGGAGCCTGTCCGAGAATAGTGAGCCTACTATGGAAAAGCTGGATTTGGCCAGATTCTCCGATCATTTTCGTTAAAAGTGCCCAATATTCGCCTCAAATGATCAAATAATCTGGCTCAAACCAGTTTTCGCTCGCTACGGCCCCTATTCTCAGACAGGCTCCTAGATCTTGTACAGTGGATTTCCATTGACAGACGCTTCCCGTGGCAGAATTCGCCAAATATCACAACCCTGGGGTTCACGCGCGCTGTCGGTACATAGAGGCTAGATGATACGCTAAAAAAAAACAGTTTAGGTTTGCCCCGCAACTGCAAAATTTGGACTAATGACATCCGCATCAATATAGTACATGAGCATTGTATGATACCGATTTAACTTTAAGGAGGCTTTGAACGAGCCCATCCTGGATTTTTCAGGGTGAATCCATCGAAAAGTAACCGAAATGTAATGTTCATTGACACGATGTAACTGTTCACCCCCCGGAGATTACCCCCCATGGGTGGTCTGTGTAGGAAGTGTCTTTGGCAGGGATGCCAAAGCCAAGTCTACAGGGAGGCATTGACGACGTCTTCCGAAGCAGATCGCCCATGGGGGGTGAGTAGATACGACACGATAATGAATACTGGATTCCAGATCTTCCTATAGAGGGTCGATGATATGAGCACCAAATGGGATACCCGGTTTCTCGGGCTGGCAGCCCACATTTCGGGTTGGAGTAAAGACCCTTCTTCCCAGGTCGGTGCCGTAATCACCGAAGGGAATCGTATCATATCCCTTGGGTACAATGGTTTTGCCGCCGGGGTCGAAGACCGGCAGGAGCGACTGAATGACCGGAACAGCAAGCTGAATTTGACGATTCATGCCGAAGAGAATGCAATGATATTTGCCAAGCGGGATTTGCGGGGTTGCACGGTTTACGTGACCCATCCGCCTTGTCCCCGCTGTGCATCCAAGCTGATTCAGGAAGAGATAGGGCGTATCGTGCATATCGAACCCAGTGAGGATTTTCTATCCCGATGGGAGGAAGACCTGAAACTGTCTCATGAGATGTACCGGGAGGCCGGAGTAGAAACAAAGGCTTATGGGATAGAGAGTATCGATGTCAGTAATGCCAGGATTACCGTGTCACCAGGCGGTTTTTTCGGAGCTGTCCTGAGGCGTTTACTGGGAAAGGAGGGTTAGTGTTGTTTGGCAACTTCCCCCGGAGATTACCCCCCATGGTTGGTCTGTGGAGGAAGTGTCTTTGGCGGGGATGCCAAAGCCAAGTCTTAAGGGAGGCATTTAGGACGTCTTCCGAGTAGCTACCTTTTCGCTTTCTCCTGTCACGTTGACGGCCTGTCAACCAGGTTCGCTCCATTGGATGGATTTCAATTCCATGAGAAAGGGGTCATCCTGCTCCCGTCGTTCCACCTTTACCGGTAAATAGTTGGCCGCCGGAGCCAGCCACAAGCTTGCCTGGGAAGGTTTGCCGTCCTTACTTCTATTCATTTTGAGGGTATGGAATTCCCCCGCCGGCGTAGATATGGACTCTTCTTTGTGAAACTTGAAACGATAATCTTTTTTCAGTCCCCCATCCGCTACTTCATATCGAATATCCCGCTGACCTTCCGCCAGCGCCAGCATCAGATTCAACTGATGACCGAACTTATCCTGCGTACCAGGGGATATACGCATCGTCCAGCGGGAGCTTTCAGTACGGTTGATA
This sequence comes from Gammaproteobacteria bacterium, assembly GCA_024227135.1. Lineage (GTDB taxonomy): Bacteria > Pseudomonadota > Gammaproteobacteria > Chromatiales > Chromatiaceae > JAHEHQ01. Next base: position 45,431 of record JAAELC010000293.1, read on the forward strand.
ACGCGCAGTGCCTGCCAGTCAAACTGGAGATCGACCTGGCGGAGATTATCTGATTTATCATGTCGGTAGTGATAACTGAGGGGGATGGGGCGTAACTCCTCAATGATACCTTCGCTGATTTCAGTGATCTTGTCGCTGCGAAACAGCGCAGTCAAACCGGTGGGTGAGGTTTGAGCCCGATAGCGATAACTGCCGGGAGGCACCAGGGAAAGGGTCACTCGGACCCGGGCAAACACCAGGGCGCCCCGTCTCAGGCTGTACTCCGCTGTAAAGGGTTTCAGGTATGGGGTTTGCTGTGTTGCCGTCGATGGCGCGGTGAGTAACAGAAAACCGGCAACAATAAGGGCAATCAGCTGTCGTGCCAGTCTCATTTGCCAGGGGTTCCGCTACTGTCCAGGACTATCGGTGTATCCAGCCGTCTGCCGTCCATCAGTACCTGTTCTTCTCCCATGCTGGTTCTTCCCTCGGCGATCCAGCGGATGACCCTGGGGTAGATGACATGCTCCTGCTTCAGAACCCGGGCTGCCAGGGTGTCCGCATCATCTCCTGGGATCACGGGTACCATGGCCTGGAGTATTACCGGTCCCCCGTCCAGTTCCTCCGTCACAAAGTGAACACTGGCACCATGCCGGCTGTCCCCCGCATCCAGGGCTCGTTGATGGGTGTGCAGCCCCCGGTATTTTGGCAGCAGGGAAGGGTGAATGTTCACCATGCGATAGGGAAATCTCTGGATAAAATCCGGGGTGAGTATTCGCATGAATCCCGCGAGCACTACCAGGCCCGGATCCCAGGATGCCACCAGATCTCCCAGTGCCCGATCATAGCTGGTACGATCCGGAAAATCTTTATGGTTCAATACCCTGGTTTCGATGCCGGCTTTTCGGGCCCGTTCCAGACCGAAGGCTCCGGGTTGATTGCTGATAACGGCACGAATATCCACCGGCAGGTCTTCTGCCGCTTCATCGATAATCGCCTGCAGATTGCTGCCACCTCCGGAAATCAACACCACCAGGGATAACTCACCGATCGGGTTCACACTGCTGCTCCGCTGGAAAACTCCACCTGTGTCTGGTTGTCCGAGGCTTCAATCACGCCCAGCCGCCAGGCTTTCTCACCCTGTTTATCCAGCGTTTGGAGCGCATCCTCGGCATCCGAAGCGGCAACGCAGACCACCATACCCACACCACAGTTGAAAGTGCGCAGCATCTCCTGCTCTTCGATGTTCCCCTGATCCTGAAGCCACTGGAAAATGGCCGGTTTCAACCAGGATTGGTCATCGATTACCGCTTTGGTTCCGGCAGGCAGCACCCGGGGGATGTTTTCCAGCAGACCACCTCCGGTGATATGGGCCATCGCATGTATTGGTAGTTGCCGGAGCAGTTGCAGTAATGGTTTCACGTAAATGCGAGTGGGTGCCAGCAGGGCTTCCCCCAGGGTGGTGTCACCCATGGGTTGCCCGAGATCAGCCTTTGTCAGCTTGAGAATCTTGCGGATCAGGGAGTAACCATTGGAATGGGGGCCGGACGACGCCAGTCCCAATAGTACGTCGCCAGTTTGAACGTCACCCGGCTTGATCAGCTGTGATTTCTCCCCGATACCTACACAAAAACCAGCCAGGTCGTAGTCTCCCGCTTTGTACATACCGGGCATTTCGGCGGTTTCGCCACCCGTAAGCGCTGCTCCTGCCAGTTTGCAACCGGTGGCGATACCGGTTACCACATCGGTGGCGACTTCCAGATCAAGTTGCCCCGTGGCGTAATAATCCAGAAAAAACAATGGTTCCGCGCCTGCTACCAGGATATCGTTAACACACATCGCCACCAGATCGATACCGATAGTGTCATGCCGTCCAAGTTCCAGGGCAAGTTTCAATTTGGTACCCACACCGTCGGTACTGGAAATCAGCACGGGTTCCCGGTAGCGGTCGAGGGGCAGTTCGAAAAGCGCGCCAAAGCCTCCAAGCCCGGTCATTACGCCGGGCCGGAAGGTTTTCTCGACAATGGGTTTGATCCTTTCCACCAGGCTGTTGCCGGCATCGATGTCGACGCCTGCATCCCGGTAGGAGAGAGGGGGTGCCTCTCGGTTCCTGCTATTATCCAAAAGATGGCTCCTGATCTGGATTTGTCAGGCTTCGATTCTAACAAATCCGTGCTCTGGGTTGTTTGTTCTTAGACAGAAGTTTTCATCAAGGATAAAATCTAAGGAACACTTTTCCAAGGTATCCCGCGAAATGTATTGTTGCAGTCACTCCTTATCTGTTATTCACCGGTGCGTTTCCCGGTTCTGCCTGTTGGTGATCCTGATCACCATGCTGGTTCCCATTAACCCGGCCTGGTCTGCGACGGTGACCGACCTCTATCAGGCAGAGGTCCCTATCAGTGGGGAAGAGACCGCGCAGCGAAGCGAGGCCATCAGCCGCGCTTTCGGGGACATGCTGATTAAAGTGACGGGGAACCGCCGGATTGTCTCACGGGGCGGGTTGAAGCAGGAGCAAAGTAATGCATCACAATACGTGCAACAGTACAGCTATCGACTGGCTGATTCAGCAAGTCAGTCAGATGCAACCTCCGTTGATGGAGAGCCCGCGCGTCTGTTGCAGGTGTTTTTCGACAGAGGGGCGGTGGATCGCCTGCTGACCGAACGTGGATTACCCGTGTGGAGTGGCAATCGCCCCAGTATCCTGATTTGGGCAGGGGTCGAACAAAAGGGAAATCGCCGCCTTCTGGTTGCAGAAGAGGCTCCCGCTCTCCATCTGAGTTTCAAGAAAACGGCAGCGAACCGTGGTTTGCCTGTGGTGTTCCCATTGATGGATCTGGAGGATCAGGGGAGTTTGCAGGTGGCCGATCTGTGGGGCGATTTTGAATCCAACATCCGGGCGGCTTCCAACCGATACGGTACGGATCTCATTCTTACCAGTCGTCTGGTCAAGGTGGGCAAGGGGCTGTGGCGCGGTAACTGGAGCCTTTATCAGGGGCAAAGCGTGCGCAGTTGGGATAATCAGGGGAAGAGCAGTGAACTGGTCGCTGCTGATGGGATTCAGCAGGCGGGTGATTTGCTGGCGGATAAGTTTGCCCCGTTCAGGGATCGCGGTGCCAGAGATGCTTTGCGGCTGAGAGTCAGCGGTTTGAGCAGGGTGTCCGATTATACCGCTGTTACAAGGTTACTGGGATCCCTGGGCGGTATAGATCTGGTCTCTGTGGTATCGGTAGAGCCTGATGCTGCGGTTTTCAAACTAAAGGGGCGTAGTGACGTGCAGGCCCTGGAACAGGGGTTGCGTTTGGGTGGCCTGGTTGAACCAGACCCGGGTTCGGTGTCTGCTGATTCCGGCTTGTCCGGCGAAGTAGACCTCTATTATCGATTACGATGATTCGAGTGGCTTGCCTATGAAGCGGCAGGATATACCCAATCTGGTCAGCGTGCTCCGGATCTTTTTATCGATACCGGTAGTCTGGTCCATGCTGGAATTTCGCTTTGATATCGCCTTGATACTTTTTGCGGTGGCCGGAATATCTGATGGATTGGACGGGTATCTGGCGAAACACTACGGGTGGCAGAGCCGGTTGGGTGGGTTATTGGACCCGCTGGCTGACAAGATCCTTCTGGTGTCGAGTTATCTGACGCTGGCGATACTGGGAATGATACCCATGTTGCTGATGCTGCTGGTGATCCTCCGTGATCTGGTGATTGTGACCGGGGCGTTGGTTTACAACTTCCGGGTCCGGGAACTCGATGCTGATCCAAGCCCGATCAGTAAGATCAATACGTTTACACAGATCCTTCTGGTGCTGGTGGTTGTACTGGACCAGGGGTTGACTGAGTTGCCCGGTACTGTTATCCAGTGGATGATCTGGGCTGTCTATGGGACTACCATAGCCAGTGGTGTTAACTATGTCTGGGTCTGGACTCACCGTGCTGTTCAGCATCACCGGCAGGATTAAGAGAGATCAATCAACTTGATCCTCCCTTGAGTGAGCGGATCGGGATCCGATTGAACCAGTATCGGCCAGGATCGGTCTAATCCTGATCCAGCAGGGTCTTGACAAAGGGTATGGTTAGTTTTCGACCGGCCGCCAGAGAGGCGAGATCCAACCGTTCCAGGGTCGCCAGCAGTGACCCGATGTCCCGGGGAGTTCGCTTGAGGATGAAGTGAGCGGTTTCCAATGGGAGCGTCAGACCCCTTTCTTTGGCCCTTATGATCAGTAATTGGACTTTATCCTGGTCCTTGAGCGGGTGCAGTCGGTGGCATAGCCCCCCACCCAATCGGGAATGAAGGTCCGGCAGTATGATTTGCAATTCGCTGTGATTTCTGTCGGCACTGACGACCATGTGGGATTGCCTGTCATGCAACTGATTGAACAGGTGAAACAAAGCCTCTTCCCATGGTTTCAGCCCGCAGATCAGCTGGACATCATCGAGACAGACCATGTCCAGATCACCCAGGTTCTTCATGATTTCCGGTGTAAACTGGTCCGTCAGTTCAAGGGGCAGGTAGGCTATTCGCCGGCCCATTTGGCTGCCTGCGCTGCATGCAGCCTGTAACAGGTGGCTTTTACCCGAGCCTTTCGAACCCCACAGATAGAGAAAACGCTCCCCCTGTAACCGAACACAGTTTCTGATCGATGAGAGTGTGTGCGCGTTGTCACCCATTACGAAACCGTCAAGGCTTGCGCTTTCCTTGAAGGATATGTCGAGTGGGAGTTGTGGAATCATTCGTTGGAGCAGGGTAGCCGGATATCGTTTGGTGTCTGGGTTGTCTTGGTGTCAGCCGGATCCTTGGTGGGGATTCAGGGCTGCACTTTCCACGCCGAGAGATTCATCGCTGTAGTCGCAAGTCGCCGCCCCAATGCGCGGCAGAGGCGTTTTTCCTCATCGCTGAGGGGTAACTTACTGTCGTTGCCGGCCAGATGACTGGGTCCATAAGGTGTACCTCCGGTTTTGGTATGGAGCAGGTCTGTTTCGGTGTAAGGCAGCCCCAATAGCAGCATGCCGTGATGCAGGAGCGGTAGCATCATGGATACCAGGGTTGTTTCCTGTCCGCCGTGAAGGCTCGATGTGGAAGTGAAAACAGCGGCCGGTTTACCCACCAGGGCACCGGAAAACCAGAGCCCGCTCGAACCGTCGATAAAGTACTTCATTGGTGCAGCCATGTTACCGAACCGTGTGGGGCTTCCCAGTGCGAGCCCCTGGCATTGCTGAAGGTCCTCTTTGGTGGCGTAGGGTGCTCCATTGTCGGGTATAGAGTCTTCCACTGCCTCACAGACACTGGAAACCGCTGGTACGGTTCTCAGGACTGCTTCCATCCCTTTAATTTCCTCCACGCCCCGACCGATCTGGCGCGCCATTTCCGCGGTGGAACCATAGCGGCTGTAGTAAAGTACCAGTATCTGTCCCATTAAAGGATCTCCAGGACATTTTCCGGTGGCCGGCCAAGTGCCGCTTTTCCGGCCTTGACGACGATAGGGCGCTCAATGAGTCGGGGGTGCCTTACCATGGCCTGAATCAACTGTTTCCGATCGAGCTCGGGGTTATCCAGCCCGTTTTCCTTGTATTCCTTTTCCTTTTTGCGCATCAGGTCCCTAGGTTCCAGGCCCAGCATCTCAAGCAGTGCGCTGAGTGTCTTTTCGTCCGGTGGTGTGTCCAGATAATGGGTGATTTCAGGCTGGATTCCCTGTTCCTCCAGCAGTTTCAATGTCTGACGGGATTTGCTGCATCGGGGATTGTGGTAGATTTCTACGGACATAGGTCGGTCTCTCTGAGATTACGGTCAATCCTTTATTGTAACCAACGTGGGAGATGAAGAAAAAGTGAGCTGTCCCAATGCCTGACCAGAGCTTACCGAAAGCTGTTACCGGACAGTTGTCGAAACTGCTTACGGATGCTGTGAGTTTCCTGAAACTGCTGATGAGGCGTTTTATCGCTGACCAGGGGCTCCCCAATGCGGCTTCTCTGACCTACACTACGTTACTTTCCCTGGTTCCATTGACAGCGGTCAGTCTGGCAGTTTTCGCTGCATTTCCAATTTCAGATCGCCTGGCTGAGCAGGCCCAGAACTTCATCTTCAACAACTTCGTACCGACTTCCGGCCAGGTGGTCCAGCGATACCTGCTGGAGTTCAGCCAGAATGCATCGAAGATGACAGGGGCTGGGTTTGTGTTTCTAATCGTCGTGGCATTGATGATGATGGCCAATATAGACGCTTCCATCAATATGATATGGCGGGCTGGCCGGAAACGGCGTCCTCTTTACCTGTTCATGACCTACTGGGCGATTCTCACCCTTGGGCCGCTGCTGATCGGGATGAGCGTCGTCGCCACTTCGTATCTGGTATCGCTTCCATTTATCTCCGGGGCCGCCAACGGGGCGCTCAGCCTCAGACTGCTGAGTCTGATGCCTTTTATATTGTCTGCTGTTGCTTTCACCCTGTTATATCTTATCGTCCCAAACCGCAGGGTGCCGCTACGGCATGGGGTGGCAGGTGGCTTAGTGGCCGCGTTTTTGTTTGAGTTTGCAAAGCAGGGTTTCGTATTCTATGTCACTCGATTTCCAACCTATCAGGCGATCTACGGCGCCCTGGCGTTTATACCGATATTTCTGATATGGATATATGTTTCCTGGGTGGTTACACTCCTTGGCGCTGAGTTTACCTATTGTCTCGGGGTGGTCAGAGATCGCTACTGCAAGGATGTGTTTGGCAGGGGAAGCGAGTTTCTGCTGGCTTATCGGATGCTGGAAAAGTTGTGGGAAGCACAACAGCAAGGCCAGGCCTTATCGTTGGGGGTGTTGTCAAACCAGCTGGACGATGTTTCTGAAGAACGGCTGGAAGTGCTTTTGATGTATCTTCAGAAGGCGTCCCTGGTGCTCCGGACCCGGGAAGGAGGCTGGGCGCTGGCAAGAGATCTTTCCAGTGTCAGACTGATGGACCTCTACCGTTCCCATGAGTTTGTGCTGCCCGGGACGGCTGCTCTGGGCGGTCTCGATTCAAGCTCTGAACAGGCACTTGTCAAGTTGCTGAAAACACTGGAGAGTGAAATGCAGGGGACCCTGTCCACCTCACTCAAGAGTCTTTATACCGATCACAGGGGCAGGTAGCGCATTGGTGCTGTCGGTCTGTTTTGATCAGACCGGGCTCAATCCGGTTCGGTGACTGCTTATCGTAAGTCGTATTCAAAACGTTCGAAACTGTGGGAGGCCTCTACCAGCTTTCCACTGCGGACAAATAGATCGGTTCCATTGTCGGATTTTACACGATAATCCGACGTCGGCCGGTAGACGTGTCTGGACGTGAACAGGTTGCCGGGGTAGTTGCCACCCCGTTCCACCATCAGCGTGAGGTGGCTGTTGAGTTTTAGTTTTGCACCCTGTCCGCTGGGTTGGATGGTTGCGGGAATGATCTGTCCGTAGACGAACTGGATGCCCGCTCCCAGGTTTCCGTTGGCGGTGTGGGCCAGACGGCGCACCACACCCAGTCTGGGCAATAGCCTGCCTTCGGGTTTGTCCATTTGCAGAAGTAGCAGTTCCCCCACTTGCAGAAAATTCTGATGGGACGCGGGTGCAACGATTTCTACGCCACTGGCGCTGGTATTTCGCTGTTGCCATTTATGCACGTCCAGGTCCGCGATATCTGAATCCAGACTCTGTTCCGACAGCATGCGATGTATGCCACTGATACCACAGGTCGCGGTGAGCCAGCCTGGTTCCTGAATCCTTTTGTGGCGTCGTTTTGGAATGACGTGCCATGCCAGCAACATGTGCTGGAGCATTTGGGTGGCAGCAATGGGATTTTTCGGATCTATACCCTGGCTGGTGCCCAAATCGTCGAGCTTCCCAGCCTGCAGCAACTGACGGTGACCATTGATTGTGGTATTCAGACGGGTGACATCAAGCAGCAGGTGGTCTGAATGATCTTCTTGCTCCGTGCCATTGTTGTAGGGGGTGGGACCACCTGAGTCGGATAAATCGACGAGAAAAAGCCCCCTGGCCGAGGGTTGATCGTCAACCGGGCCCAGGGCTGCCTCATCTGACCATTGATGGAGATAATCGTAGGCTGCCCAGACCTCACCTTGTCGCAAATGCAGTGGATCGAGCAGTACCAGCAGCAGACTTTGTTTCAGTATCTCCCGAACTGTGGTGGTCTGTTCTGACTCATGCAGCCGGTCCTTGATGACCTCGTCCAGGAGATTCAGCCGGTCTCCCAGACAATAGAGTTCCAGGATCTCTTTCCAGTTGTTTTCCGATAATCGCCGGTAATCAGCAAAAGCAAAGATCATTTCCAGTGAAAGGCAGGCGATCGCATAGTAAAGACCGGTTGCCCGGTTTTTCTTCACGTCTTTTCGAAAACGGGATGTGTTTTCTTCTGCCACCACCAGTTTGAACCCAATGGCCAACTCGGCCACGATCTTTTCCAGCGAGACGGCCAGCTCCCGGGTTGTCTGCTCATTCCGGGGGCGGTCATGGTGAAGCGCATCATCCCGGATTCCCGTGAGAAATCGCTGGATGACGGGGAGGTAACACTGCATCAACTCCGGCCTTTGGGAAATCGGTAACGGGTGGCGGTTGAGCAGTTCCAACGACCGGGTAATCATAGAGGCTGCGGAGCGCGGGTTGGCGATAGGGATTTCGTTCACCCATCGCCGAAGCTGTCTTGGATGGGTCAGTGTGGTTGGGTTGGCAACCGGGTCCATGGCTGGCAATTTCAGCCCGATATGGTTCATTGTTTCACGCTTCAGTTCTGTCATGCTCTAGTTCAGTTTGGCAGTCATAGAAGTCTTTTTTTGTTCGTGCTCAGACTACTCGATCAATGGGAACACTGAATCCGCAATGATCACATTGACCGGAGTACCGGGACCTACTTACTATCGGTCGCAACGGCTGAAACTGGAGTTTTCTTTGCCTGTCAGTCGGTTGAATTCAGCCAGATTCCGTTAGTGATCAGTTCCTCCCGGTCACCAATGCCGTATCCTGTGGTTTCCCAATACTTTGGAGAGCAGTGTTCCCGGCTACGTTGCTGGTACTGATTCCGGCGGACAAGCGTTCAGTGCTTCTGTATGCGATATCAACGGGGCACCAGGCGGGTAAGCTGGACCCATTGGATTCAGCCGGCGTCTGGCTTCAAGCACTTTTCCCGGGGACGTTCTGTCTCACAGGGAGTGTCAGTACGGAGTTTGGTGCATCGCTGACGCACAGTACAATGATACCGAACGAGCCGTTGCAACAGGATTGGATGCTATCATAGGCAGGATACTCAAACCGAGACAACGGAAGCGAAATGAAACAAACTGAAAAGATGAAAACCGGTGAGAGCATGCCTCTCACCGAGGTGCTGGCTGCACTTCCTTTCAACGCTGATGGCCTTATTCCGGCTATTGCCCAGCAGCATGACACCGGAGAAGTCCTGATGATGGCATGGATGAGCCTTGTGGCACTCGAGGAGACCCTGGAGCGGGGGCGTGTCTGCTATTGGTCGCGCTCGCGTCAGAAACTCTGGCGCAAGGGAGAGTCTTCCGGTCAGATTCAGGTGCTCAAGGAGATGAGTTTCGATTGTGATAGCGACACCATCCTGATGAAAGTTGATCAAACCGGTCCAGCCTGTCATACAGGACGGCGTAGCTGTTTCTATAACGTGGTTAAGGGTGATCGGGTTGAAGTGGTTGCCGAACCCTTGATCGATCCCTCTCAACTCTACGGAAAGTAACACCAGGAGCCGCCATGGCCGTCATCACACCGATTCCGGCATTCGAGGACAACTACATCTGGATGATCAGCGATCCGGGAGGTACCACTGCTGCGGTAGTGGATCCGGGCGATGAGGACCCGGTACTGGAAGCCCTGGAGCACGCCGGGTTGTCCCTCGGGGCGATTCTTGTCACCCACAAGCACGGTGATCATGTGGGTGGCGTGATGGCCCTTCGGGAGGCATTTCCCGATTGTGAGGTATACGGTCCTGCCGGGGAGCCCATCCGGGGGCTCACCCGTACCCTCGAATCCGGTGACCGGGTGATGCCACCGGGAATCGATGTGAGCTATCGGGTGATGCTCGTGCCCGGGCACACCGAGGGACATATCGCCTACTTTGGGGATAACATACTCTTTTGTGGGGATACCTTATTTGCCGCCGGTTGCGGTAGAGTTTTCAGCGGGACCCATGCACAACTCCACGATTCCCTGCAATTGATCAGCGGTCTGCCGGCAGACACTCTGGTGTATTGCGCTCATGAATACACGTTGGCAAATATCGGTTTTGCCCGATGGGTAGAACCGGACAGTCCTGCTGTTCAGGCCAGGCTGGAAGCGGCAGAAGCCATGCGTGCGCGGGATGAGCCTACGGTGCCTTCCCTTCTTTCGCTGGAGTTGGAAACCAACCCGTTTTTGCGAACGGCCGAACCCGTGGTTATCCGGGCTGCCGAGAAATACACAGGCAAAGCGTTATCCGGTGGTGCTGATGTCTTTGCTGCGGTTAGGAATTGGAAGGATCGGGAGTATGACTGAGATGTCAGGTAGAACGTTGATAAAGAATGCCAGAATGGTGAATGAGGGTCATATTCTGGAGGGGGATCTCCTGGTGCTGGGAGATCGTATCGAGCGGATTGACAGTGAGATTCCGGCGCTGGAGGATGACCGCATGCTGGAAGCCGAGGGGCAGCTTCTGGTTCCCGGTATGATCGATGACCAGGTGCATTTTCGGGAACCGGGTGCTACCCACAAGGCGGACCTTCACACCGAATCCATGGCAGCGGTTGCCGGTGGTATCACCAGTTTCATGGATATGCCCAACACCAATCCACAGACAGTGACCATCCAGGCCCTGGAGAACAAATTTGCCTTGGCAGCGGATAGATCTCTGGCCAACTACAGTTTCTATCTCGGTGCCACCAACGACAATCTCGAGGAAATACGTGCGCTCAAGCCTGACCAGACATGCGGCATCAAGGTTTTCATGGGTGCTTCCACGGGAAATATGCTGGTTGATAGAAAAGAAGCCCTCGAAGGGATTTTCAGAGATGCCCCGGTTTTGGTGGCAACCCATTGTGAGGATACGCCAGAGATAGAGAAGAACGAAGCTGAGTTCAGAGCGAAATATGGTGAAGATGTGCCGATGGCCTGTCATCCTGTGATTCGCAGCGCGGAAGCCTGCTACATGTCATCTTCAATGGCGGTGGATCTGGCACGGCGCCACGGTACCCGGCTGCATGTGCTCCATCTGACTACTGAACGGGAGATGGCCCTGTTTGAAGCAGGCCCCCTGGAGAATAAAAGGATTACCGCAGAGGCCTGCGTGCATCACCTGTTATTCGATGAATCAGACTATGGGATAAAAGGTTCGTTCATCAAGTGTAATCCTGCAATAAAAAGCCGCAGCGACAGGGATGCGGTCCGACAGGCGTTGAAGGAGGATCGAATCGACGTCATAGGTACCGATCATGCTCCTCACACCCTTGAGGAAAAACTCAATTCCTACTTCAAAGCTCCTGCGGGCCTGCCGCTGGTGCAGTGGGCGCTTCCCATGGCACTGGAACTCTACCATGAACGTGTCTTATCCCTGGAACAGGTCATTGAGAAGACCTGTCACGGCCCGGCAAGGCTGTTTAATATCGTTGACCGGGGTTACCTGCGGGAGGGATATTGGGCGGATCTGGTGCTGCTGGATCTCGATAGTCCCTATCGGGTGGAACGTGACTCGGTGCTCTATAAATGCGGATGGTCGCCCCTGGAGGGGTTGCGGCTGCGCTCCAGGATCAAAGCTACCCTGGTAAACGGCCGTTTTGCCTATCGGGATGGCAGGGTCAATGAGGGCGTGCGGGGGCAGCGCCTTCTCTTTGACAGGTAGCCTTGAGAGATAACGGGCAGGCCGCCGAAAACAGCGGTCCGTCCCCTCCCATTCAGGCTATGCCAAATGCGCCCTTATCCACCCCTTCAAATGCCATGACCCTGAATCTGGAGTGGGGGTTTTCCCGGTTCAGGGTTTCGGCAATATGCTGTGCCAGGTTCTCAACCGTAGAGTCACAGTCGACCAGGTAGCAGGAGTCGGCAGGAAGCGTCAGTTCAAAACGTCCCTGACCGGCGGTATAACCAAATCGGTAGTAGTCCATTCCATCGGTTTCAAAGCTTGCTTCCAGGTCTTCCCTGGTTCCCAGATAGATGTCCCGCCACCTTTCTGACCATTCCTGCTCCAGGGAGGGTGATTCCTGGTCGTCTTTGAAAATCCGGATCCCAGACCGGTGACCGTGAGCGATGCGCTGGCAATTTCCATCATGATGTTTTAGCCCGTGGCTGTACCTGTACCAGGGGCCTTCGATGGATTCGGGATAAACCCTGAGGCGGACCTGCTGAATATTGGCGGGCAGTGATGGCGTAATCCTGTTCAGGATCGCCGCTTCAAGATGCTCGGGATCGACTTCAACCCCAGCGATCAGGGTCGTGGCATCATCGGGGGCCGAATGTTGAATGATCGCCCCCGACTCCATTGTCAACTCGACGATGCTTCTCTGATTATTGCTGGATATCCTGCAATCCGGATGTTTGGCGGGTAGCAGTAACTTGTGGTCGAAGTGCAGATCGATGATTTGTTTGATCTGACGTTTCACCCGGGCGAAATCCAGCACCATTCCCTGGTGGTCGAGTATCCCGTCGAGTTCCACATCCACCAGCCAGCTTTCCCCCAGGAGACCTTGCCGGGTATCCAGCACAGAAGCGTCCACGACGGTCAGTCTGCGTACGAAAAGGGTAGTCATGTTAAAGGCTTAGGTTCATTCATAGAGGATAATAATTCCTTGTTTTATGTCAGTTATTTTAACACTCGCCGGGTTTATCGGTGGTGCTGGCAGCCCAACCTGTTGAAATTCCATTCAAAGAAAATTCAGGCACATTTCTTGCTTTCTGTAGTTTTATATTAAGGCAGTTTCAGGCTGGTTTCTTTACTTCCCATTGTGGGTTGCAGGTACGGGGTCGATGCGTATCTTACCCGAACTTTTCTGGATGACCCGCTTATTGTCATGCTTGAAGCGTGCACCTTTTTGATTCTGTCGACGTTCGAATTGTTGGTTTCTGGTAGTTCCCGCGCAATCGGGGTAATTAAGTCTGGCAAAAGGATCGCTTAGATGTATATAAACCACTTCGGCTTGAATGCCGACCCCTTCCGGCTCAGTCCGGACCATCACTTTTGTTTTCGCCACACCTCCTTTGTCAAGGCGAAGGCCTATATGGAATATGCGCTGCATCGCCAGGAAGGCTTCGTTGTTGTCACCGGCGTTCCCGGGACGGGTAAAACCACATTGATCGGGGACCTGCTTTCGGATTACAACCACTCAGAGTTTGAAATCGCACGCCTGGTCGGTGCTCAACTGGAGGGGGATGATCTATTGCGCATGGTCAGTCATGCGTTCAATGTGCCCTCGGGTAATCACCTGAAGTCAGAGACTCTGAATCAACTGCACCGATACGTTACTGATATCTACACACGCAATCGTCGTCCCTTGCTGATTATAGATGAAGCTCAGGGACTGGACCGGTCAGCACTCGAGGAACTGCGTCTGCTCACGAATTTGCAGATCGAGGGCCAGCCGCTGCTACAGATTTTTCTGGTAGGTCAGCATGAGTTGCGGGAATTGATTCTAGACCCGACGCTGGAGCAGTTGCACCAGCGGATTGTCGCAGCCTGTCATCTGGAACCACTCAGCCCGATGGATACTGCCGCCTATGTGATGCATCGCCTCAAGTGTACCGGATGGATCGGCCAGCCCATATTCGATGTTTCGGTATTCCCGGAACTCTATAATTTCAGCCGGGGTATTCCCCGGCGTATCAATCTGGCCTTCAGTCGGCTGCTTCTGCACGGCAGTCTCGAGGGTAAGGTTTTTTTAGACCAGGATGACATCAAGCTGGTTGTTGAAGAGCTTCGTCAGGAGAGCCTGTCTCCTGGCAACGCTGGCGTACCGGTCGAGTTGAAAGACATGGATGTTGAGCGATTGCATGGTTTGATTCAGCCGGAGAAACCCCAGGTGGCCGCCCCCCCGCCCCCCCGGGAGCTACCCGGTTCCCAGATTCAGACAGCCACAGAGCATGAACACAAGTCGTCGGCTGCATCCCAGGCTGTCGAGGGGAATGAAACGGCAATGCCTGCCATTCAGCCGCTGCCTGAAACGGAAATTCTGTCATCCATTGATGCCGTAGACCGGACTGTTGCATCAAAACTGGATACCGACAGGGATTCACTCCACGAAGAGGTGGTCTATCTGCAGCCGGACCAGATCGTGCGTGAGGACATCGTCAGACCCCGGGAGAGCAAGTACGCTCCGGGTACGCTGTTAAGAATGGCAGGAACGGGCCGGTATTTGAAGTGGACCGCAATAGCCGGGGTGGTCGCCGGGGTCGTGATGACCAGCGGATTCGTACTAACCGCCTCCGATCATCAACTGCACAGGATCGCAAGTGATCGCACCTGGGGTCAGGTTGGAGTGAGCCAGGCGCGTCAGGTGGTTTCAAGGATGAGTGGTGGTCGTATACCGCTGCAATACCAAGACAAGACGCCGCAGATCAGCACACTGTTACCGGAAGAGTCGGCCCCTGTTCAGGTGAGTGGCGGAACGGAGTTCCAGGAAATGCCACCAAAGCAGCTGGCCGAAGCCGTGACCTCCCGATCGATTGCCGAGCCTGCCGGCGCTGCAGAGAAAGAGGTTGATCAGAGTTCCTTCACACCGGTCAAGACGGGTGGACCTTCGAACGGATCCGATAGCTTTGAAGACAAGCTGCCCCTTAGAAAAGCACCACGTCTCAAAGACGAAGAGGATGAGCAGTTGTTTGCCCTGGAGGGCTCGTCGGACACCGCAAAGAAGCAGGCATCGGTGTCGCTTCATTTAGCCGACCGTGAACCGGTCAACCAGGAGCCCATGACTGTCAGGGAGGTTCTGTTCGGTTTCGACAGCACGGAGATCCCCGAAAAATATCTGGCTGTACTGGATGATCTGGCAGATACTTTAACAGCCTCTCCCGGGTTGGTGGCCCATATCGTTGGGTTCACCGATAGCGTCGGGAATCCAGCTTACAATGCCAGCCTCGCCAAACGTCGAGCCTCCAGTGTGGCTCAGTATTTTATCAAGAGCGGGGTGAGCAAAGAACTGCTGGTGATCGAAGGGCGTGGTGCCGATTCCACCAGAGTGCTCAAAGATCGCAGTAAGCAGCGCACAGTAAGAATTCAGGTCAAATCGGGTGGCGACATGGATAAAATCGTCTCTGTCCGCCGGTCCTGACTGTTGCCGTCCGATTACTGATGCTGATCGGGCGGTGTGGTGCCCCCACTTTGTTTTCTCCCGTTGTTACGTCTCTTTATTGAGCTTAGGGCCGCGGAAAAAATGAATCATCCCATCCTGCTGGTCTCTCACCTCAGCTATCATTACCGGCATCCTGCCTCGCGTGAATCTAGCCCGGATTTCTCA
>JAAELC010000294.1 GCA_024227135.1 Gammaproteobacteria bacterium
CGAAAAATCTGACTCAACCGGTCTTGCCCTCGCTACGACCGCCATGGATGGCGGAAGTGCCGGTTTTGCAGGAGCAAAAAACCGGTCGATCGCTATTCTCGGACAGGCTCCTAGTCGGGTGGCTTCTGTAGATATTGATAACAAATTGTTGGACGTAGCATACCCCAAGGGAAACGTTTGGCAAAGAGGGCCTGACCGACAGGTTTTTTTGTCCAGCTCACTTTTCCCGCCGCTTCATTTCTGCCAGTTCCCGACGAAACTGTTGCATTCTGGCGGCCATCTGAGCATTTCGGTAGTATCCCGCGGAACTGTCATTCATGGCGACCTGCAGCTGTTGTATGGCAGGTTCCAGATCACCTGCCTGGTAATGATATTCGGATAGATACTGGTGGGCCAGGCTTTTGTTTCCTGCTTCACCGGCGGCACGTGCCATGAGTTTGTAGATCTGTTCCTCATAGGGGCGGAGTCTGGACTGTTCTTCCAGCAGTTCCAGTGCTTTCGCGGCTTGCCCCTGGCCGAGAAGCGCCTGGGCATAGTGAATATTGAGAGCATAATTTCCCGGATAGAGTTCGATCCCGTCTCTGAGCACCAGCAGGCCCTTATCGGCTCTCCCGGATTTTTCCAGGAGATTGGCCTGGGCAATCATGTAATCGATCTGTTCGGGGCGTTGTCTCAGCAACAGGTCGAGTTGTTTCATCGCTTTCCGATATTGTTTGTCAGCGGTCAGCGCCAGCACATAACCGTAACGTTCCGCCTCCTCATTGCGGTACCGTTTGCCAGACAGTGTTTTACTGAAATTCGTGACTGCTGCCTTGGGATTTTTGTAAGAGGAAACCCGCAACGTCGATCTGGTGAGATGATAACCAAGGCTGTCGGGCCGCTGGCGATAAGGGTAGTCTTTGGCTCGTCCGCGTGCATCTGCAATACGGTTGCTGGTTACCGGATGGGTGCGTAAGAATTCCGGAAGCTTGCCACTGTCGTAGAGTCTGCTGGATTTTCCCATTCGACCGAAGAAAATGGACATTGCCTGGGGGTCGAAATCTGCCTTGGCCAGCGTCTGGATCCCCAGTCGGTCAGCTTCTTCCTCGTGATAACGGGTGAAGTTGATCTGCTGTTGCATCATCCCGGCCTGTATACCCGTGGCAGCCGCGAGGCCGGCGTCGGGGTTACTTGTCGCAGCCCCGAGGACCACTGCGGCGATAGCCAGTGCGGCCATTGGAAGACTCAGGCGCTGCATGGCGTCAAAGGTCCTGACCAGGTGGTTCTGGGTGACATGGGCAATTTCGTGGGCTATGACGGAGGCCAGTTCGCTTTCCGATTCAGTGGACATCACCAGACCGGAAAAAACACCGATATATCCACCAGGCCCTGCAAAGGCGTTCAGCTGGCTGTTTTCGATGAGAAAGAAATGAAAATGCCTGGACGATTCACCGCTGCTGTTGACGAGTCGGGCCCCCAGCGATTGGATATAGGTGATCAGCAGCGGATCCGTGATAACCGGCTCGGTGCTGCGGATGCTCCTGAAGAAGGCCTGCCCGAGACGTCTCTCCGCGGTCGGAGACAGAAAGTTACCGGAAGGGTCGCCCATTTCCGGAAGCACGATGTTGTCCCCATAGCCACGAGGAATCACGCTGGTCAGCATAAACAGGACAGCAACCAGATGAATCAAGGCTCTTGCCGTTACCCGCTTCCGGTGAAATCTATCTGCAAGCATGGTTTACCAGACCCCGACAGGCTCGATTAGTTCAGCTGAATGCGCTGGCCCCAGGGAACTTTCTCCCGCCCCTTGATCAGCCAGATAACGTGATATTGAGGGGGGGGGTCAGGGAAGTTTCCTTCTGCGTCCGTGAAGTATACCAGCGTTTCAGGTTGTATCGTGTTGCGCTCAACCCACTCGAAAACCGGGCAGAAGTTCGTTCCTCCACCCCCTTCGATGTTTTCGGGGAGCTTGATGTCTTCCCAGGGTTCGTAGACCCAGGGGCCGGAGTTGGAGATGGCTGCATCACAGGCCAGCAGTGTAATTCTTGCCTGAACCTGCCCTTTGAGCGAGTTGATTTCTGAGAGAAATTCTTCGAGTTCCTGTTCGCCGATGGAACCACTGGTGTCGATTGCAATTACAATGTCGATCTGATGGCTCCGCAGACTGGGGAGTATGAACTCTCCTTCTCTGCGTGAAGGGCGCGTGTAACTGTAGTCGTTTCTGGCGTTGTTTGTCATGTAGTGGGCCAGCAGCATGCGCCAGGGCAGCTGGGGCTGGAGCAAATGGTCGATTAAGCGGGCCAGGGCCCCTCCCATTTTGCCGGCCTGGTCAGCCTGCTGAGCGGCACCGGCCAAACGCTGTTGCCATTGGATGGAGAGAGTTTCCTGCTCATCCGGCGATAAAGGCTGTGGTTCGGAAGCACCGTTTTTTCCCGGTTTCGTATCGGATTCCGGTCGTGGGTTTTTCCTGGGATCCTGCTGTGATTCAGATGATTCGGATTCGGGCGGGGGGCTTTCGTCGTGTCCCGAGCCGCCTTGATTCTGGTTTTCCTTGTCATAGGCATGGCGATCAAGGGTTTGCTGGTCTTCCAGTTCCTCGATCAGCGGATAAATTTCTTCAGCGGTCATCCCTTGAAACTGAGGAAGCATCAGACTGCCGGGAGGCGCCTTGAGTCCGTCTGCCACAAGCAGGGGATTTATTGCAAAATCACAGGCCAGATCCCAGCGGTGATTGATGCGATGCTGGCGGCGGGCAAAGTGGGATAACGCGCAATGCAGCGCTTCGTGGGCCAGCATGAACTGGGTTTCATCGAGACTCAGTTGCTCGATGTAAGACGGATTGAAATAAAACTTACGGGCATCGGTTGCAGTGGTCGGGCACCAATCCGAATCTGCAGGTTCCATGGGCAGGCGCATCACCAAAGCTCCCAGGAACGGTTTGTCCAGGATCAGCTTGGTACGGGCTGCTGCCAACTTTGTTTCGATGGATTTCATTTTTTTAGACAGCAAGTTACAAGTTGCAAGTTACAAGATAGCAGGTTTCAAGACGGCAAGAGACCGGTTGCCACTTGCCACTTGTAACTTGTCACTTGTAACTTGTAACTTGTAACTACTCAAACAACATCACGTCAGAAATTGCCTGTGCCCATTCTGAGAACTGAGGTATCTCGAATATCCTGTCCCCTACGGCGCGATGCAAGTCCGAGATCATCATTACCCCCATCTCCCGCTGGGGAAAACAACCGGCATAATTCAGTATGTTGCCCAGGATCTCTTCACGGTTTGGCTGATCATCAGCACGAATCGCACGACCCACCAGTGCGGCAGCGACGGCATATTGGAGGTCTATCTCCACGGGGGAATTGAGCTCTTTTCCGGAAACGATGGCATCCAGGTCGGGCATCTGATCGAGACTGTTTACGAATGCGTGTAGCTCCACTCCGGCTGCCGGGCCAATACATGCCTGCAACGTGCCCTGCAGCAACTGGGGGTGATCGACAAATTTCTGGAGACCGCGATGGGCGAACTCCCATGATCTGGGGGAAGGGAAGGCTACCGGGTTGTGAGCCGGGTCGAAGTCGAAAAGCAGTTCTGGCCGGAAGCGCAGGAAGGCGATGATTCGTTCATCGATACCGTTGCGATACGCCCATGATACCCAGTCGTCGAGGTTGGTTTCCACCTCGAAGTGGGAAAATCTGTTGGCAAGGGGAGCAGGCATCGTGTAGGTGACCCCCCGGTCACCCTGACGGTTACCGGCAGCGAAAATCGCCCAATGATCGGGAACCCGGTATTCCCCCAGCCGACGGTCCAGGATCAGCTGATACGCCGCGGCGGATACCGCCGGCGGCGCGGATGTGATTTCATCGAGAAACAAAATGCCTTCCAGGCCGTGCCGCGAGCAGTCCGGCAGCAGAGCGGGAACGGCCCACTCCACCTTATCTTCGATTCGATAGGGTATGCCTCGCAGGTCGCTTGGTTCCATCTGAGACAGACGAATATCGATGACGGGTACCTCATGTCGGGCGGCGATCTGAGATACCATCTGGGATTTTCCGACACCGGGAGGGCCCCAGAGCATTACCGGCGTATGCTGGCCTTCACGGGTGCTCTGAAACTCGAGTTCCAGAACGGATAATAACAAGGCAGGACGCATGAATACTCCGGGGTTACATGAACAGGTTTCTGATGATTCTTTTGAGTTGCTTGTATACTTCAAGCCCGTCTTTGTCCATCACCTGATCGATGACCCAACGGTTTTCCTGGCTGGCTCCCATGATTTGCTGTATTACAAATCCGAGATGGCGTAAGAAGGGGTAGCTGGGTCCGTCCTCGGTAAAACTCAGTTCCGAGTACTCTTCCGCCCGACGGTTTAACAACTCCACGAATGCCGTGGCGTGTTCACCTGGCCCCAGAAGATCCTTACCATTTTCCTGCATATGGTCTGCAAGGCGCAGCGCCAGCGATGTGATAAGTGTGCGGCGTTGTTCGTTATCGAGGGCTCCGTGGGTCTGCCGTTCCACGATCTGTATTTCGTATATCAGATACTCCGCGATGACCGCCAGTCGTTGCTGGTCATTCTCGTAGACAAAATTCTCACCATGAAGATTGATCGCTTTTTCCATCGCGATCTTCCAGCCATTGAAGGCAATTGCGCCAGCAATCTCCTCCAGGGAGCGTTCCGCATCCTCGTCATACCATTGACTTTTGATTCTCACGGCCATTGTACTACCTCAAGCTGATTGGACACCGGGATTGGCTGTATCGCGATGGCGTGCTAATGTGCATAAACTGACAATTTTACTGGGAAATGACTTTGGGGGAAACCCTGGACCATGTGTAGCGATAATCTGCGGCAGAGTTTACTGGAAAATCTCAGGCATGATGTGCAGCACAATTGCCATATTGCCGATGCCCGACATGGCGCCGAGTATGGGCTTTGCACTTACCTGATGAAAATGCGTGAGTATTTTCGCTGGGAGACAGGTAGAGGATTCAGCGACAGCCTGGATAAGGATGAAGTCGGTGACTGGTTGACAGCACGGGAGAATCTGTGGGCGAGTCTCGGTGAGTCGGACTATTCCCCCATTCGCCTCAATGGGTGCCAATACGATCCTTTTGATGACCTGTCCATCAACCGGGAACTCTCGGATTATGGTCTGGTTTACAGTGGGGGTATGGGCACTACCGGCAGGCCTCATTTTTTCCTGGGCGAGCTGGTTCGCCGGGAACGGCTCCCGGAATACGCCCTCTACGTCTCCGGGTCGGAATTGGCTCGCGACCTCGCAGCGCCACCGGCAATGACCCGTGGCGGCAGCATTTTCATCAGGCGGGAGTCGGTCCGCCGTATGTTGTGGGAGAAGTATGAAACCTGGAATTGGGCTCGTCCCGACAACGCGCTGGGACGCGCTTTTGCCTGCTACGATTTCGAAGAGGATTCGGATCAGGCGCTGGAGGCGATGACGGACAACGAGTTGGATTTCGTTCTGCTCCATGAGCAGGGGGAATGTCAGGCTGGCGAACGGCTGAACAGTGACTGGAATGACATGCTGTTGGCCGTTACACGCACTCCGGCGGAACTTCTGGCGAGAGCTGTCAGGGATCACCTGGCGGATTGCCTGGTCACACTTCCAGCACTGGCCGAGATGGATCGCGAGGCATCCTTGCACTTTTACTTTGGTAATTTGAGCGCAATGCGAAAAGAGTTATTCCCGGCACTTGGCTTGGCGTATGACGGCTGGCTGAAAACGAGGGATTTCAACCAGATTCTGGCAGTGGCAGCTCAGGGCGAAGGGCATTGGATGGACGTGGCTGACCGAATCATGGCACTGTTTCGAACCGGAGGCAGTGATCAGGGGCAGCGGATATCAGAGCTTACCGAAACCTGTCGCTTGTAAGCTGCCCTTGGGAAGCAAGGCAGATAGCGGGTCTGTAGACTCATGGGGTTGTTTCAGCCTGCATCGAACCGGGTGCCCCGGATTTCTCCTGAATCGTCGATTTTTACCCGTTTTATTCCGGGCAGTCGGCTGAGAATGTATCCTGCACTCAGCAAGGCCAGATTCTCATCATCGGTTTCCAAAGCCGTTAGAAGTTTGTCCGCTGCGACCTGGCAACGCTGGTGGGTATCGGGTGTCTCGATCCAGTCTCTACCCATCTGTACGCCTTCATCCATGCTGTGGTCGAGTCGCTCGAAGGCTTCCCCTGATTGATCCAGGAACCTGTCGGGTACTTCGAGATTCATTGAGTGGTCGGAGACCAGAATATTCAGCTGCATTGCCACAAACCCTTAGCTATTGGAAAACTTGCATATGAATGATCACAGACTATCATGGATGAGCTTGTTCGGGGTGGTTAGCGGAGGTCAGATCTATGTCAAGCCCACTGTTGCTGGCTATAGTGGAAATGGGGGGGTATTCTGATTTCATCCCTCTTTATCGCAAGGCGGGTTTCGAACCGGTCAAGGTTCACTCGCTGCGTAAGGCTCAGGGCTGGTTGAAGAAGAATCGACCGGCAGTGATTGTGACTGAGTTTCATTTCGATCCTGAGCTGCGTGACCGGATGAGCAATCTGGAATCCCTTTTTGCAACTCTCCAGCGCTTCGCAGTCGAGGCGAAAGTGATTGTTTTTATGAGCACTCCCACAGGCCTCGCCTCGACAAATTCAAGGCCAGGCATACGGTGTACGCCACTATCGATTACCCCATCAGCGTCGAGTACCTGACAGCTGTACTGAATGACGCCAGGGGTGAGCAGGAATGATGCAATTCCCGGATAGTGTTCAGATTCGCTCTGTGATGTCGGCGATAGGATTCGGGGCTGGAGAGTCGATAGCTTCCTGGTAGATATCCAGGTAATGCCTGGCGCTGGTATCCCAGCTGAAATTCTGTTTCATGCCATTGATAGCCAGGTTGTCCCACCATACTCCAGGCCGGTTTTTGAACTGTATGGCACGTTCCACAGCGCGCCAGAGGGAGTTTTTATCGGGAGTGTCGAAAGTAAAGCCTGTGGCAATGCCATCGAGCAGGTTACGGGGGCTGACATCAATGACTGTGTCGTTCAGGCCCCCTGTTCGATGCACGATCGGGACAGCACCATAGCGCAGGCTGTAAAGCTGATTCAGCCCGCAGGGTTCAAATCGGGACGGCATCAAAAAGCAATCACTTGCTGCTTCGATTCTGTGTGCCAGCTGTTCGTCGTAACCGATGAAAACCGCTACTCTGTCGGGGTGTTGTTTGCTGGCCTGGTGGAGTGCCTTCTCCAGTTCCGGCGAGCCTGATCCCAGTATCACCAACTGGGTATTCGGCGTGCGGATGAGTCCAGGTAGTACATCCAGGATCAAATCCACCCCCTTCTGCTCCACCAGTCGTCCAATGTGGCCGAACAGGAATGCGCCTTCTTTCACGGGAAGACCAAGCTCCTGTTGCAGCCTTACCTTATTGATATATTTCAAATTGAAAGAGTTAGTATCAAAATGCTGTGGTATTGCCGGGTCTGAAGCCGGGTTCCAAATTGCGTAATCAATACCGTTGAGAACACCTTTCAAACGGGATGCGCGGTGTTGCAGCAGGCCTTCGAGCCCATAGCCGAACGCTTTTGTCAGTATTTCCAGCGCATAGGTGGGGCTGACAGTAGTGACCCAGTCGGCGAATGCCAGACCGCCTTTAATGAAGGAGCAGTGGCCGTGAAATTCCAAGGCTGCAGGGTTCCAGAACTCCGGGGGCAGGCGCAGGCTTTGGAATGTCTCTTCATCATAGAGCCCTTGATAGGCGAGATTGTGTATCGTGAACAAGGTGGCAGGACGATTCCATTCACTGGACAGCAGGGCGGGAACCAATCCGGTCTGCCAGTCATTGCAGTGCACCAGGTCTGGTCTCCAGCCCAGTTCTGCATGATTCAGCGCGATGCTGGCTACGGCACGACAAAAGGAAATGAAGCGTAGCCCGTTATCACTCCAGTTTTTGCCGGAAGCATCCGTGTAAGGATTACCCGGGCGGTTGAAGAGACTTGGCGCATCGACAAGATAAAGAGGAATTCGCCCAGCCAGGCGGCCTTCCAGAATGCGAATGGTTTCCGTAAATCCCGGAACCCGTATGGAGGTGACTTCCTGGAGTGGGGCAGACCGTTGTATTGCGTCCGGATAGGCTGGAAGCACCAGCCGGACATCGAGTCCGAAGTTGCTCAGGGCAATGGGCAGGCTGCCGGCTACATCGGCCAGCCCACCGGTCTTGATGAGCGGGTGTGCTTCGCTTGCGGTAAACAGTATTTTCAAGGGGGCGTTATTATGACTGCTCATGTTGACCACTTTAAAGGATAAGGGCAAAGTACCTGCTCAACCGCCAGAGTACAGACGAACGCATCCGGGTATTATATCCTGAAAACAGGTGTTGGCTGGAATCTGGTTGCAACTTGGATTGGATATCTGATGAAAGCAACGAATAAAACGCCTGAATGGGTTGCTCTGGGGCAACATTGGCAGGAAATACAATCAGTTAGAATGGCCGACCTTTTTGAGCAAGACCCACAGCGATTTGACAGGATGTCTGTTCAAGCCTGCGGTTTGTTGCTGGACTACTCCAAGAACAGGATAACGGCTGAAACACTAGGCCTGTTGTTTGATCTGGCGGGAAGTCTGGATTTGAAGGGTTGGATCCAGCGAATGTTTGCCGCTGATACCATCAACAACACGGAGCATCGTGCGGTACTCCATGTGGCACTGCGGAATTGTTCGAATCGACCGGTCTGGGTTAATGGCGAAGACGTCATGCCTGAGGTTAATGGGGTACTGGAGCAGATGGGAAGGTTCTGCGAAGCGGTGCGCAGCGGAGCCTGGAAAGGCCATACCGGGCGAGCAATCACCGATGTAGTCAATATCGGGATCGGGGGCTCCAATCTTGGACCCTTGATGGTGACCGAAGCATTGGCTCATTACCAGTCACCTGAGCTGCGAGTGCATTTTGTGTCCAATGTGGATGGCACTCATCTGGTCGAGACACTGAAGCCGCTGGATCCTGAAACCACACTGTTTATCATTGCTTCAAAGACCTTCACTACCCAGGAAACCCTTGCCAATGCTCATGCGGCTCGGGAATGGAGCTTGACCAGACTCAATGATCAAGAGGCGGTCGCCAGGCATTTCGTGGCGGTTTCAACCAATGCAGAGGAGGTCAGGAGATTTGGCATTGACCTGGAAAACATGTTCGTATTCTGGGATTGGGTAGGTGGGCGCTATTCACTCTGGTCGGCCATCGGACTCCCTATTGCACTGGCAGTTGGCATGGACCGGTTCCGGGAATTGCTGGAAGGTGCCCATGAAATGGACGAGCATTTCCGGGAAACGGACCTATCAGAGAATATGCCTGTTCTGCTTGGTCTGCTGGGTGTTTTTTATCATAATTTCGCAGATGTCAGTACCCACGCTATTTTGCCCTATGACCAGTACCTGAGGTATCTGCCTGCTTATCTTCAGCAGGCAGACATGGAAAGTAACGGTAAGGGGGTCACCCGAGAGGGTGCGACCGTGGATTACCGCACCGGGCCCGTGGTCTGGGGTGCCGCCGGAACCGATGGGCAGCATGCTTTTTATCAGCTGATCCATCAGGGAACTCAGCTGATCACCAGCGATTTTATCGCTCCGATTCGTAGTCATAATCCGGTGGGGGATCAGCATCAGAAGCTACTGGCCAATTTCTTCGCCCAGACCGAAGCGCTGATGAAAGGTAGAAGCCGGGAAGAGGCAAAAGCGGAACTGGAAGCCTCAGACCTGTCAGCGGAGAAAGTGGCGGAGCTGCTACCCCATAAAGTGTTTCCAGGAAATCGACCGACCAACAGTATTTTGGTCGACCAGCTGACACCGAAACGTCTCGGTTCTCTCATCGCGCTTTACGAGCACAAGATCTTTGTCCAGGGGATAATCTGGCAGGTCAACTCTTTCGACCAGTGGGGTGTCGAACTGGGAAAGCAGCTGGCACGGGTCATTCTTGACGAACTGAATCACGGTCCTCAACCGGATTTACATGATAATTCCACCGCCGGGCTGATAGGGCATTATCTGCGTCAGCGTAAGGGTGGTTGAGAAATAACCAGAATTCGCCCAGGATTTTGGTTCAGGCTCAAGGCGTGGAAGGGGGCGCATAGTCGTTCTATGCAGCCTTTTCCATAACGCGGATGCTAAGCCCAAAGACCAGCAAAACTGGATGCTTCATTTTTCCGCAGCCCTACCTAGGAGCCTGTCCGATAATAGCGATCGTAGCGAGAACAAGACTGGTTGAGTCAGATTTTTCGATCATTTGAGGCGAATAGTGGGCCTATTTAACGAAAATGATCGGGAAATCTGGCCAATCAGACTGGTCCGCAGTAGA
>JAAELC010000295.1 GCA_024227135.1 Gammaproteobacteria bacterium
AACCCTGTCAGCAAGCATCTGGGCCGGTATACTGCTGCTGGCAGTGAATCTCATCATCGTCCTCACCGGGGGATATCAAAGCGTCAATGTCTGGATACTGGTGATTACCTACTTCACTTGCTGTCATGCAACCCTGGTGATTCTGGGCATCATCGGCCTGGCCAAAGCCATGGCCGGTCAGTGCTACCGTTTCCCGCTGGTAGGGAGAGCAAATCCCTGAAATGAACACCTTTAGAGACTACAGGTCCTGGTTTCAATCAGGCTTCTTCCTGCTGTTCGTTCTGGCACCGCCCCTGGATATTTTCCGGTTCGACCTGACACAGAACCACTTCATAATCTTCGGCGCTCCGTGGACCCTGGGTATCGATGCCTTCATCCGTGGAGAGATCGGCCCCCTTGAAGCGGGTCTGAATCTTCTGCTCCGGGGGTTTCTTCCCCTGCTGCTCGTCGGGGGAGGCCTGATATGGACAGCATGGCGTTATGGACGTCTCTACTGCGGCTGGCTGTGCCCTCATTTCTCCGTGGTGGAGACGATCAACAGACTGATGCAGCGTGCCGGCGGCAAACCCAGCATCTGGGAGCCCGAACCCCTGCCCGAGCGTCAACCCGACGGCCGCCTTCAGAAGCCCGACCCCCGCTACTGGGTGGTGGTGGTTCCCGCCGCGCTGGCATTTGCCTTCCTGTGGGCATTGAGTCTTCTTACCTACCTGCTGCCCCCGTTCGAGATCTACAACAATCTGCTGGAGGGCACCCTCACTCCCAACCAGTTCCGATTCCTCATCGTGGGCACATTACTGCTGTTTATCGAGTTTATGTTTGCCCGGCACCTGTTCTGCCGGTTTGGCTGTGCCGTCGGCCTCTTTCAGAGCCTGGCCTGGATGGCCAATCCGCGCGCCATGGTGGTGGCCTTTGAAACGCCTCGCGCGAAAGTGTGCCAGGACTGCAGCAACGCCTGCGACAATGTCTGCCCGATGCGGCTCAAACCCCGTACCCTGAAGCGCAGCATGTTTACCTGCACCCAATGCGGGCAATGCCTGTCCGCCTGCGACCAAGTCCAGCAGGACAGCCCTGCAGGGGGGCTCCTGCACTGGTTGGAAGGTGACTGTGCGCTGCCCGTGGTTTCCGGCCGAAAGCAGCAACCGGATTGTTTCGAACCCGATACACGGGAGTCGAGCCGTTCGCTGGAAAAAGGAAACTGAGCATTGGAAGAGCATGTTGGGCAAATCTGGGATCGACTGATCACCCGTGCCACCACCCGACGTTACCCGGATGCAGCGGTAACCCTCGCCCAGGTAAACCACAGCGCGGGCATTCTTTTTCGGGCGCTCGGCGGGGATGGGGGTCTGCGGGTGGAAGCTGCCAATGCCACGGCCCATGGCGCCAAACGCAGCTGGTTGCAACGCATCGGGGGAAGCAACCTGAAAGTGGAACTGTCCTGGCGTGATGAACAGGCATTGCGTCTGCCGTCCGTCATCGACTTGTTTCCCAAGACTGAACTCAACCGTGATCTCTATCTGTGGCTATCAGCACTGGCCTCACAAATCGGTGAAGCGCGATGGTCCGATTGGTTCGTACAGAGTCAATATTGTACGCAACAGGTGCTCGCGAACTACCCGGGACTTGAGCCACGCTATCGTCGCCTGGTGACCGCCCACCTGGAACAGCGACCCGACGTAACCCGATCAGCTCCACGCCAGGCCGAACAGGAACAAGCCATTCGGGATGCACTGCTGGAACCCGGCAGCCGTGACCGGCTCCCACCGGCCAGACACGCCCCCCAGCCGGTAGTCCTGTGGCCACACCCCTCCCCTCCTCTGGCTGAGTGTGATACCGAAACCACGGATGAGGATGACAGGGGAGACCGGGAGGGAGTCAGCAAGGACCTGGATGATCAGCGCCGCCGCACCGCCGAGCGCACCGAAATGCCCAGACAGGATCGAGGGCTTGTCACCATACGCATGGAAAACATTCTGACCTGGGGCGAATTTGCCAAAGTTGACCGGGGGGTAGAAGAAAACGAAGACCTGGATCAGGCTGCCGAAGCCGCGGAAGCCGTGGATAAGTTCGATGTAGCGAAGGGGGGAAAAGCAGTCTCTTCCCGTCTGCGCTTCGACCTGGACTTACCTTCCCAGAGTTGCGACGACCAAACAATCGGCGAAGGTATACTGCTGCCCGAATGGGACTATCGCACCCGGCAGCTTCAACCGGACCATTGCCGGGTGCAGCCGATGGTGGCAGCCGATGCCAAACCCTGTGAACTGCCCCCTCATCTGCGTCGTACAGCAACACGACTGCGCGCACAGTTTCAGGCATTGGCCCCGGCCCGTACCTGGCATCGGGGACAACAGGACGGATCGGAAATCGATCTGGAAGCGTATCTGCGCTTCAGCGGTGAGCGGGCTGCCGGACAGGCGGTCGCGGGGGACCGCCTTTATCGGGAAATGCGCAGCGGCGCCCGGGATCTGGCCTGTCTGCTACTGGCTGATCTATCCCTCTCCACCGATGCCTGGGTAAACGACCATGCCCGGGTGATCGACGTCATTCGCGACACGCTTTTTCTGTTTGCTGAAACCCTGGAGGCAACCGGAGACCGCTTTGCCATGTTCGGATTTTCGTCACGGCGACGGGACCCGGTCCGTTTTCACCAGCTGAAACGGTTCGACGAACGTTGCGATGCCAGGATTCGCAGCCGAATCGATGCCATCAAGCCGGGTTACTACACCCGGATGGGAACAGCGATACGTCATGCCTCGAATATGCTGTGCGAACAACCCGCCAGCCAGCGCCTGCTGTTACTGCTCACCGATGGCAAACCCAACGACCTGGATAAATACGAAGGTCGCTACGGTATCGAAGACACGCGCCACGCCATCCGTCAGGCCCGCGATCTCGGTCTCCAGCCTTTCTGTGTCACGGTAGACAAAAAGGCCGGTGAATACCTGCCCCATCTTTTCGGCAATGGCGGTTTCATCGTCATCCGCAAACCCTCCCAGCTTCCTCGGGAACTACCGTTGCTGTATGCCCGGCTGACGTCGTGATGGTGGCATAGAGAAGAGATCGAGCGCTCATCGGCAACAGATACCGGGTTTAGGGCCGCGGCCCTAATTTCCGAGGCCCTTATGATCTGCACGGATAGCACAAGCTGCAATGCGTGGGGTATGATTGTTTCCTATCGACCATTATGCATCCTCGAATCTACAGCGTCCTGAGCCGTCACTCATCCAGTGCTTTCCGGACAGCCTCCTTGAGGAACGGGATGAGTGATTCGGAAAACCATGGATTCTTCTTGATCCAGATGTTGTTTCTCGGACTGGGGTGGGGAAGCGGGATGACCTCTGCTTCGTAGTCTTTCCACCCACGCACAGTCTCAGTCAGGTTACGATGCCGGTGTGGCAAGTGCCATTTCTGTGCGTACTGGCCGACTACCAGGGTCAGCCTTATGTACTGCAGAGCTTGCAGAATCTGCTCTCTCCACGCCCTCGCGCACTCCGGCCTGGGTGGCAGATCACCGGACACCCCTGTGCCCGGGTAGCAAAAGCCCATCGGCAGGATCGCGATCTTTGCGGGGTCATAGAAGACTTCCCGTGAAACACCCAGCCAGTCGCGCAGTCTGTCACCGCTGGGATCATCGAAGGGTACACCCGTGTCATGAACATGCCGCCCCGGTGCTTGTCCGGCGATAAGGATCTTTGACCGGGGATCCACCTGAATGACAGGTTTCGGTCCAAGCGGGAGGACCTTTTCGCATAATCGGCACTGCTTCACCGACTCCACGAGCTGGGAAAAACCGATATCATCTAACCCTTCATGCCTCATCATTCAGCATTCTGATCGATGGCAGTAACGATCACGGGTTCATTCTCCAACGTTCGGTGAACCGGGCAACGATCGGCAATTTCAAGCAGCCGCTGGCGCTGGTCCGCTGTCAGATCGCCTGTTAACGTCAGTGTTCGGGTAATACGATCGATCCCGCCCTCCCGGTCGGTGCATTCCGCACAATCATCGGCATGGACTCTGTCGTGGCGCAGACGAACGTCGATCGAATCCAGCGCCAGTTGCTTCCGGTTGGCGTACATTCGCAATGTCATCGAAGTGCAGGAACCAAGGGCCATCAACAACAGGTCGTAGGGTGAAGGACCAAGATCCTGACCCCCCACTGATTTTGGTTCATCGCTCATTAACTGGTGACTCCGGGTATAGAGTCCCCGCAGGAACTTTTTGTCCAGTTCGGTCACCCGCACCTCTCCGCTCTCCACCGGGGGCGCTGCCCCGTAGCCAGGCCCGACTTCACGCCTCGACAGGTTGAGATAGCGACTGGCCCATGCCAGCAATGCTTCCGCCACATACTCGGTGTCTTCGCGTTTGCTCAACATGTGATCGGCCTGATCCAGAGAGATGAAACTCTTCGGGTGCCTGGCCGCCTGGTAGATTTTAGCAGCCTCATCGATGGATACGATCTGATCCAGGGGTGCATGAAAAACCAGGAGCGCACGATTCAGTTTTTGCAGGTGGCTGGCATCACAATAGCGATCCAGGTCGTCCAGTAACTGCCGTTTCACACGAAAACTGCGAACACCGATCTTAATATCCGCTTCCCCGGTTTTTTTGAGCTCCTCTTGCGCGGCCCCGAAAAGATGCCGGACGTGGCTGGCAGTCGCGGGAGCGCCGATGGTCACCACCGCCTCCACCGAATCGAGTTGCGACGCCGCCGCCAGTACCGCCGCACCACCCAGACTGTGCCCGATCAGGAGTGTCGGAGCCTGATAGTTTTCCTGTAATGTCCTGGCGGCCGCAAGAAGATCCTGAACGTTGGAGGAGAAGTTGGTATTGGCGAAATCTCCATCGCTGTTGCCCAACCCGGTAAAGTCAAAGCGCAACACCGCGATGCCACGTCCGGCCAGAGCCCGACTGATACGGGATGCGGCGGCTATATCCTTTCCACAGGTAAAGCAGTGTGCGAACAGTGCGTAACGGGCAATGGGTACATCCTGGGGTGGTGTCTCCAACAAACCAGCCAGGGTCTGCCCTTCTGTACTGGTAAACTCGACTTTGATACGGGCCATAATCTGCTACCTGCCTATTTTAAGAGTCAGTGTTGTGCGTGATATTCTCTCACCCATCTTCTGCCAACCGCAGTCCGGTGAAGGCCCAACGCTCTTCCGGATAGAAAAAGTTTCGATAACTGGCCCGGGTATGGCCGTCAGGGGTGACACAACTGCCTCCTTTCAGCACCATCTGGTTGGACATGAACTTACCGTTGTACTCGCCCATGGAACCCGAGAGTGGCTCGAATCCGGGATAAGCCATGTATGGAGAGGCTGTCCAGGCCCAGAGATCACCGAACCATTGCCCGGGATCTCCTGCAGGCGCCGGGTGAAACATTTCACTGCCAGAAAAATTCCCTGTAATGGGGCATTCAGCCAGCATGGTTTCCAACTCATTCTCCATGGGTAAACGGCGACCGGCCCAACGGGCATAGGCATCCGCCTCGTAATAACTGATATGGCAAACTGGTTCGTGAGGATTGAGTTTTCGCAGACCACCCAGGGTGAACTGCAACCAATCCCGTTCATCATGCTGCCAATAAAGGGGATGGCACCATTTCTCACGCTGGATCAGTGCCCAGCCATCTGACAGCCACAAGGCCGGGTTTTCATAACCGCCGTCCTCGATAAACATCAAGTATTCGCCGTTAGTGATATATCTGTCGGCAAGGCAGTGATCCCGCACCAGTACCTCGTGGCGGGGTGATTCATTGTCGAAGGCGAAACCGGTACTACCATGACCGACCTCCTGAATACCACCCGCCCGTTCCAGCCAGCGTACCGGACGGGTCGTGCCCTCGGGTACGTGCAGGTCGTCCCGGTAAACGGGATACATGGGATTGACCGAAAAATTGTGCTTAACATCCATTAAAAGCAGTTCCTGATGTTGCTGCTCATGACTGAGACCCAGAGTCACGCGAAAGGCCAGCGTTTCCCACTGTTCAATATCGACGCTTTCCATCAACTGCACCATGCCGGTATCCACATGGGCCCGGTAGCGAAAAACCTCCTCTACCGTGGGACGTGATAACAAACCCCGTTCCGGACGCGGGTACATTTCGCCATGGGTGTAATAATAGCTGTTGAAAAGAAAATCGAATCGGGAACAGTAGGGTTGATATCCTGGTCTGAAGTGTGGCAAAACGAATGTTTCGAAAAACCAGCTGACGTGGGCGATATGCCACTTGGGAGGGCTGGTCTGTGCAATAGACTGAATCTGATAATCATCGATCGCCAGGGGTAAACAGAGAGCTTCCGTATAGCCGCGTACACGTTTGAACTGGTGAATCAATACTTCACGGCTGGTTGATTTCATTACTGCATTATCCTTGTAAGTATTCTGGTTGGCATGACGACACAATCTGTCATGTAAACCCATCCAGAACGCGACTTCAAATCGAATTCGTCACACCATAAGCTTTGCACCATGGGCCTGTAAACGTTCCAGATAGTCCAGCAACGCCGCTTCCGGCTGGTCCGCTGACACCACCGCCCCATAGGGCATTATCGCCCCGGTCCAGCCTTCAGTATGCCAACAGGCTCCCTCTGGCAGTGCCAGATCCGTCCAGTTCTCTGGAGCCGGGTAGGGCGTGACGTAGAAGTAGGCATCAGAGATCGAATCATCACCGGTCAAAAAACCGAAATTCAGCTGTTCATCGACGTTTTCCTCGTTGGCAGGATCAATGCCGGGCACCAGGCGACCGGAGAACCAGTTCATGGAGATATCCATGTGGTGAGGGAACAACTGTACAGGCCCGGTTTCACGGCGCAACCCACCTTTAAAGCGTCTGAAGACGGTATTTACCCAGTTGATAACCCGACGATAACGGTCAATCGCCTGAACTTCATAAGGCAGGATTTCCTCACTCTTGAAATCGGCAAGCAGGTTCGGCATCAGTTCGACACCGGATGATGCCAGAACAGCGGTGAGCCGATCACACAGCTCCTTGGTACCTCGGCCCGCCAATGGCATTTCCAGGTTCCAGCCCTCGCTGCTGTCGATCACCATCCGGTGGGTCGATAGATCCAGAATAACCTCGAGATGCTGGCCCGCAATCGGGAACGGCGTAGTGGTCAAGCCTCGGACCGAAACCTGGAGAGTAATGTGCCACCAGTGCTTGGATGGGGGCATGTAATGACTGAGCAGCTTGCCAATGATCCGGGCGTACTGGTGCAAGGTATTCCGCGTTGGATTCCAATCAGCCAACCTGAGGGGGGGAAGTTGATTCACCATTAGTGTGGTCTTTTTGCAAACCAGGGGTTGTCATACCAGTATACGACCGGTTGGTATGCCTGCTTTGTTCAGCCGGTGGTTCGTTCGACTCCAATTCTGGCATGCACAAGACCAAAGATAGACCTTGCATCGATGCAATCCCACTTGATGGGACAGTAGCATTGCCAGACAGAAAGCGCATACGGCGCTTGAATCGATTCCTTGAATCTTATACTTGACCTGGAGTTAGCTCCAGCCTATATACTCCTCCACTATGAGCGATACCACATTTACCATTGGAACTCTAGGGAAAAAGACTGGACTGTCCATTGATACCCTGCGTTACTACGAAAAGATCGATTTGTTACGGGAAGTATCCCGCCATAATGGTCAAAGACGATACACCCAACTCCATCTGGAGCAATTGCTGTTTATTCGAAGAGCCCAGGCTATGGATTTCTCATTAGCTGAGATCGCTCAACTATTGAAACTGAGGATTGATCCGGTCGGCTCGCGAAACGAGGTACGCATGCTGGCGGAGGAAAAGCTGGACGCTGTCAATCAGCGTATCAAAGCGTTGACTGCGCTTCAGCAGGAACTGGGAGAACTGATAGGCGAATGCCGTCACAGCGGCCCTGGTGTCTGTCCCATCATTAAAGGTCTGGAGAGGTCTGGAGATAAAAATGAGTATTGATATATTGGTAGAGAATATAAAGTGTGGGGGTTGTGCGAATACTATCCAGACCAGGTTGAAAGCACTTGAAGGAGTCTGTGATGTAACTGTAAACGTTGAAGAGGGAAAAGTATCAATTGATGGCGAAGCAGCCAACCGCGATCTGTATATAAACGCAGTTGCCAACATGGGGTATCCGGAAATCGATTCCGTCGAGGGACTCGATTCTGTTGGTGCGAAAGCAAGGTCTTTTGTCAGTTGCGCAATCGGTCGCATGAAAAACTAACAAAGAGTGCTTCATATGAGAAACTTACCTATCCTGCTCCTGTTACTCGCCTCAACTTCACTCTTTGCTGAGAACCCTCGATGGAAGAGCGGGCTTACAGACCAGCGCTATGATATCACTGTGTATCGCAGTGTTTCCTGTGGTTGTTGCAAAGGATGGATCGATCACCTCGAAGACCACCACTTCAATGTCAATGATGTCACCGTTGATAACGTGCAACCCTACAAAACCAAATACGGTGTCCCCCCCAAAGCCGCGTCCTGCCATACCGCAGTTGTCAATGACCTGATTGTAGAAGGGCATGTGCCCGCTCAGGACATTAAACGTCTGTTAGGGGAAAAATCTGATATTCGACTGCTGACTGTCCCTGGAATGCCTTCAGGCACACCGGGTATGGATATGCCCGAATCCAGAAAAGATACTTTCAGTGTCTACTCGGTGACCCATGTGGGTGAAGTCGGCGAATACAGCAGGCATTCGAACTACTAGTAATCCGTTGATACTTACCGATCCTTGTCATCTTCGATCGTTACCGGCCGGTTGGTTCACGAACGTTGAGCCAGAAGGAATACGAGGTAACTACTCACCCCGCACAGACAATCTGTTGCGGAAGACGCCGCAAATACCTGACTGTAGGCTTGGCTTTGGCACCCATGCCAAAGACCCTTCTCTCACAGACCATCCATGGGGATTAATCTCTGGGGGGTGAGCAGTTACAATACGAGAGAAATTTCCTTAAACACCGAGACAGGAAAGCGCCATGACACTAAGATCGTTGACTGCTGCGGGCATGGTCCTGTTGTTAGCGACACCCGTATTTGCCGATGACGGAAGACAACCCGTTCAACTTCCAGACATGATGCGTGAGCACATGCTGAAGAACATGAGAGATCATCTTGCAGCACTGGAAGAGATAACCCGTCACCTGTCGAATCAGCGATTTGAAAGGGCGGCTGAAGTGGCCGAAAACCGATTGGGCATGTCCTCTTTGGAGTTGCATGGTGCTGCTCATATGGGCAGATTCATGCCCGAAGAAATGGGAGCCATCGGAACTGATATGCATCGAGCGGCCAGCCGATTCGCGATGACCGCAAGAGATGCCGAGATTGAAGGCAACGTGAATGCCGCTTATTCTGCTTTATCCAAAGTTATGCAGCAATGTGTCGCCTGTCATTCTGCTTATAAACTTCATTAGGGTTAGGGCCGCGGATATTCTGGATAAGTCGGGGTCACCATTCAGTTGATCCCTAAGTATTCTGCCAGCAGCGGGGGTTGCCCACGAACCAGAGCGTATTATGCTGATGATTCGCGGGCAGCCCGACCATCTACAATTACCAACAGTCAGCTCCTGACTACATAAACGTCACATTTCGCATGGCGCACGACCTTGGCGGCGTTGGATCCTAGCAGATAGTCGGAGAGTTCGGGTTGATGGGAGGCGATGACGATGAGGTCCGCGCCTGAACGCTCCGCGTCTGCCAGAATATCGCTGTAGATCGAACTTTTGGTGTTCAAGAGTTCCCGTAGGGTCAAAATACTCATGCAGCTTCTTGATGGTAGTACTTGAGCAGTCCGCCTAACCGTTCACGACAGCGGACAGTTCGCTC
>JAAELC010000296.1 GCA_024227135.1 Gammaproteobacteria bacterium
CTTCTTCTTCTTCTTCTTCTTCTTCTTTCTCTTTCTACTTCTTCTTATTATAATTATTCTCTTTCTTCATCTGCTTCTCAGTCTTATTCAATTTGTGTTGTCTTGTTTTGATTTCTTCTTCTTCCTCCTCTTCCTGTTCTGCTTATGCTTCTGTGTCTGCTTCTCCTTCTGCTCTGTTCAAGTCAACGTCCTTCACAGAGGAACCTGAAGCGCAAAACCCCCGAACCGCCATCATCGGCGCCGTCATCGTCAGCGTCGTCGTCATCATCAGCGCCATCGTCATCATCATCAGCGTCATCGTCATCATCAGCGTCATCGTCATCATCATCAGCGTCATCGTCATCATCAGCGTCATCGTCATCATCATCAGCGTCGTCGTCATCATCAGCACCATCGTCATCATCATCAGCGTCATCATCAGCAGCAGCGTCGTCATCATCAGCAGCGTCATCAGCAGCAGCAGCGGCTTCCCCGCCTGCGCCGCACATGGTCGCTCCGGTCGCTCCGGCTTCCCCGCCCGCGCCCCCGAACCCAGGTCGCGGTCGTTCTAAACCCTGTTATTGTTATTGTCAAACATGTGAA
Source organism: Gammaproteobacteria bacterium (assembly GCA_024227135.1). Lineage (GTDB taxonomy): Bacteria > Pseudomonadota > Gammaproteobacteria > Chromatiales > Chromatiaceae > JAHEHQ01. The sequence continues at coordinate 583 of JAAELC010000296.1, forward strand.
GGAGCACCTATGTCCACCAGATCTATTTCCAGGCATAGGTCCAGGAATCGAGGTGATACGCGCCCTCCGCCAGCCATGCCTACACTAGAGATTCCTGCCCTTATGGGCGGGGGCGGGCACGACCCAGGGCCTCGAAGTAACAAGCATACTTGGCCTTCCGAACTTTTAGGGTTGCGAGGGGAGTATGATGTCCCAGCTTATCCAGGCTGCATATTCACTGTTAATGAGATACTCGCGTTGTTTTTCGGCATAGTGTCAGGAGGCTCCGGGCATGGAGCTCAAGCAGTTTCACACACAGAGAAAATGTATGACCTGTTAATTGTCATTCTGCCACGGGGTCATAAAATGCCCAAATGGTCAGATGCACTGAAAGTGGGGGAAGCGCCGTGGGTCAAGTGCGCCAGTACTGTGGATGCCTGCGAGAACGACTGCGTTGTGTATTACAATGCTCCTTTACATGCCGACCCGAACAGGGAGAGGCAACTTGCTGATGCAAAGGTGTGCCCTGTGTGTAAAAACAACAGGGCTCAAAAATCAAAGCCGTTTATCGCGTTCGACATTGGTGTCCAGCTGGCTGGCCAATGGTCCCGGCCGGATCTCGTTGACATGATGATTCCCGACCCATCACCACACCCACATGGTGTCGTGTCAAGCGTACAGCAGTCACCCAGGTGGCGCGAAAAGATTTTGTCCGATAGCCTCCTCACAGGGTCGGATCCGCTTCGGAGATACTCGGTCGTTGACTTGTTTACTGATGGGGTTGAGTTGTTGCAGCACGATTCTGCCTGGATCTTTGCGTTCCAGAATAGTCTCCTGCCTGATGGTATGCGCAGTCTTTCTTGCAACCTTTTACTCGGCGGCATTGTGCCGCACAATAAGCCCAAGACACAGCAGGCCTACCTCGGATACTTCGTCGACCAACTTCATGTGCTCCGTACAGATGGCACACCGGCAGTTGATTGTCGGTTTGAGCTGGGTGACCCGCGCCGACGGTTCACACTGCGCGCCACGCTTGCTCGGTGTTTTGGTGACAACCCGGCTCTTCGGGAGGCACGCGCTCTGTCTGCTGGCAAACAACCGTGCGACGCTGTCATCCCAAAGTTGGAGCTGTTCGGGGGTACAGTTTACGGCTGTTTTAGGAGGTTTCTACCGCTTGACCACCCTCTGCGTACCGACCCCCGCTTCGAACACGAGGAAACCCGCCCAAGCCCTCCGCCGAAAGACCACGATTATTACATGTCGCATTACACATTTCACCGAAACGTGCGGCGTGCTGGGAATCAAATCATCAAGTCCAGGAAGGATCAAATCAGGTACGAAACAGGTGTTTTGGATTTTTGCGCGCTGTCGCGCATTTGGAACCAGGACATGGGTCAGGACTTCCCCTCGGACAGTAGGCACATAATCAGCGGTGAGTTCAAACGACACATGTTCCAGGTGTTCAAGGGACAGCGGATTCCCCAGCAGCGAAAGGACGACGCGAAGGTGAAGGCAAGGGCGATCGCCGAGACAAAGGCGACCGGGAAGACGGGAGAGGACTCAGAGAGTGATGGGGGGGCTGTTTCCATTCCTTGGGTCGGGAAGATCCCGCGGCATGTCAGTGAGGAGGTGCTGCGGCACCGTCGCTGGATGCTGAGTAAGCAGTACCAGAGTCACTGTGACTGGCTCTATTGTCGCATTACTCATCCCACCTCCTGGAACATTAAGCGGTCACACCCCCTTTTCCTGCGGACAGGAAAAGTTGATATGGTCGAGTGGCGGACGTTTGCCCGAAGAGGACTGGGCAAGTACCTCTTTTGGCATTGCTGGCACGACAACAATGCGGAACTGTACAGTGCGTGGTGCGGCATGCTGGATGCCGCCGAAGCGTTCACGAGGCACGAGAATACGCACGAACAGTTGGATGAGATGTTTGAGTTGGTTGTGCGCGCATTGAGCGAAATGGAGCGCGTTTCGCCGGTCAGAGAAATGTGTGACACTCGTTGGTCATTCCAGACCATTGTGAAATCAATCCATGCCTGGGGCCCGTCGACTGGTTTCCATTCATTTGGGATGGAGCGTTTTTTGGGTTGGCTGAAGCACATGGCCAGGAACCGGCATCGCTCTGCGGCCACTATCGCAGCGCAATATGTTCGCAAACTGCGGGCAGACGTTTTGTTGCAAGCCAACGCACAGCATTTGGACGCCAAGCTGTCATTGGTTGTAGAGGTGGGCAGTGACGACGATTCGAGCGGTGACAGTGACGACTCGGACAGTGACAGTGCCGAGCGTAAAACCATCGGCAGCGCTAGAAAGTCGATGCTTAACATGGTGCGAGATAGGACGGTGTTGGGCGCGTCGCGGGCATCAGTGTCCCTGCGCAGGGTGTTCTGGTCGCTCAAGAAAAGAAGGAATGTGGCGGTGCCATCGTGCTTCCGGCCGCACCTGTCTGATTTGGGATTGGTGCGGGCCCTTGTGCGTGCCCTGCCGTGGTTGCGCGAGCTTCAGACCGCACACCGTGGTTCGGACGCGCTGAGGGCGTTCGCCCCAACATTACTGGGCCTGCTGCTGAGCATAGAAACTTGCACGGACCCTGTTGTGCAGCATTATGCACCCCTCATCAGATGTCTCGAGGATGAGTTGCGTCGTGCGCGTTCAATCCGCGTTACGGTTAATGGCGCACGCATGCAGCCCTGTGCTGATATGCGGTCATTCCTGTCACGCGGTAGGGTGCATGACCACCGACCGAGTTTCATTGAGATTCCCGGGCGTCATCTTCAGTGGTATGCGACCGGCCGGGCGATCGAAGACCGCTCTCACTACGCGGTGATGCGGCATAATATTGCATTTCGTGTTCCACTGAGTGCAGATCTGGATTGCATGGAAATAGCACTGGCCGTTGTGATGGTATTCTCCAAGCCACGTGATTGTCCGCGAAAGTCAGGACTCGACATTGTGAACTTGTCCGACGTCTATGAGCAGGTTACACATGTTCTTTTGGATGACGTGACACGTGCGGTTGTACCGGGTGTACACCCTGGTGTGTTTTTTGATAAACGCAAATACGCAGGCTCTTACATCATGCTCCCTGTTTGAGCATATATCTCTCTCTCCTCTCTCTCTATCTATCTACTATGACATTATATTATTATATTTATATTATACTGTATTATTATCTTATATTATATTATATCACGCATGGAACATCTGAATGTTGCCTTGCCAGATCAACTGGTCGGGATGTGGAGATTGTGGCATATCCTCGCGAAGAAGATGAAGAGAATGACGGATGACATCGACCGCTATAGAAAGGCAAAGGAGGATTATGAAGACGTCTGGCGCACGTTGTACGATGACAACTGGGGTGATTGAATCACCAGTTTTTCATTTAGGACCCCAAATGTAACGGCGTATTTATCACGGTTGTCACTGGATCTATCTCCCTCTCGTTCCCCCATATGATATTATATTATATTATGTGTTCTTATATTGTTACACTGCATCTTCTTCCATCCCCCACATCGCAGACGCATTCCCCTACATGGAACATGTGCGAGTAGTCCCCGCCCCTCCTTCGCCGCCGCTCCCCACGAGCGCACCCCCATTCATGGTCCCTGATGGTCCCGCGTATGCCGACGTCCCAGGCCTCCCAGAAATTCCAGCGGTTCCAATATGCGGGGTGGAACCAAAGATGGTGGAGCAGTGGGAGGAACTCATCAAGCAGAGAAAGAGGATTTTCGAGACCATCAATATTTACAACCACTTGAAGGGCCTCTATGAGGATGATTGGAAGGACCCCTATCAATAAAATGTACCTTGTCTCTTTGTCGTGCCTCCCCCCCCCCCCCCCCC